>NZ_JBHSLC010000004.1:0-310626 GCF_042657465.1 Azospirillum himalayense | reverse complement strand
GACAACGCGCCAACATTTTGACCAACACGTCGCTTCGTCTCGCTTAAAAGTGCATAAAAATCAATGCACTACGTTCTCGGTAGATCCCATCCATCATCGGAGCGACGCTGAGGGCAATAGCGGGCATGGGCGGGAACTGTCTGTGAATCGGGAACGGCGGCGCACCAATTGGACCAAGCCGGCCCGGATGGCAAGGGGGGAGGAAGAGTGGCGCTGTTCATCGCCCTCTCCCGTCCCGGGAGAGGGAACAAGTTACGCCCGCTGGCGCCCCCGGGCGGGCTTGCCGTGGGAGGAGCGGGTGCCGGACAGCACGGCCTTGACCTTCGCCAGATGGTGCCGCGCCTCGGCGCCGAGCTTCAGGGCCACACCGGTGGACAGCACGTCGATGATCGCCAGATGGACGAGGCGGGAGGCCATCGGCGTGTAGATCTCCGCGTCCTCGACCGGGGTGTGGCCGATGGCGACCGACGACACCGCGGCCAGCGGCGAGCCCGGCGCGGTGATCGCGATCACCGGGATGCCCAGGTCGCGGGCCATCTGCGCCAGCTCCGTCACCATGATCGTGCGCCCGGTGTTGGAGATCGCCAGCAGGACGCCGCGCGCCCCCAGATTGACCGCCAGCATGCGGACCATCATCGGGTCGGCGCTGGCCTGCGCCGCCATGCCGAAGCGCATGAACTTGTGCGCCGCGTCCTCCGCCACCACCGCCGAGGCGCCGGTGCCGATGCACAGGATGCTGGAGGCGTCGGCTAGCAACTCCACGGCGCGGGAGACCGCCGCCATGTCGAGAGCGCCGGCCGCGTCGTTCAGGGCGGCGGCGGCGGATGAAAAGATTTTTCGCGCGACGGTCGGAGTTTCGTCGTCCGGCGCCACGTCCTGGCTGACGAAGGGGGTGCCACGGGCCTGCCCCTCGGCCAGACGGAGCTTGAAATCGGGGAAGCCGGCGCAGCCGATGCTGCGGCAGAAGCGGACGACGGTCGCCTCGCTGACCCCAGCGGCCTGGGCCAGAACGGTGATGCTCTGCCCCAGGACCTTCTGCGGCTCGGCCAGCACCATCTCGGCGACCTGGGCCTCGGAACGCTTCAACTCCGGCAGGCGGCCGCGGATGTGATCGAGGATGTTCACCGGCTGGAGCATCGAAACGGACCGTCCATCCCTGAAAGCGTTCTTGGGCCCCGGCGTTCTTGGCTCCGGGCGTCGTTGGGCGGCGGGACCGTACCACTGCCGCCGCGAGCGGCATAGCGTGCCCTGGCCCGCGCGGCTAGGTCGTCGCGCCGCCTTCCATGGGCCCCAAGCTATGCGGCGCGACGTAGCTTGTGAAGATAATTTTCGTCACTATGCCGATCGTTGGACGGTTTCAGCGCCGATATGAAGAAAATCTTCTTCACTCGGTTGCGGGACTCCTCTATTTTCCGACACAGAAAATTCAAGGTCCCGGCAAGAGACCCCGGCAAGAGACCAAGTGGGAGGAACCCCGACCCGCCGCCCGGCCCCGCTGCCGGTGCGTCGCGCCCTGCGTGCCTTCCCGCGCCGTCCCCTGCCGCCGCCCCTTCCGATCAGGTGAGCCCCGCCGCGAGGCAGGCCGAGGAGTGTGCATGAAGCGCGTGGTGGAAGCGCTGGAGATGGTCACCGAATGGATCATGGCGCTGATGCTCGCCGTGATGGTGGCGCTGGTCTTCGGCAACGTGGTTCTGCGGTACGGTTTCAACAGCGGCATCGTCGCCGCCGAGGAGCTGGCCCGCCTGATGTTCGTCTGGCTGGTCTTTTTGGGCGCGACGCTGGCGCTGCGCCGCCACCAGCATCTCGGGCTGGACATTCTCCAGGCCCGCCTGCCGGCTCGTGTCCGCCGGGCCTGCGCCGTCATCAGCCATCTGCTGATGATCTACGCGCTGTGGCTGTTCATCCAGGGGAGCTGGTTCCAGCTTCTGATCGGGATGGAGACGCGCTCCACCGTGCTCAGCTTCCCCATGGCCTTCTACGCCGCCGCGGGCTTCTTCCCGGCGATCGCCATGGCGCTGACGATCCTCGCCAACCTCTGGAAAATCCTGTCGGGCGACGCGACGGCGCACATCCCCGGCAACGGCGACCCCCACGGCGTCACCGCCCCGCAGGGCGGCGCCATCGCCGAGCATTGATTCCGTCCGGCCTTCTGAAAGCGGAGCCCGTTCCATGGCCCTTGCGGTCTTCCTCTCCTCGCTGTTCGGCCTGATGCTGCTCGGCATGCCCATCGCCTTCGCCCTGATGCTGACGGGCGTGGCGCTGATGGTGCATCTCGACTTCTTCGACGCCCAGCTCGTCGCCCAGAACATGCTGAGCGGCGCCGACAACTACCCGCTGATGGCGGTGCCCTTCTTCATTTTGGCCGGCGAGCTGATGAACGCCGGCGGCATCTCGCAGCGGATCATCAACCTCGCGGTCAGCCTCGTCGGGCACATCCGCGGCGGCCTGGGCTACGTGACCATCGGCGCGTCGGTGATGCTGGCCAGCCTGTCCGGCTCGGCCATCGCCGACACGGCGGCGCTCGCCACGCTGCTGATCCCGATGATGCGCGACAACGGCTACCCGGTGCCGCGCTCCGCCGGCCTGATCGCGTCGGGCGGCATCATCGCCCCGATCATCCCGCCCAGCATGCCCTTCATCATCTTCGGCGTGACCACCAACACCTCGATCAGCGGCCTGTTCATGGCCGGCATCGTGCCCGGCCTGCTGATGGGCGCCGGTCTGGTCATCACCTGGATGTTCGTGGTGCGCGGCATGACCGTGAAGCTGCAGCCCAAGGCGAGCTGGGGCGAGCGCCGCACCGCGCTGGTCGAGGGCGTCTGGGCGCTGGCCCTGCCGGTCATCATCATCGGCGGCCTGCGCGGCGGCATCTTCACCCCGACCGAGGCCGCGGTGGTCGCCGCCGTCTATTCGCTGGTCGTGGCGCTGTTCGTCTACCGGCAGGTGACGCTGAAGGATCTGGTGCCGCTGCTGGTCCAGGCCGCGCGCACCACCAGCACGGTGATGTTCCTGTGCGCGGCGGCTCTGGTGTCGTCCTACATGGTGACCCTGGCCGACCTGCCGCAGCAGATGAACGAGATGCTGGCCCCGCTGCTGCACGAGCCGAAGCTGCTGATGGTCGCCATCACGCTGCTGCTGCTGGCCGTCGGAACGGTGATGGACCTGACGCCGACGATCCTGGTGCTGGGCCCGGTACTAACCCCGCTGGCCGCGGCGGCGGGCATCGACCCGACCTATTTCGGCGTGATGTTCGTCCTGACCGGCACGCTGGGCCTGATCCATCCGCCGGTCTGCACGGTGCTGAACGTGGTGTGCGGCGTCGCCCGCATCTCGCTGGAAAGCGCCACGCGCGGCATCTGGCCGTTCCTGCTGACCTACCTGCTTCTGCTGAGCCTGCTGATCGCCGTTCCGGAGATCGTCACGGCCCCGCTGACTCTGTTCCGCCATTAATCACAAACGCTCACAGGGAAGAACCGACCCATGAAGCTGCTCCGTTCCGTCCTTCTGGCGACCGGCCTCGCCGCCGCCATCCTCGCCCCCGTCGCCGCCTCCGCCCAGGACATCAAGCCGCGGCTGATCCGCTTCGGCTACGGCCTGTCGGAGAGCAGCAACCAGGGCCGCGCCGTGAAGTTCTTCGTCGAGGAGATGTCCAAGCGCTCCGGCGGCAAGCTGAAGGTCAAGGGCTTCGCCGACGCCAGCCTGGGCAGCGACATCCAGATGCAGAACGCCCTGATTGGCGGCGCGCAGGAGATGATGGTCGGCTCGACCGCCACGCTGGTCGGCATCGTCAAGGACTTCGCCGTCTTCGACCTGCCGTTCCTGTTCAACAACGAGCAGGAGGCCGACGCCGTGTTCGACGGCCCGTTCGGCCAGAAGCTGGCGGCCAAGCTGAACGACAAGGGCCTCGTCGGGCTCGTCTACTGGGAGAACGGCTTCCGTAACCTGACCAACAGCAAGCGCCCGGTCGAGAAGGTCGAGGACCTGAAGGGCATCAAGCTGCGCGTCATGCAGAACCCGGTCTACATCGACATGTTCAACGGCTTCGGCGCCAACGCCGTGCCGCTGTCCTTCTCCGAGCTGTTCACCGCCATGGAGACGGGCACCGTGGACGGCCAGGAGAACCCGGTCACCACCATCCAGTCCTCGAAGTTCTACGAGGTCCAGAAGTACCTGACCATTTCCAAGCACGTCTACAGCCCGTGGATCGTCCTGGCCTCCAAGCGCTGGTACGACGGCCTGTCGAACGACGAGCGCAAGATCATCAACGAGGCCGCCGCCGCCTCGCGCGACTTCGAGCGCAAGGACAGCCGCGAGGCGTCGAAGCAGAGCATCGCCTACCTGAAGGACAAGGGCATGCAGATCAACGAGCTGAGCGACGCCGAGCTGGGCCGTATGCGTGAGATGGTCAAGCCGGCCATGGACAAGTTCGCCGCCGACGGCGGCGCCGACCTGCTGAACGAGTTGCAGGGCGAGATCAACAAGGTCCGCAAGTAAGGCTTTGAACCTCCCTCTCCCGCCCCGGGAGAGGGAAGGGGCCCGCGCAAGGCGCGGGAAGGGTGAGGGTGCGGCAACGGATCAGCGCGTTGATCCTTGCACGACCCTCACCCGGCGCCTTCGGCGCCACCCTCTCCCGAGGCGGGAGAGGGGCTTCTCATCCGTCTACTTCACCCGTTCGCCGGTGAACGGGTTCCAGCCCACGGCGGCCAGGACCGTCCAGGCCGTCACCGCCAGATGGGGGCGGCGGTAGTAGCGGAAATCGTCCGTGGTGCTGTCCGGCCCGATGGCGAGGCCGGTGGTGATGCTGTCCTCGCGCGTCGCCCAGACATGGCCGCCGCGGCTGACCTCCTTGCCGACCTCGGCCAGAAGCCGCTGCGCCTCATCGGACCGCCCCAGCAGCCGGTAGACCAGCGCGGCCTGCGCCGTGCCCTCCACCCACATCCCGTCGCGGTCGTCGTTGAAGTCGAAACCACCGTCGACCCCGTGGGCCTTCTCCGCATAATCCAGCGCCGCCCGCCATGCCTCCGGCGCGCCGCGCAGCAGCAGCGGCCAGAGCTGGGCGTCGAGGCCGGACGTGGCCCGGTTGACCGTCATCCCGTCCGGCGCCGTGCCGGTGGGGAAATGCCCGCCGCCGTCCGCCCACATGCGGTCGAGGAAGCCGCGCGCCGCCTTCTCCGGCCCGGCCCAATCGCCGCCCCCTTCCCTGGGGGTGCCGCTGCGTTCCAGCCAGCCGAACAGGGCGACGAGGTCGGTGTTGTGCTCCGTCGCCTTCCAGGTCAGGGCCTGCGGCTTGTCGTCGAAGCCCTGGACGCCGCCGTTGAAGCCGCCCGGCCCGCGCGGGTCGGCGGTGTTCGCCACCACCCAGCGGGCCAGCTCCGCGGCGCCGTTGCGGAAGCGCTCCTCGCCCGTTGCCTCGCCCAGCGTCATCAGCGCCAAGCCTGCCCAGGCGACGTTGCCGGTGGCGGAGCCGACCTGATAGGCGTCCTCGAACCAGCGGTTGGCGGTGACGTCCCACCAGCCGTTGGGCGGGATCGGCTTCTGGGTCTGGGCGCCGGCGCGGTAGGTGTTGCGCAGCCGCCCCTGGCGCCGCGCGCGGTCCAGCGTGGCGGCGGAGAGCAGCGATTCCCCGATGCGCAGCGCCGGCTCCGTCTTTCCGCAGGCGACCAGGGCGATGACCGCCAGAGCGTTGTCGTAGGTGAAGGCGGCCTCGCGCAGCGGCAGCTCCGACGTCTGGCCGACGCCGAAGCTGCTGTCGTAGCTGCGCAGGAACACCGGGCCGGAGCCGGGGATCTCCGCCACCCGCGACTCCAGTGTGCCGCAGGTCTTCCCGGCCAGCGCCGCCGCGCCATCCTCGGCTCTGGCTGAATTGGACACAGCCAGGGTGCCGAGGCCGGCGGCGAGCAGCCACGCGGCCAGACGGCTTTTTCGCTTCATCGAAGACACTCCCATTCCGGTCCCGGCGCCGCTCAGCCTTCGAAGGCCCGGACGGATTGGCGCTGCTCGCCCAGCCCTTCGACGCCCAGGCGCATGGTCTGGCCGGGCTGCAGCCAGGGATGGTTCGGCCCGCGGCCCAGCGCCACGCCCTGCGGCGTGCCGGTGGCGATGACGTCGCCCGGCAGCAGGGTCATGAAGCGGCTGATGTAGGACACGATCTCGGCGACGCCGAAGATCATGTCGGCGGTCGTGCTGTCCTGCATCGGCTGGCCGTCCACCTCCAGCCACAGGCGCAGCGCCTGCGGGTCGGGCACCTCGTCGCGGGTGACCATCCAGGGGCCGATCGGGCAGAAGCTGTCGGCGCTCTTGCCCTTCACCCACTGGCCGGTGCTCTCGGTCTGGAAGGCGCGCTCCGACACGTCGTTGAGCACGCAATAGCCGGCGATGTGGTCGAAGGCGTCGGCCTGATCGACGTAGCGGGCGGTGCGCCCGATGACGATGCCGAGTTCGACCTCCCAGTCGAGCTTGGTGGCGCCCCGCGGCATCTGGACCGGGTCGTTGGGGCCGCAGATGGAGGTGGTCGCCTTCATGAACAGCACCGGCTCCGCCGGCTCGGGCAGGCCGGATTCGGCGGCGTGGGCGCGGTAGTTCAGCCCGACGCAGACCACCTTGGACACGCCGGTGACGCAGGGGCCGAGCCGGGCCCCGTCCGGCACCTGGGCCAGCCGGTCGGTGTCGAGCGTGCGCAGATGGGCCAGACCGTCCTCGGTCAGGGTGGCCGGTCCGATGTCCGACACCACGCCCGACAGGTCGCGGATCACGCCGTTGCGGTCCAGAAGGCCCGGACGCTCATGGCCCGGCGGGCCGAATCGCAGAAGTTTCATCAGGCTAAACCCTTCCCGTTCCCGAAGGTTGAGCCGCGCCTCTCCTCCGGTGAGTGCTGTCCGGTCCCGGCCGAAGCCGGAAAGGGGCTGTTCCGTCGCGGTCCGGTCTGGTGTACCCTTTTTTCAGCCCATGGGGAAACCAGACGGGAGACGGATATGCCGGTGTGGCGCCGTTACCTCGTGAAGGAGCCGACCGGGCGGCTGGTCGAGCTGCCGAGCCGCCAGTACGACCGCGCCGACGACGGCACGGCGCCGATCCCCGATTACGCCGGTCGCTGCGTTGAACTGGTGTCGGCGGTGCTGGTCGGCAAGCAGGGTGCCGCGCCCACCGTGACCGAGGTCGCCTTCACCAAGCTGTATTTCGACCAGTCGGGATTCGTGGACGCCGCCAAGCGGGAGCGGATGATCCGCCTGATGCTGGAAAGCTGCGCCGACCGGCGCGGCCGCAGGCCGGTCCGGCGGACCGGCGGCACCGACGGCAAGGCCCTGGCGGAGCGCGCCGACGCCGCCCGCAGCGAGCTGATGCGCGACTTCGAATGGGCTCCGGCCCCGGCGGAGGTCACCGCCGCGCTGTTCGTCCTGGGGCCGCCCGGCGGCGGCACGCCGTTGCATTGACGCTCCCCTTTTCCCCACCCACTCCCCCGAAAAGTCACATCCCCCGGCCTCTTCCCCTGTGCCCGTATGCTCCCATATGGCTTCCAGCACAGGAGGAGGAGCCCCGATGCATCGTCGCGCCACCATCTCCCGCTCGCTTCTCGCCCGGCCCACGCTGGCGCGTGTCCGGCAGCTCGCGCTGATCGGCACGGGGTGGAGCCTGATCGGCTTGGGCGCCCTGATGTCGCCGCTGCCGGGACCGTTCGGTTTTCCGGTGGCGCTTGTCGGCGGGGTGATCCTGCTGCGCAACTCCGCGGACGCCCGCCGCCTGTTCGTGCGGCTGAAGCGCCGCCATCCCCGGCTGCTCAGCCCGGTCGAGCGCATCCGCGTCAAGCTGCGCCATCGCCGCAACGCCGCCAGGGCCAAGGCCGCCGCCACCGCCTGACCGCCACCGCCGGTCCGGTCTGCGGACGGGGCGCTGGACAGCGCCGTCCGGCTGCGGCATTCCTGTCCGCTTCGGTGTTCAGGAGGCTCAAGGTGAAGTCCGGCAACGCAATCCTGTCGAGCTACGGCACGACGATCTTCGAGGTGATGTCCCGCCTGTCGGACGAGCACAAGGCGATCAATCTCGGCCAGGGCTTCCCCGACGAGCGCGGCCCCGCCGACGTCCTGGACGTGGCGGCCAGGGCCATCCTGGAGGGATGGAACCAGTATCCGCCGATGATGGGCACGCCGGAGTTGCGACAGGCGGTGGCCGCGCACGGCAAGCGCTTCTACGGGCTGGACATCGACTGGAAGACCGAGGTGATGGTGACCTCCGGCGCCACCGAGGCGCTGACCGCCAGCCTGCTCGGCCTCATCAATCCGGGCGACGAGGTGGTGCTGTTCCAGCCCATGTACGACAGCTACCTGCCGATCGTCCGGCTGGCCGGCGGCGTGCCGCGCTTCGTCAGCCTGAAGGCCCCGGACTGGAGCTTCACGCGCGCCGACCTGGAAGCGGTCTTCTCGCCCAGGACCAAGCTCGTCCTCATCAACGACCCGCTGAACCCGGCCGCCAAGGTCTTCACCCGCGCGGAGCTGGAACTGCTGGCGGAATTCGTCCAGCGTTTCGACGCCTTCGCCGTCTGCGACGAGGTGTACGAACACATCATCTTCGACGGCCTTGCGCACATCCCGCTGATGACCCTGCCGGGCATGCGCGACCGCTGCCTGAAGATCGGTTCCGCGGGCAAGACCTTCTCGCTGACCGGCTGGAAGGTCGGCTACGTCACCGGCGCGGCGCACCTGCTCCAGCCCGTCGTCAAGGCGCACCAGTACATCACCTTCACCACCCCGCCCAACCTCCAGGCGGCGGTCGCCTATGGGCTGGGCAAGGACGACGCCTACTTCACCGGGCTGGCCACGGGGTTGCAGGCCAAGCGCGACCGGCTGGCCGACGGGCTGCGCGCCGTGGGGTTCGAGGTGCTGCCGTCCGCCGGCACCTATTTCGTGGTCGCCGACGTGTCGCCCTTCGGCTTCGACGGCAACGACGAGGATTTCTGCCGCCGTCTGACCGCCGAGGCCGGGGTGACGGCCATCCCCGTCGGCGCCTTCTTCGTCCAGGACGCGCCGCGCAGCTTCATCCGCTTCTGCTTCTCCAAGAGGGACGAGATCCTCGACGGAGCGGTTGAACGGATCGCGGCCTATTTCGCGCGATGATGATCGGGCGGTGCCTTGTGTCAACGTGGGATGGAGGGGATTGCCCCGCGCTTCCATAGCGTGATACCCATTGTGCTCTAGGGTCGATGCCGGGCCGGAACGGATCATTGTCCGAACCGGCCGCGGTGGACCGCCTGTGGAAGAGCTGGGATGCGCCTGCCGATCTCGTTCCGCTGGTGCGTGTTCGCCATCGCCGCCGTCGCGATCACGGTGGTCTGGGGAGCCTACGCGCAGGTGGCGCGCGAACTGCTGGACGGCCAGACGCGGGAAGCGGTGGCGAAGGCCGAGATCATGGTCCGGGCCTTTGCCAAGAGCACCCACCGCGCGGTGCACGAGGTGGACATCACGCTGCGTTCCCTGGCGCTGGAGTTCGGGGAGAACGGCCTGCCCGGCATCCGCAACTTCCTCGACCAGACGCTCTACGATCCGACGCTGATCCATCACTTCACCGTGCTCGACGCTGACGGGACCGTGCTGTTGCGCAGCGAAGGGCCGGGCGGGCGGGTGAACGAGCGGGACGAGGCAGCTTTCGCCTTCCACCAGGGCACCGGCCGCGACCTGATGCACATCGGCACGCCCTTTCCCGGAACGACCGGCGGCGGTCCGCTTCTGCGCCTCAGCCGGCGGTTGACCGATGAGGATGGCGGCTTCGCGGGCATCGTGATCGCCAACATCGATCCCGACATCCTGGGGGAATTCTACCAGCAGGCCAATCTGGGGCCGCAGGGGGCGGTGACCCTGATCGGAATGGACAAGGTGATCCGTGCCCGTGGTGCCTCGCGGGGCGTCGAGGCGGTCGGCCTCGCCATCCCACAATCCCGCCTGTGGGGGGAGTTGGGCCGGTCGCTGGCCGGCGTCTACTGGCAGGAATCCCAGACCGACGGCGTTCTGCGCGCCTTCGCCTACCGCGTGGTGGAAAATTACCCGCTGGTTGCGACGGTGGGTGTCGCGCAGGTGGACATCGACGCGGCCGTGGCCGACCTGCGCAACACGCTGTTCCTGCTGGCGACGATCCTGACCGTGTCCATGCTTCTGGTGACGCTGTTCCTCCTGTTGCAGCACCGCACGGCGGAGCGGCTGCGCGCCGCGCTGGCGCTGAACCGCAACTTCCTCGCCCGCGTCAGCCACGAACTGCGCACGCCGTTGAACGCCATCCTCGGCTTCTCGGAGGTCATCCGCGACCAGATGCTCGGGCCGCAGGCCGGAGGACGCTACGCCGACTACGCCCGCGACATCCACGAATCGGGGCGGCACCTGCTGGGGCTGATCAACGACATCATGGATCTCTCGCGGCTCCAGGCGGGGACGCTGCCCCTCCATCCGGAGGACCTCGACGTTGCACCGGTCGTGGAGTGGGCTTTCCGTGTGGTGGCGGCGCAGTCCGACGCCAAGGGCATCCGGCTGGACATGAACGTCGAGCCGGGACACCACAGCGTCTCGGCGGACGAGCGCGCCCTGAAGCAGATGCTTCTGAACCTGCTGGCCAACGCCGTCACCTTCACCCCGGACGGCGGGCGCATCCTTGTGACGGTGGGTGGCGGACCGGACGGCGGATGCCGCGTGCGGGTGACGGACAACGGAATCGGCATGACGCCGGAACAGCTCCTTCAGGCCGCGGAGCCCTTCGGTCAGGCCGCGGTGCATGTGGCGCTTCCGGGGCAGGGGAGCGGGTTGGGGCTGTCCATCGTCCGGTCACTGATGGAGGCCCATGGCGGGCGTCTGCGCATCGACAGTCGGCCCGGCGAGGGCAGCCAGTTCACCCTGGAATTCGCCGGCTGATCCCTGCCCCATTCCAAGGCCGATCCACCGCCAATCCACCTTGCGGGATTTTCCGGGCGGGGCCGCAAAGCCGTGGCGAAACCAGGGGCGCTTCGGCATACTCCGCGCCGGTTTGCCGAAAACGGTGTTTTCGCAGGCCCGGAGTTTTCGCATAGGCCCGCGCGCGCCGCGCCGGGCGGCTGGTTCAGGGAAGATCGAATGTTGCGTGCAGTGGCGCGTGTCTGTGCCGTCCTCGTCGCGTCCTCAACCCCCGTCATCGCCGCCGACGCGCCACCCGAGCCGGTGCCCTTCGGCGTCTCCTCCGCCGAGGTGGTGGCGGAGCGCGACGTGCCGCAGGCCTGCTTCACCTTCACCGACCGGCTGGAGAAGTCGCGCGCGGTGAACTACCGCGATTACGTGGAGGTGACGCCGGCGGGTGGTGGAACCGCCTTCGAGGGGACCGCCGTCGCCCGCGACCGCACGCTCTGCGTCGAGGGTCTGAAGCACGGGCAGAGCTACCGCATCACCCTGCGCGACGGGCTGCCGGGCAGCGACGGAAAGCGCCTGCCCAACCCCGACGCGCGCGACATCGAGGTGCCGAACCGCAAGCCGGCGCTGGCCTTCCGCGGGGCGGGCTACATCCTGCCGCGCATCGGCGCCGATGGGCTGCCGCTGCGCTCCATCAACCTCGACCGGGCCAAGCTCCAGGTGCTGCGGATCAACGACCGCAGCCTGGTGGAGAAGATCTATTTCGGCCGCATCGGCCAGCAGATGTCCGACCACGAGGTCGGCGAGATCCTCGACCGCTCCGGCCAGGAGGTGTGGCGCGGGGAAATGGCGATCAGCAACAGCCGCAACCAGGCGGTGGTGACGCCCTTTCCGATCGACGCCGTGCTGGGCCGGCTGGAGCCCGGCGTCTACATCGCCGTGGCCAGCACCGAGGACATCAAGCCCGGCGGCTGGGACCACAAGGCGACCCAGTGGTTCGTCGTCTCCGACCTGGGCCTGAACGCCATCACCGGCGAGGATTCGCTGGTCGTCTTCGCCCGCTCCGTCAAGGGGGCGACGCCGGAGGCCGGCGTCGAGCTGCGCCTGCTCGCCCGCAACAACGAGGAGCTGGGGAAGGCGCTGACCGGCGCGGACGGGCTGGCGCGATTCGACCTTACCGCCCTGCGCGCCGCCGGGCGGGAACCGGTGCAGGCGCTGTTCGCCTACCGCGGGGCCGGGGACTTCGGCTTCCTCGACCTCGTCACGCCGACGCTGGCCAACGCGCCGCCGGCGGCCGGGGCGCCGAACGCGGCGCCGGGCGGCGTCGCGGTGGCGGTCCCGGCGCGCCCGGTCCCCGGCCAGCCCGACGCCTTCCTCTACACCGAGCGCGGCATTTACCGCCCCGGCGAGACGGTGCATCTGGCGATGCTGCTGCGCGACGCCGACGCCAAGCCGGTCACCGACCGCCCCGTCACGCTGAAGATCCAGCGCCCGGACGGCTTCGAGGTGGACCGCCGTCCGCTCGCCGAATCCGGCGGCGGCAGCTTCGCCGCCCGCGTCGAGATCCCGGCCAACGCCATGACCGGCACCTGGGCCGTCACCGCCCACGGCGAGCCGGAGGCCGGGAGCCAGCCGAACACGATGGGACCGGTGCTGGGCCGCGCCGAATTCCTGGTCGAGGACTTCGTGCCGCCGCGCCTTGAGGTCGCCCTCGCCGCCGAGGCGGCGGAGCTTCCGGCGGACGGCAAGACGACCCTGACCGTCGACGGGCATTTCCTCTACGGCGCCCCGGCGGCGGGCCTGCCGGGCGAACTGGCGGTGACGCTGCGCGCCGCGGCAAATCCCTATCCGAACCTGCCCGGCTACCGCTTCGGCCTCACGCAGGAGGAGGTGAAGCCGCTGCGCAGCGACCTGCCGGGCTTCACGACCAACCGCAACGGGCAGGCCAAGGCCGACCTCGCGCTGCCCAAGGCGCCGGAGAGCACCAAGCCGTTGGAGGCGGTGGTCCGCGCCACCCTGCTCGACATCGGGGGCCGCTCGGTCAGCCGCGATCTGGTCCTGCCGGTGCGCCACCAGCCCTTCGCCGTCGGCATCCGCCCGCGCTTCGAGGGCGACGGGGTGCCGGAAGGCGCCACCGCCGGCTTCGACGTGGTGGCGGTCGGGCCGGACGGCCAGCCGATGGACAAGGAGGACCTCTCCTACGAGCTGTTCGAGGAGGAGTACGACTACGCGTGGTTCGAGGCCAACGGGCGCTGGGATTACAAGGTCACGGTGCGCGACCAGCGGGTGACCGGCGGCACGCTCGCCGCCCAGGCGGCCAAGCCGGCTTCCGTGGAGGCCCCGGTGACCGCCGGCCGCTACCGGCTGGAGGTGTTCGACCCCAAGACCGGCGTGGCGAGCAGCCTGCGCTTTGCCGCTGGCTGGTGGATGACCCCGACCGCCGGCGAGCGTCCCGATCAGGTGGACGTGACCGTCATGTTGCCCGCCTACAAGGGCGGCGACACCGCCTGGGTCTACGTCAAGCCGCCCTACGACAGCGAGGTGCTGATCACCGTCGCCGACCGCAAGATCCGCCACGCCTCGACCCGCCGCATCGGGCCGGAGGGGGCCTTCCTGGAAATCCCCGTCGATCCGACCTGGACCGGCGGCGTCTATGTGCTGGCGACCGCCTTCGGCGCGCCGGACGCCGCGGGCGGCCCGTCGAAGGGCGTGGCGCGGCGCGCCGTCGGCCTGTCCTGGCTGGCGGTGGACGGGGACGAGCGGGCGCTGGACGTGCGCGTCGCCGCCCCGGCGCAGACCGAGCCCCGCCGCTCCGTCACCGCCGAGGTGGTGGTGGAGGGCGCGCCGGAGGGCCAGCCGGCCTATGTGACGGTGGCCGCGGTGGATGACGCCGTGCTCCAACTCACCGACCAGCATTCGCCGAACCCGATCGACCATTATCTCGGCAAGCGCCGCCTGGGCGTGGAGCTGCGCGATTCTTTCGGGCGGCTGATCGATCCGGCGGTCCTCGACGCCGCCCGCACGCGCCCCGGCGCCGCCCCGCGGCTGCGTCAGGTCGGGGTCACCGTTCCGCAGAAGTCGGAGCGCGTCGTCTCCCTGTTCTCCGGCGTGCTGACCGTGGGGCCGGAGGGCAAGGTGGCGGTGCCGCTGGACGTCCCCGATTTCCAGGGCCGGCTGCGCCTGATGGCCGTGGCCTGGAGCGGTGACAAGCTGGGCCGTTCCGAATCCTCCATGCTGGTCGCCGATCCGGTGCTGGCCGATCTGGGCCTGCCGCGCTTCCTGGCGCCGGGGGACCGGGCGGTGGTCCCGGTGACGCTCGACAACGTCGCGGGACCGGCGGGCGCCTACAGCATCTCCCTGATTGCCAGCGGCGCCGTGTCGCTCGGTGAGGGCAACATCGCCGTGCCCGAGCTTGGCAAGGGCAAGCGGGCCGCCGCCGGGCGGGTCCTGACCGCCAACGGCGTCGGCACGGGCCACATCGCGCTGGACGTGACCGGGCCGGACGGCCTGCGCATCACGCGCCAGTGGGAAATCCCGGTGCGGCCGGCGTCGCCGCTGGTCACCCGCCGCACCGCCTCCATGCTGGCCCCGGAGCGCAGCGTCGAGGTGCCCGCCGACCTGCTGAACGGCCTGCGTCCGGAGACCGCGACGGCGGCCCTGTCGCTCGGCAACCTGCCGGACCTCGACATTCCCGGCCTGCTGACCGCCCTGGAGCGCGGCGGCCCCGGCGGGCTGGAGATGACCGCCAGCCGCGCGCTGCCCCTGCTGTCGCTGGGCGACGTGGCGGTGGCGCTGGGCGTCGCCTCGGACGAGCGGGTGAAGGCGCGGGTCCAGCGGTCGGTGGACCGGGTGCTGACCTTCCAGCGGATGGATGGCGCCTTCGCCGCCTGGTCGCCGAAGGGGGAGGCCGATTCCTGGCTGACCGCCTACGCGCTCGACTTCCTGGGCCGCGCCAAGGCCGCCGGCTACCGCGTGCCGGAGGGGCCGTATCGCAAGGGGCTGGACGGGCTGCGCGGCGCGCTCGACAACGCCTGGGTGGAGGCCGACGAGCAGCCGGCCCGTGCCTACGCGCTCTATGTGCTGGCCCGCGCCAAGATGATTGACGCCGGTGCGGTGCGCTACTTCCAGGAGACCTTCTGGGACAAGCTGCAGACCGACTTCGCCCGCGCCCAGGTCGCCACGGCCATCGCCGCGCTGGGCGACAAGGACCGCGCGGCGGAAGCCTTCGGGCGGCTGTCCGGCGCCCGCGTCGTGTCGGCCAGCCTGCGCGACTACGGCTCGTCCCTGCGCGACGAGGCCGGCGTGGTGGCGCTGATGGGCGAGAGCGGCGTGGTCGAGCGGGACCGTCTCAATCAGGCGACCGAACGCCTGTCCAAGACCTACGCCGCCGTCCGCACGACCGGCGTGCAGGAGCAGGCGTGGCTTCTCCAGGCGGCCAGGGCGCTGATCGACCGGGCGCCGTCGATGAAGATCGCCCAGAAGGACCAGCAAGGGGCCGATCAGGTCGCCGAGGGCGTCAAGCCGCTGTTCCAGCGCATCGACCCGGCGGCCCCGCCGGCCATCCGCAACGCCGGGGGCGAGCCGCTGCGCCAGATCCTGTCGGTGTCCGGAATCGCCGATGCGGCGCCGGGCGCGGAGGAGCAGGGCATGACCGTGACCCGCAGCCTGTTCGACATGACCGGCCGCCCCGCCGATCCGGGCGCCGTCCGTCCGAACGACCGGCTGGTGGTGATTCTGGAGGGCGGCGCGTCCGATCCGGTGGACCGGCAGGTTCTGGTGTCCGACCCGCTGCCCGCCGGCTTCGAGATCGAGGCCGCCCGCTTCGCCGGGGGCGGGGCGCCGCTGGGCGACCTGTCCTGGTTGGGCGAGCTGACCGCGCCGCGCGCCGTCGATTACCGCGACGACCGCTACGTCGCCGCGCTCGACATGACGAAGCAGGCGCCGCGTTTCCGGCTGGTCTATCTGGTGCGCGCGGTGACGCCCGGCGACTACGCCCAGCCCGGCGCCGTGGTGGAGGATCTCTACCGCCCGCACCAGTCGGCCCGCACCGCCGCGTCGCGCCTGCGCGTCCTGCCGGAGTAGGCGGACCGAACGCAAAAGCCCGACCGCCCGCAGTTCACGGGCGGTCGGGCTTTCACTTTTTCGAGGCTGGCCGTTCCGGTCCCCGCCGGTATCAGATGATCGTTTTGTGCTCGTCGTCGCGCTGGCGGGTGATGACCATCATGATGACCACCACGACCGCGAAGAAGGCGGTCAGCGCCACATAGAACAGCAACGCGACTCCGACGGTCAGGGTGCCGATCAGCACCATGGCGAGTATCCAGACGCCCAGCGATACGATGGCGCGCGACGACATCGGCTGTCCCAACCCTGCTTGCCGTTACTCCGGTTTGTCCTGCCCTGTGACCGGCCGTTGCGTCCGGCCGTTCATGGCCCGGGGTCGCCGGCGGCTTTTTGTTGAATGCCCCGAGCCTGCCATAGCTGGGGATGCTCACCGCCCGTGGCATGCTGTCACAGCGCGCCCGCGCCGCACCCCGGATGGGCACCGGGAGGGCGTCCGAATGGGAGCGGGCTGCCCGCTTGACAGCAAATGGCAAGCGCCTTACCTTTACGTAAACGTCAACCCGTGACGATTAAGGGCAATGACGATCAGGGGAAGGGTGGGGAATGTCGCAACCCGCAAGGTTGATGGGGCTGGGCACGCGCGCCGACGCCGGACTCGACCCCGGCGCGGACGGTGCAGGACGCTCCTTCGCCATCGGTGAGTTGGCCGACGAGTTCGGGCTGACCCACCGCACCATCCGCCATTACGAGGACGAAGGGCTGCTGGCGCCGGAGCGCGACGGCACCACCCGGGTCTACGGCCACCGCGACCGCGCGCGCCTCGCGCTGATCTGCCGGGGCAAGCGGCTGGGCTTCAGCCTCGCCGAGATCAAGGAATTCCTCACCCTCTACGACGCGGACGAGATCCAGAAGGAGCAGATGCGCTTCATGCAGCGCATCGCCCGCCGCCGCATCGCCGACCTGGAACGGCAGCTTCAGGACGTCCAGCAGACGCTGGGCGAACTGCGCATCATCGACACCCAGATCTCCGACCATTTCCGCAGGAACGGAATCACGGAGACGCAGACCACGGAGGACTCGCAACCATGACCTCGGCGCCTTTGACCACGCCCGCCATTCCGGTCGTCATCGCCGGCTACGCCCGCTCCCCCTTCGCCTTCGCCAACAAGGGCGAACTGGCGAAGGTCCGCCCCGACGACCTGCTGGCCCATGTCGCCGCGGCGCTGGTCGAGCGCACGGGCGTCAACCCGCAGGACATCGAGGATGTGGTCGTCGGCTGCGCCTTCCCCGAGGGCGAGCAGGGCATGAACATCGCCCGCACCGTGTCCTTCCTGGCGAAGCTGCCGCAGACCGCCGGGGCGACCACGATCAACCGCTATTGCGGTTCCTCCATGCAGGCGATCCATCAGGCGGCGGGCGCCATCCAGATGGGGGCGGGCGAGGTCTTCCTGTGCGGCGGCATCGAGTCGATGAGCCGCGTCCCGATGATGGGCTACAACCCGCTGCCCCATCCGGGCCTGAAGGACCATTATCCGGAAGCCTACTGCTCCATGGGCGTCACGGCGGAGAATGTCGCCCGCCGCTACGAGATTTCCCGCGCCGACCAGGAGGCGATGGCCGCCGAGTCCCACGCCAAGGCCGCCGCGGCCCAGCAGGCCGGCCGCCTCGCCGAGGAGATCGTCGCCATCCAGACCGCCGCCGGCCTCGTGGAGCGCGACGGTTGCATCCGCCCCGGCACCAGCGGCGAGACGCTGAGCGGCCTGAAGCCCGCCTTCCTGGCCGACGGCTCGGTCACCGCCGGCACCTCCTCCCCGCTGACGGACGGCGCCTCGGCGGTGCTGGTGACGACCGAGGCCTACGCCAAGGCCAACGGCCTGCCGATCCTCGCCCGCATCCGCTCGGTCGCGGTGGCCGGCTGCGCGCCGGAGGTGATGGGGCTCGGCCCGGTCCCGGCGGCCCAGAAGGCGCTGATGCGCGCCGGCCTCTCCATCCGGGACATCGACGTGATCGAGCTGAACGAGGCCTTCGCCGCCCAGGCCATCGCCTGCATGCGCGACCTCGACATCGACCCGGCCAAGGTGAACCTGGACGGCGGGGCCATCGCGCTCGGCCACCCGCTCGGCGCCACCGGCGCCCGCATCACCGGCAAGGCCGCGGCCCTGCTGAAGCGCGAGGGCAAGCAGTTCGCGCTCGCCACCCAGTGCATCGGCGGCGGCCAGGGCATCGCCACGGTCCTGGAAGCGGTCTGACGGCGGCGGCACAGGGAGGCACCAACCATGCAGATCAAACGCGCCGCCGTGATCGGCTCCGGCGTGATGGGCAGCGGCATCGCCGCCCATTTCGCCAACGCCGGCATCCCCGTCGTCCTGCTCGACATCCCCGCCAAGGAGGGTGACGACCGCAGCGCCATCGCCAAGGGGGCCATCCAGAGGCTCCTGAAGACCGACCCCGCGCCCTTCATGCACCCGAAGAACGCCCGGCTGGTGACTCCGGGCAATTTGGAGGACGACTTGGCCCTGCTGGCCGACGTCGACTGGATCGTCGAGGCCATCGTCGAGAACCCGGCGGTCAAGGCCGACCTCTACCGCCGCATCGACCCGGTGCGCAAGGCAGGCTCCGTGGTGTCGTCCAACACCTCGACCATCCCGCTCGGCGTGCTGGTCGAAGGGCAGTCGGACGCCTTCAAGCGCGACTTCCTGATCACCCACTTCTTCAACCCGCCGCGCTACATGCGGCTGCTGGAAATCGTCGGCGGCGAAGCCACCCAGCCCGACGCGTTGGCCGCCGTCGCCGACGTCTGCGACCGCGCGCTGGGCAAGGGCGTGGTCCGCTGCAAGGACACGCCGGGCTTCATCGCCAACCGCATCGGCGTCTATTGGATCCAGACGGCGATCAACGCCGCCGTCGATCTCGGCCTGACGGTGGAGGAGGCCGACGCCATCGTCGGCCGCCCCATGGGCATCCCGAAGACCGGCGTGTTCGGTCTGGTCGATCTCGTCGGCCTCGACCTGATGCCGCACATATCCGCGAGCCTGCTGGCGACCCTGCCGGAGAACGACCCCTACCGCGCCGCCTTCCGCGAGCACCCCGTCATCACCAAAATGATCGCGGAGGGCTACACGGGCCGCAAGGGCAAGGGCGGCTTCTACCGCCTGAACCGCGACGGCGGGGCGAAGGTCAAGGAGGCCATCGACCTGTCCACCGGCGCCTACCGCCGCTCCGACAAGCCGAAGCTGGAGAGCGTGTCCGCCGCTGGACGCGACCTGCGGGCGCTGGCCGACTTCCCCGACAAGACCGGGCAATACGCCCGCCGGGTGCTGGCCCACACGCTGTCCTACGCCGCGTCCCTGGTGCCGGAGATCGCCGACAGCATCGTCGCGGTCGATGAGGGGATGCGGCTCGGCTACAACTGGAAGCAGGGTCCGTTCGAGCTGATCGACCGGCTGGGCACCGCCTGGTTCGCCGACCTCTGCCGCAGCGAGGGCATCCCCGTCCCGCCGCTGGTCGAGCAGGCCGCCGGGCGGCCCTTCTACCGGGTGGAGGACGGCAAGCTCCAGCATCTGACCACCGCCGGCCTCTACGACACGGTGGTGCGTCCTGACGGCGTTCTTCTGCTGTCCGACATCAAGCGGGCGTCGAAGCCGGTGTGGAAGAACGGCTCGGCCAGTCTGTGGGACATCGGCGACGGCGTGCTGTGCGTCGAGTTCACCAGCAAGATGAACGCGCTGGATGGCGACATCATGGCCGCCTACGGCAAGGCGATGAAGCTGATCGGCGACGGGCCAAACAATAATAAGGGTGGCGACTGGAAGGCCCTGGTCATCCACAACGAGTCCGACAACTTCTCGGTCGGCGCCAATCTGGGCCTTGCCCTGTTCGCCCTGAACGTCGGGCTGTGGCCGCAGATCGAGGAGCTGGTGGAGGGCGGGCAGCGCACCTACCGCGCCCTGAAACACGCCCCCTTCCCGGTGGTGTCGGCGCCCAGCGGCATGGCGCTCGGCGGCGGCTGCGAGATCCTGCTGCATTCCGACCACGTCCAGGCCCACGCCGAGACCTACATGGGTCTGGTTGAGGTCGGCGTCGGGCTGATCCCCGGCTGGGGCGGCTGCACGGAGATGCTGGCCCGCCACGCCGCCAACCCCCGCACGCCGAAGGGGCCGATGCCGCCGATCGCCGGCGCCTTCGAGACCATCAGCCTCGCCAAGGTCGCCAAGTCGGCGGCGGAGGCCAAGGACCTGCTGTACCTGCGTCCCGGCGACGGCATCACCATGAACCGCGACCGCCTGCTGGCCGACGCCAAGGCCAAGGCGCTGGAACTGGCCGCGAATTACACCCCGCCCGAGAAGGTCACCTACACGCTGCCCGGCCCCAACGGGCGAGCCGCGCTGGAGCTGTTCGTCGAAGGCTTCGCGCTCCAGGGCAAGGCGACGCCGCACGACATGGTCGTCTGCGGCAAGTTGGCCGAAATCCTGACCGGCGGGCCGAAGGCCGACGTTACCCAGCCGATGACCGAGGACCAGATGCTGGCACTGGAGCGCAAGGCCTTCATGGAGTTGGTGCGCACCGAGGGCACCATCGACCGGGTGGAGCACATGCTGACCACCGGCAAGCCGCTGCGGAACTGATGGGGGAGGACTGAGCAATGCCGATCTACAAGGCTCCGCTGGAGGATGTCCGCTTCGTCCTCGACGAGATCGTCGGGGCGGGGAAGCTGGCCGAACTGCCGGGTTACGAGGACGCCACCCCCGATCTGATCGCCCAGGTCCTGGAGGAGGGCGCCAAGCTGTGCGAGGAGGTGCTGTTCCCGCTGAACCAGTCCGGCGACGGCGAGGGCTGCAGCTTCGAGAACGGCGTGGTGCGCACGCCCAAGGGCTTCAAGGAGGCCTACGCCACCTACATCGAGGCGGGCTGGCAGGGGCTGTCCTGCGACCCGGCCTATGGCGGGCAGGGGCTGCCCAAGCTGGTCAACACCATGCTGGAAGAGTTCATCTGCTCCGCCAACCTCAGCTTCGGCATGTATCCCGGCCTGTCGTTGGGCGCCTACAACGCGCTTTCTACATACGGGGCGCAGGAGTTGAAACAGCGCTTCCTCGGCCGGCTGGTGGACGGCACCTGGGCGGGGACCATGTGCCTGACGGAACCGCATTGCGGCACCGACCTGGGGCTGATCCGCACCAAAGCGGTTCCGCAGGAGGACGGCAGCTACAGAATCACCGGCACGAAGATCTTCATCTCCGCCGGCGAGCATGACCTGACCGAGAACATCCTGCATCTGGTTCTGGCGCGCCTGCCCGACGCGCCGGCCGGGACGCGCGGCATCAGCCTGTTCCTGGTGCCGAAGTTCCTGCCCAAGGATGACGGCACGGTCGGGCCACGCAACGGCGTCGCTTGCGGCTCCATCGAGCACAAGATGGGCATCAAGGCCTCGGCGACCTGCGTCATGAACTTCGAGGAGGCCACCGGCTGGCTGGTCGGCGAACCGCACAAGGGCATGCGGGCGATGTTCGTGATGATGAACGCGGCCCGCCTCGCCGTCGGCATCCAGGGGCTGGGGGTGGCCGAGGTCAGCTATCAGAACGCGGTGGCCTACGCCAGGGAACGGCTCCAGGGCCGCTCCCTGAAGGGCACGGCGCACCCCGACAAGCCGGCCGATCCGATCATCGTGCATCCCGACGTGCGGCGGAACCTGCTGACCGCCCGGGCCTACACCGAAGGCGCTCGCGCGCTCGGCGCGCTGGTCGGCTACAAGCTGGACGTGGCGGAAAAACACGCCGACGACAAGACGCGCCAGGAGGCGGACGAGTTCGTCCAGCTGATGACGCCGATCGTCAAGGCGCTGTTCACCGACATCGGCTTCGAGTCGGCCAACATCGCCGTGCAGGTCCATGGCGGACACGGCTTCATCTGGGAAACCGGCGTGGAGCAGTATGTCCGCGACGCCCGGATCTGCCAGATTTATGAGGGCACCAACGGCATCCAGGCGCTCGACCTCGTGGGGCGCAAGCTGCCGCAGGACATGGGCCGGCTGCTGCGCCGCTTCTTCCATCCCGTCAGTGCCGAGATCGAGGCCGACATGGAGAAGGAGGAATTGGCCGAGTTCGTCCTGCCGCTGGCCAAGTCCTTCGCCAAGCTCCAGCAGGCGACCGCCATCATCGCGCAGAAGGGGCTGAAGGACCCGGAGGAGGCGGGGGCCGCCGCCACCGACTATCTGCGGCTGTTCGGTCTGGTGGCGCTCGGCTGGATGTGGCTGAGGATGGTCAAGGCCGCCCAGGCGAAGTTGGTGGCGGGGGAGGGCAACGCGGCCTTTCTTGAAGCCAAGATCAGGACGGCCCGATTCTACATGGCGAAACTGCTGCCGCAAACGAACGCCCTGTTCATCACCATCATGGCCGGCTCCAAGCCTCTGATGGAGATGGATGAGGCCGCCTTCTGAGGATCAGCCTTACGGGGTCTATGTCTTTGGTCCGGGATCGGTGTATGCTGCACCGGTTCCGGCCTTTTCGTTTCGAGAGATGCGAAAGATAGAAAGTACGAAAACGACGGCTCTTTGTCATGATCAAGCCTATGGCTTGATACATTTGTGCTCACTTTCGTCATGGATGGACGATGCGCGAAGTGGATATTGCTGTAGCGCAGCAATGCTATTGCTCAGAGCCTGTTATGTGACAAAGGTTAAATTCGGGTTGTCCGACCCCACCGAATCGTGGTACATCTGATGTGTCATTACCCTGCATAAGGACTTTCTACACCTTTTGGAATTGGGTCATATGATGCTTGAAAATGACCTTCATTTTTTCCGAAACTGAGGGTCGGAACACTGGCCTTGTGTCAGGGCTGTACGTTCGGACCATTGAAAGCACTGAGTACGGGGGCACCACCAGATGAAAATCCTGATCGGAGACGACCATGTGCTTTTCCGGGAGGGATTGCGCAGGCTGCTGGAGCAGCTGAAGGAGGGTGCCAGCTTTGAGGAAGCCAGCAACTTTGATGAGCTTCTGGAAAAGGCTGGCAAGGGCGAGACCTACGATCTTGTCCTGACCGATCTGCGCATGCCCGGTTGGCCCGGCTTCTCCGGCATCCAAGACCTGCGGGGAAAGCAGCCCGACTCCAAGGTCGTTGTCGTGTCGGCGTCCGAGGCGCATCACGACGTCCGCGACGCGCTGGAGCACGGCGCCGCAGGCTACATCCCGAAATCCTCCAGCGTGAAGATCATGCTCAGCGCGCTGGATCTCATCTTCTCCGGCGGTGTCTATGTGCCGCCGACCGTGCTGCGTGAATCCGGGGAGGCCGAGGTGCGCGTCGGCGCCATTCCGCCCAGCGACCCGCAGCTCGACCATCTGCTGACCCAGCGTCAGCGCGAGGTTCTGGACCGCCTGCGCGAAGGCAAGTCCAACAAGCAGATCGCTCATGAACTGGGCCTGTCGGAGGGCACGGTGAAGATCCACATGACGGCGATCTTCAAGTCGCTGGGTGTGCGCAACCGCACCCAGGCCGCCATGGCCTTCCCGCAGTCGCACTCCGCCTGATCGTCTGGACCGACTGCCCAGACCAACCGTCCGGCAGTTCCACCTTTGAAAACGCCCGCGGGATCTCCCGCGGGCGTTTTCGGTTTTGAGCCGATGGTGGTGCCTTATCCCATTCCCGCCACGTAGCCGCGCAGGGACTCGACCTCCAGTTCCGCGTCGTCCAGCCGCGCCTTCACGATGTCGCCGATGCTGACCAGCCCGACGAGTTCGCCGTCCTCCAGGATCGGCAGATGGCGGATTCGGCGCTGCGTCATGACGCCCATGATCTGGGACACCGTGTCGGCCGGGCTTCCGGTGACGAGGTCGCGGGTCATCAGGTCGCCGACGGGCCTTTCCAAGGCGGTGGCCCCGTCCGCAGCCACGGCGCGGACAATGTCGCGTTCCGACAGGATTCCGGCGGGGCGGCCGTCGTCCCTCATCACCAGGACGGCACCGATTTTGTGATGGGCCAGCTTACGGGCGACCGCGTCGATCCGATCGTCCGGATTGGCGGTGATGATCTCCGTGCCCTTCCTTTTCAAGACGGCGGCAATGTGCATGGCTGTGCTTCCTCCCGCACGGATTCACGAAAGGGAATGCTCCTCCACTGTCGCCGCGCAAGGAAGTCGCAAAAAGGAACAGGCTGGATACCCCTTTCGGGGTAGCCGGCCTGAATTCCGCGGCCTCGCGAGGCCTCCCGCGGGGAGGCCCCGGAGAAGCCGATTAGAAGCGGTAACCGACGCCGATGCCGATCAGCCACGGATCGATCTTGACGTCCGAGGTGACCGGGACGCCGCTGACGTTGGCGGTCACGTCGGTCTTCAGGAAGATCTTCTTGACGTCGAGGTTCAGCGACCAGTTGCCGGTCAGGGCAACGTCGACACCAGCCTGAAGCGCCCAGCCGAAGCGGTTCTTGTAGTCGACGGTGTTGGCCGTGAAGCCGTCCGCGTTGGTGCTCCGAGCCGCGGTCTCGTCGTAGAACCAGGTGTAGTTGATGCCGGCGCCGACGTAGGGGCTGACACGCTCCTTCGTGAAGAAGTGGTACTGGGCCGTCAGGGTCGGCGGCAGCAGCGAGACCTTGCCCACGTCGATGTCGTTGCCGGTGATCAGCGAACCGGAAACCTTGTGACGGGTGGTGCCGGCGATCAGTTCCAGAGCGATGTTGTCGGTGATGAAGTAGGAGACGTCGAGTTCGGGAATGTAGTCGTTCTCGATGTCCACGCTGCCGATGTTGCTGCCGCCGAACGGACCGCCGCCGATCAGGTCACCATTCTCCTGCGGGATCACGGCGAGGGCGCGCGCGCGCACCAGGATGTCACCGGCGGACTTGCCCTTGAAATCCTGGGCCAGCGACGGGGAGGAAACGGCGGCGAGAGCCGTGGTCGCCAGCAGGGCGGCGGCGGCGCGCTTCAGGAAAGTCATGGGATTCGCTCCAGGGCAGAATTAGCTGATGTCGTTTTTTTGGCTTAATGCCTGGAGATGTATTACCAGAGTTTTTCTAGGGTTGCTATGCCGCCTCAACCAAAACGTCATAGTGAGGCGGCTTTGCAACAGCGACGAGTTGTCGCATGGACTGGAACTCTTAACGCGCTGGGGCCATGGAGGGTTGTGGGGACTGTGAGGGGACTTGCCCCAGGCAATTCTGTACGATCACGTAGCACTGGCCGAGTCGGCTTCCGCCACTGGAGGAACCGCCATAGACGATGCGCTCCACCGCGCCATTGCGCAGGGTGAAGGTCGCATCGCAGTCGACGCTTCTCACATCATAACCGTAGCCGCCCCAGGCGCCGTAGGGATAGCCCCAGTAGCCGCCGTAGCCGCCCCAGGACGGGTAGGAATACAGCCGGTTGCTGCGATAGGTGTAGAATTCCAGATCCCCGGCGGCGGCCTGCCGTTCCGGCACCCCGGCGCAGGACAGCAGTGTCTGCTTCGGCATGCCGATGAGCGCGTTCTGCGCGACCATCGCCTGATCGGCGGCCGGGTTGGCACAGCCGGCCAGAAGGCCGGTTGCCAGAAGAACCGCAACGAAACCGCATCCGCTCATCGTGCCGCGCATCGCCGTGTCTCCCGTCAGGGGCGCCGCAGCCGGGCCGGCGCCAGATCCTCCGCTCGCACGCCGAGGGCCGCGACCTCCGCCGGCAGGCCGCGTCCGGTGACCAGCGCCGCTGCGGTGCGGCCCATGGCCGGCGCCGTCTGGATGCCGTAGCCGCCTTGGCCGGCCAGCCAGAAGAAGCCGTCCGCGGACTCGTCGTAGCCGACCACCATCACCTTGTCGGCGACGAAGCTGCGCAGGCCCGCCCATTTGTGCGTGATACGTCGAACGGAAAACCGCACCGCCTGTTCCATGCGGTCGATGGCGACGGCGATGTCCAACTCCTCCGGTTGCACGTCGCAGGGCTCCACGGGCGTCTCGTCGGCGGGAGAGAGCAGCAGCCGGCCCGATTCCGGCTTCATGTAGAACTGTTCGTCCACGTCGATGGTCATTGGCCAGCCGGCGAGTCCCATCGCGTCCGCCGGGTCGGCGAAGACAGGATCGAAGGTGATGGCGGTGCGCCGCTTCGGCACCAGCCCGACGGGGCGTGCGCCGGCCATTCCCGCCAGAACGTCGGCCCAGGCGCCTGCGGCGTTGACCAGAACCGGCGCGGCGAAGTCACCGACCGGGGTTGAGGCGATCCACAGCCCGTCGCGCCGCTCCAGCGCCGTCACCCCGGCGTCGGTGACCAGCCGACCGCCGCGCGCCTTCAGCCCGCGCAGGTAGCCGCTGTGGATGGCGTGGACGTCCATGTCCATGGCCGCCGGCTCCCACACCGCGCCGTCCACGTAATCGGCCTTGAGGAAAGGGGCGCGGGCAAGAGTCTGGGCGCGGTCGAGGCGCTCCACGGTCGGGGTCAGCCGACGGCCCTCGGCGAAGTCGCGGTCCAGGGCGGCGGTCTGGTCGGCCCGCCCGATCAGCAGGACGCCGCGCGGGGTCAGGAGGGGATGTTCCGAAAAGCCGTCCGGCGGGTTGGTGTAGAAATCCCAGCTCGCCACCGTCAGCGCGCGGACCACCGGGTGCCCGTAGGTCTGGGTGTAGAGCGCCGCTGACCGGCCGGTGGAGTGGTAGCCGGGCTGGCTCTCCCGCTCCAGCACGGCAACGCTGCCGTGCGCCGCCAGCTCATAGGCCGCCGAGGCACCGGCCATGCCGCCGCCGACGATCAGGAAATCCACCCGTTCCACTCTGCCTCTCCCTTCCGGCACGATCAGCGGTCCGCTGCTTACCGGTTTATTTTATCTGCGGTGGAGGAAGGAATGAAACGCTCCACAACGCAACCCAGCATGTATACTGCGTGCAGAGGCCCCGAAGAGACAGAAGCCTGGAGAGACGGAAGAGAGTGAGCGCCATGGACCGCGTGCCTGCCGATCACGACTCAGACTTCTACACATGGACCCGAGAGCAGGCCGACGCCCTGCGCCGTGCGTCGGAAACCCGCGTCAACGTGCCCATCGACTGGGCGAATGTGGCGGAGGAGATCGAAGGCTTGGGCTCGGAGCAGGCGTTCGCCCTGGAAAGCGCGCTGATGCGGATCATGGAGCATCTGCTGAAGCTCCGCTTTTCTCCCGCACAGGACCCACGCGCGGGGTGGGAGGTCAGCGTCGGCAAACACCGGCGTGAGGCGCTTCGGCGGCTGAAGCGGAATCCCGGATTGAAGGGCAAGTTGGACGACCTGTTCCGCGACGCCTGGACCGACGCACGTGCAACGGCGGCTGAATCGCTCAGGGCCTATGACGGCATGGACGCGTCCGTTCTGCCGCAGGAATGCCCCTGGAGCATGGCGGAGGTGCTGGACACCGAACCCCTTTGAGCGCTGCCGCTCACGCCGCGCCGCGCAGTTCCTCGGCCTTCTGCAGGTCCACGCTGACCAGTTGTGACACGCCGCGTTCGACCATGGTCACGCCGAACAACCGATCAACCCGGGCCATGGTCAGGCGGTGGTGGGTGATGATGAGGAAGCGGGTGTTGCCCTCCCGCGCGATGTCCTCGACCAGATCGCAGAAGCGGCCGACATTGGCCTCGTCCAGCGGGGCATCCACCTCGTCCAGCACGCAGATCGGGGCGGGGTTGGAGCGGAAGACGGCGAACAGCAGTGACAGCGCGGTCAGGGCCTGCTCGCCGCCGGACAGCAGCGACAACACCTGCAGCTTCTTGCCCGGCGGGCTGGCGTAGATCTCCAGCCCGGCCTGCAGCGGGTCCTCGGCGTTGACCAGTTCCAGATGCGCCTTGCCGCCGCCGAACAGGCGGATGAACAGCTCCTGGAAATTGCGGTTCACCGTGTCGAAGGAGGCGACCAGACGCTCCCGCGCCTCGCGGTTCAGGCTGGCGATGCCCTGGCGCAGGCGGGCGATGGCGCTGACCAGATCCTCACGCTCGGTCTGCAGCGTGCCGATCTGCGTTTCCAGCTCCGCCGCCTCGATCTCGGCGCGCAGATTGACAGGCCCCATGTTCTCCCGCTCACGGGTCAGCTTGTCGAGGCGCGATTCCACGACCGCCACGTCGGGCATCGCCTCGTCGGGGGGCAGGTCGGCGGCGGCGCGGGTCTGCTCGGGACGGCAGTTCAGCCGCTCGGCGATGCGCTCTGTCAGGGTCTGGCCGTTCTGCAGAGCGGCGGACACGGCGGCCTCGGCGTGGGCGCGGGCCTCGCGGGCGTCGGCCAGACCGGATTCGGCCTGCTTCAGCAGCTTCTCGGTCTCGGCCAGCCGGTTCTCCGCCTCGGCCAGGGCGTCGGCGGCGCGCTTGCGGGCGCGCTCGGCCTCGCTGATCCGGCCGAGCAGGGCTTGGCGGTCGGCCTCGATCGCCGCCGGGCGGCTTTGCAACTGGGCGAGGTCGGTTTCGGCGGCGGCGGCGCGCTGCTTCAACTCGGCCACGCGCCCGCCCGCTCCGGCGGAGCGGGTGCCCCAGGAGGCGACGTCCTGCTGGATGGCGGCCAGGCGCTGGCGGCGGGACTGCGCCTCGCGGGTCAGGCGGTCCAGCGCGTTCTGCTTCTCGGCGAGGACGGCGCGGTGCTCGGCGAGCGTGGCGCGGCGATCGTTGACGGCGTCTCGTCCCTCGCGCGGGTCGGGCAGGGCGTCCAGCAGCTCCCGCGCCTCCTCCAGAGCGGCCTCGGCCTCCTGCCGGTCGGTCTCCAGCCGCGCGATGCCATCGATCACGGCTGCCAGCTTCGACGCGGCGGCGTCCGCCTCGCGGGCCAGCTTGGCGTGGCGGTCGCGGGCGGCGGTCACCCCGGCGAAGGCGTCGCGCACCGCGTCGCGGGCGCGGCGGTCGGCCTGTGCGGCCTCCTCGACGGCGCGCTTTGCCTCGTCCAGGGCGTCGCGGGCGACCTCCAGCCGCTCGTCGGCGAGGTCCAGCTCGCCGCGCAGTTCGTTCAGGCGGTTGCGCTGCTTCAGGCGGACGGCGGCGGCGGTCGGCGCGCCGGCCTGAACGGTCAGCCCGTCCCAGCGCCACGCCCCGCCATCGCGGCTGACCAAGGTCTGGCCGGGGGCGAGGCCGGCGGCCAGGGCCGCACCCGCCGCGTCGTCGGCGACCACGCCGATGTGCGACAGGGCGCGGGCGGCCGCCTCCGGTCCCTGGACGCGGGCGGCCAGTGGCTCGGCCCCGGCGGGCAGCGCAGCGGCATCGGGGTAGGGTGGCAGGTGGCGCCAGTGGACCGGAGCGGCCTCGTCCAGCGGGGCGGTCAGTGCATCGCCCAGCGCCGCGGCCAGGGCACCCTCGTAGCCGGGGGCGACGGTCACCGCGTCGACCAGCGGCGGGAACAGGTCGCCTGCCCCCGCGGAGAGAAGCTCGGCCAGCGCCCTTTCCTCTGCCTTCAGCTTGGCGCGGGCGGATTCGGCGGCCTGCAGGGCCTCACGGGCGCGGGCTTGGGCGGGTTCGGCGTCGGACTTGGCGCGCTCGGCCCGCTCGGCGGCTTCGCGGGCGTCCTCCAGCCGCTGTTCGGCCAGCTCGACGGCCAGTTCGGACTCGGCCACGTCGGCGCGGGCAGCGATCTCGCGCTCCAACGTCTCGCGCTGCGCCTGCTGTTCGGCGAGGCGCTTGGCGAGCCCGGATGTCCGCGTTTCAAAATCAGCGACCTGCCGCTGGGTGGCGGCACGGCGGGCCTCGTCGGCGGCCGTCTGCTCGGTCAGGCGGGTCAGCTCGCGGTCGAGAGCGTCCACCGCCTCCCGCGCGTCGGCCAGCGCCTCCCGCGCGGCCTCCTCCAGCATCTCCTCATCGGCCTGGGCTTCCAGCAGCCGGTCGCGCTCGGCCTCCAGCCTAGACAGGGCGTCGCCGGCGTCTGCCGCCAAAGCCTCCTCGCGGCCGAGGTCGCCGGCGATCTGCTGAAGGCGGGAGAGCAGGGCGCGCTGCTGCTCGGCGACCCGCTTCTCCTCGGCGTCGAGCTGTTCCTTGGCGATGACCAGCCGTTGCAGGGCGGCCGCGGCGGCCGCTTCGGCTTGGCGCTTTTCCGGCAGCCCGGCGGCGTCGTCGGTGCGGCGGGTGGTCAGCTGGGTGACCGCCAGCATCAGCTCCCGCACCGCGCCCTCGGCCTTGGCGAAGGCGCCGCGGGCGCGCGCCAGCTCGCCTTCATGGGCGATCCAGCGCAGGTGCCAGAGCACCGCCTCCGCCTTGCGGATCTGTTCGGAGAGGTTGCGGTAGCGGGCGGCCTGCCGCGCCTGCTTCTTCAGGCTCTGAAGCTGGGTGTCCATGGCCCCGATCACGTCGTCGAGGCGCATGAGGTTGGCTTCGGCCGCCTTCAGCCGCAGTTCCGCCTCGTGCCGGCGGGAGTGCAGGCCGGTGATGCCCGCCGCCTCCTCCAGCAGCATGCGGCGGTCCTGCGGCTTGGCGTTGATGATCTGGCCGACCTTGCCCTGGCTGACCAGCGCCGGGGAGCCGGCGCCCGAGGCGTTGTCGGCGAAGAGGAGCTGGACGTCGCGGGCGCGCACCAGCTTGCCGTTGATGCGGTAGTCGGAGCCGTTGCCCCGCTCGATCCGCCGCGTCACCTCCAGCTCGTCGTGCTCGTTGAAGCCGGCGGGGGCGGTGCGCGTGCGGTTGTCGATGAGAAGGGCGACCTCGCCCAGATTGCGCGCCGGACGATTGGCCGTGCCGCCGAAGATGACGTCGTCCATGTCGTCGCCGCGCATCCGCTTGGCGGAGGTTTCCCCCATCACCCAGCGCAGCGCCTCCACCAGATTCGACTTGCCGCAGCCGTTGGGGCCGACGATGCCGGTCATGCCCGGCTCGATCACCAGATCGGTGGCGTCGACGAACGACTTGAAGCCGGACAGGCGGAGGCGCGTGAAGTGCACGGAATCGAAGCCTTCTGCCCGGTCCTTACTTCACCAGCTTGTCGATGGCGGCGGCGAAGGTCTCGAAGGACTGCGCGCCGCTGATGGTGGCCGCGCCCTCGTTGAGGACGAAGGTCGGGGTGGCCTCCACCTTGTACTTGTCCTGGCCGACCAGCCGGCTCTGCAGGATGCCGTCGGCCAGCGCCTGGTTGGCCATGCAGGCGTTGATCACCTGCTCGCTCATGCCGGCGAGCTTGCCGTACTGGGCCAGCGCCTTGACCGGGTCGGCGGCGCGGCTCCACTGGCCCTGGCTCTTGAACAGCACGTCGAGCAGCGGGTAGTAGCGCTCCGCCGGGGCGCAGCGGGCCAGCATGGAGGCGCGCAGCGCCGCCTGATCGAACGGGAAGTCGCGGAAGATCAGCTTCGCCTTGCCGGTGTCGATGTAGGCTTCCTTGATCTTCGGCAGCGTCTCGGTGTGAAAGGCGGCGCAGTGCGGGCAGGTCATCGACGAATAGTCGAGGATGGTCACCGGCGCGTTGGGGTTGCCGAGCACCCGGTCGGCCAGCAGATCGGCCGTCGAGGGCGCCGGGGCCTGCGCCATTTGCACGGGCGCCGTCTGCACGGGCGGCTGCACCGGCAGAGTCTGCCCGTTCGACGGCCGGGAGCCGACGACGGCGAGCCCGATGATCAGCGTCATGCCGACCGCGATCAGGGCGGTGATGCCCAAAAGGTTGCGGTTCACTTTGGCCTCATCCCTACCAGATGTTGATGGTATAATCGAAACTCCCCTTTTGCGGCAAGAGTATGGCCCAGCCCGAGCCGGATCCCGCCCCCCAAGGGGATCGCATGCATCGCTCGATCTTCAGCGGCGGCGCGGTGCCGGACGCGGGCGGGCCAGCAGCGACCGCCCGAAGCGCTCCAGCGTGGCCCGCAATTCCTCGTCCTCCACCGTGGCGGTGGTGGTCATCACCGACAGCTCCTCGTCCATGGTCAGGTCGCGCGGGCGCACCACCGGCTTCTGTATGGTCAGCGGGGCGGCGTGGATCAGCTTGATCTTCGCCACCGCGCGGTAGCCGAAGAAGCTGTTGATCCGCTCCACGATCTGCGGTTCCAGATGCTGAAGCTCCAGCGCGATGGCGCCCATGGCGCGGATGTGCAGGACGGCGTCCTCCCGCTTGCCGCGGGGGAAGCTCAGCTTGTCGGGGGCGGTGCGCAGGCTCAACTGGTGGCCGACGATGGACGGCCAGTCGTTGATGAGCGAGCCGAAGGCCAGCCCGCGCTTGCCCAGCGCCTTGCCGGCCACCTCAGGGACGGTCTGGCCGATTCGCCGCGGTCCGTTCATGTCAAGGCTTCCTGGTCGGGGCTTCCTGGTGATGGTCCGCGCACCCTAGCGCAAGCGGGCAGGGCTTCGCCAGCGCCCCCGCGGGAGTTCCTTTATCGGCGGCCCTTTATCGGCGGCCCTTTATCGGTGTCCGGGTTCGCCCTATGTCTTGCCGCCATGACGACGCCTTCCCACACCGCCTCCAAGCACGCCCCCAGGGACGCCGCCCAACGGCTGCTCTCCTGGTACGATCACAACCGCCGCGACCTGCCTTGGCGCGCCAAGCCTGGGGAGGTCGCCGACCCCTACCGGGTCTGGCTGTCGGAGATCATGCTGCAGCAGACCACGGTGCCCGCCGCCGCGCCTTACTTCCGCGCCTTCACGGAGCGCTGGCCGACGGTGCGCGACCTCGCGGCGGCGCCGCTGGACGACGTTTTGGTGGCCTGGGCCGGCCTCGGCTACTACGCGCGGGCGCGCAACCTGCACAAATGCGCGCAGGTGGTGGCGACGGAGCGGGCGGGGCGCTTCCCCGACAAGGAGGTGGCCCTGCTGGAATTGCCGGGCATCGGCGCCTACACCGCGGCGGCGATCACCGCCATCGCCTTCGGCCACAAGGCGACGGTGGTGGACGGCAACGTCGAGCGGGTGATCTCTCGCGTGTTCGCCGTGGAGGAGCCGCTTCCCGGCGTGAAGCCCAAGCTGCGCGCGCTGGCCGCCCTCCTGACGCCGGAGGAGCGGCCCGGCGACTACGCCCAGGCGATGATGGACCTCGGCGCCACGGTCTGCACGCCGCGCAAGCCGAAATGCATGCTCTGTCCCTGGTCCGACTGGTGCGCCGCCCGCGCCGCCGGCATCCAGGAGCAGCTTCCCCGCAAGGCCCCGAAGGCGGACAAGCCGACGCGGCGCGGCGTCGCCTTCTGGCTGATCAACCCGGAGGGGGCCGTTCTGCTGCGCCGCCGGGCGGAGGAGGGGCTGCTGGGCGGGATGACCGAGGTGCCCTCCACCCCCTGGGCCGGCCACGCGCCGACCGATGGGGAGATCGCGGCGGCGGCCCCGCTGGATTTGTCCTGGCGCCGCCTGCCGGGCGTGGTCCGCCATACTTTCAGCCATTTTCACCTCGAACTTGAGGTCGTCGCGGCCAAGGCCGGCGATGGTTGGCGGATGGCCGAGGGGCTGTGGGTTCCGGTGGACCGGCTGGGCGGGCAGGCTCTTCCCTCCGTCATGATGAAGGTGGTGCGTCACGCGCTGGAGCACGCATAGACGGAAGGTGGACTGAGGGACATGAGGCGGCGATCGATCCTGGCCCTGCCGGCTTTCCTGGCCGGAGTGTGGCTTGCCGGACCCCTGCGGGCAGAGCCTAAGGCAAAGAAGGTTCCGGCACCCGCCGGGCGTCGCGTCGCCCTGGAACTGGTTCTGGCGGTGGACGGGTCGGCCTCCATCACCGATGGGGACCTGGAATTCCAGTTGCAGGGCCACGCCGCGGCCTTCCGCGATCCGGACGTCAGCGATGCGGTAACCGCGGGCGGAGCCGCGGCGACCCTGGTGGTCTTCTCCGGCCCGCACAGCCTGCGCGTCCTGGTGCCCTGGACTCCGCTGACCAGCGCGGAGGAGGTCGCTGCCTTTGCGGACCGGATCGACAAGGCGCCGCGCGGTTTCCAGGGGGATTCCACGGCGCTGGGCAGCGCCATCGCGGAGTCGGCGAAGCTGTTTGCCGGCAACGGATTCGACGCTGCGCGCAAGGTCATCGACATCGTGTCGAACGGCTTCTCCAACAGCGGTCCGGACCCCGCGGGCGTCCGCGACCGGGTCGAGCGGCAGGGAATCACCATCAACGCCCTGGCCATTCTCGACGAGTTTCCCTGGCTGGAGGAGTATTACCAGGAGAACGTCGTCGGCGGCGTGAACTGCTTCGTGAAGACGGCAATGGACCGCAGCAGCTTCGTCGAAGCGCTCCGGCAAAAGCTCATTCAGGAAATCGCCGCTCTTCCGACGCCGCGTTCCGCCATCGCGACGACCGCCCATGTCGCCGTGGCGCGGACGGAATCAGCCTAACGGCCCGCCTCGAACGTCAGGCCCGGGCGCGTTCGATCTCGACGCCGACGCTGGCGGCGTCCGGGAACACGTCGAGCTTCTCCACCCGCACCTTGACGCTGGTGATCCGCTCGTCGGACAGGCAGCGCTCGGCAATCCGCTCGGCCAGCGTTTCAATCAGGGTCACATGGCCCTGGCTGACCAGCCCCTTCACCACCGCCGCCATGTCCTCGCCGGTCACGCCGGGGGCGGCAACCTCCAGGTCGAGGCTCAGACGGATCCGCTGCGGCTTGATCCGCTCGTGGGCATAGACGCCGATCAGCGCATCCATGACCAGATCGCGCACGAAGCAACGGGTGGAAAGCGACGCCGGGGCCGAACGGGGCGCCGGAGCGGTGACGGTGGCGAAGAGCTTGTTCATGGCGCACACGCCTATCACGCCGTCCCCGTCCTGCCAAGGCATGCGGGCGGCGCTCGATGAAGGGCTCCAATGCCGAACTTGCGGGAACGGGGCGGCGCCAACGGCCGCCCCGTCTCAAGCCCGGCTCCGGAAATCAGGCGGAGGCTTCCGAGCGGATGCGCTCGCGCAGCACGTCGATGGGGCGCAGGTCGCCGCCGTCCTCATAGTGCCAGAAGGTCCAGCCGTTGCAGGCCGGCAGCCCGGCCATGGCGGCCCCCACCTGATGGATGGACCCGCGATGCTCGCCGCGCGGGCCGGCCCCGATCAGCGTGCCGTCGGCGCGCACGCGGGCGACCACCCGGCGGCGCAGGTCGAACAGCGACGTGCCCGGGCGCAGCAGGCCGCGCTCCACCACCCAGCCGAAGGGAATGCGCGGAGCCGACCGCTTCGGCGGCGTGTCCAGGACGGCGGCGTCGGGGGCCTCCTCGACCGCCGCGATGCGGGCGGTGGCCGCCTTGGCGTAGGTCGCGTCGCGCTCCAGCCCGATCCAGTTGCGGCCCAGCCGCTTCGCCACGGCGCCCGTGGTGCCGGTGCCGAAGAAGGGGTCCAGAACCGTGTCGCCGGGGCGGGAGGAGGACAGGATGACGCGGTAGAGAAGCGATTCCGGCTTCTGCGTCGGGTGGGCCTTGCGGCCGTCCTCGTCGCGCAGGCGCTCCGCGCCGTTGCAGATCGGCAGCAGCCAGTCGCTGCGCATCTGCAAATCGTCGTTCAGCGCCTTCATGGCATCGTAGTTGAAGCGGTAGCGGGCGTCCTTCTCGCGCGAGGCCCAGATCATGGTCTCATGCGCGTTGGCGAAGCGCGTGCCGCGGAAGTTCGGCATCGGGTTGGTCTTGCGCCACACGATGTCGTTCAGAATCCAGAAGCCCAGATTCTGCAGCGTGGCGCCGACACGGAAGATGTTGTGGTAGCTGCCGATCACCCACAACGATCCCTCGGGCTTCAGGATGCGGCGGGCCGCGGCGAGCCAGTCCCGCGTGAAGCGGTCATAGGTCTCGAAATCTTCGAACTTGTCCCAGTCCTCTTCCACTCCGTCAACACGGGAGTGGTTCGGGCGCAAGAGTTCGCCCCCCAGCTGGAGGTTATAAGGCGGATCGGCAAAGACAAGGTCCACCGATTCAGCCGGCATTTCATTCATGAGGGCGATGCAATCGCCCACGAGAATTTTGTTCAGGGGGAGCATTGACGAAACCAAAACAGCGAATCAGTCGTTGGGACAATGATTCGCCGCCGAGTCGCCGTCAACTGATTTCTTGCGCCGGAATCGCGACGGTCAGCCGGCCCGTTCGATTTGGGCGCGGACTGGTGCAAAAGTGACTCGGTGGTGGGGCGTCACGCCGTGGCGGCGCAGCGCCTCCAGATGCTCCGGCGTCGGGTAGCCGGCGTTGCGGTCCCAGCCGTACTGCGGGTGGAGTTCCGCCAGCCGCATCATCTCGCGATCGCGCGCCACCTTGGCGACGATGGAGGCCGCGGCGATCGACTGGCTGCGCCCGTCGCCCTTGACGATGGCCTCCATCAGGCAGGACAGGTCGGGCTTGAACTTCCCGTCGATCAGCGCGACGGCGGGCGGCTCGCCGGGCAGTGCCTCGTAGGCGCGCTTCATGGCCAGCAGCGTGGCCTTGTGGATGTTGAACGCGTCGATCTCCGCCGCGGACGCCTCGGCCAGCGCGACGGCCAGGGCGTGGGCGCGGATTTCCGGTTCCAGCGCCTCGCGGGCGCGCAGGCTCAGCGCCTTGCTGTCGTTGATGGCGCGGGCCAGCGCGTCGGGCAGGCCGCCCGCCGGCAGCACCACGGCGGCGGTGACCACAGGGCCGGCGAGCGGGCCGCGCCCCACCTCGTCGATGCCGCAGACCAGCCGCCCCTGGCCCAAGGCGATCTCGAAGGACAGATCGGGCTGCGGGCGGGGAACTTTGACGCGGACGGCTTTGGTGGTCTTGGGAATCATGGAGAGTCGGTTCTTGCGGGTTCGGCGTGGTGGGGCGGGAGCCGTCCGCCGGACAACTGCTCGATGTAGATGCGCGTCAGCGAGCGCAGGATGGGCGGCATCGTCTCGATGGCCTTGGCGAACTGGTCCTTGCGGATCATTTCGCAGACCGTGGCCTCCAGCGCAACGACGGTGGCGGCGCGGGGGCGGTTGGCGAGGAGGGCCAGTTCCCCGAAGATCCGCCCCGGCCCCAGCACGCCGAGGTCGGCCCCGTCGCGCTGCACACCGACCGAGCCGGACTGGATCAGATAGGCCGCCGTTCCGGCGTCCCCCTGGCGGAAGAAGCTGTGGCCGCGGCGGAACATGCGGCGGTCGGCCACCGTGGCGAAGGAGTCGGTGGAGCGGATCGCGGAGCCTCCCTCCTGCCGTTCGGGCTGGGGCAGGCCGTAGCCGCGGCGGATCGCGGCGACGAGGCTTTCCAACAGATAGGAGGCCAGCGGCGGGCAGCGCCCGCGCAGCGCGCGGAAGGTGTCGCGTGACAGTTCCACCGCCTCGACGGGGGTCAGGGTGCGCACCGTGGCGCTGCGTAGCCCGTCGTCCAGCAGCGCCATCTCCCCGACGATGGCGTTGGCCCCGACGTTGCCAAGGTGGCGGGTACCGTCCGGACCCTCCAGCAGAACCTCCAACTCGCCCGACTGGATCAGCCACGCGCAATCCCCGGCCTCACCCTGCCGGATCAGCACGGTGTCGGCGGCGATGCGCCGCATGGGGAGGTCGGGTCCGCTTCTCGTCATCACCGGTTCCATCGCTCCGGGCCGGCCGCCCGTGTTCTGCAGAGATTAGCGCGAATGCCGGTCCGGTTCAGGCGAATTTCCCATGGACAATATTGTGGTGGCGGTGACGCTTGGCGCAGGCCGTCGGCTGCGCTATGCATGGCGCCCTCAAATCGAGAGGCCGGAAGTCATGACCACCACCGCCACCACCGAATGCCCCTGCCGCTCCGGCAAGCCCCTGGACGCCTGCTGCGGCCCCTATCTCGACGGCTCCGCGCCGGCGCCCACCGCCGAAGCGCTGATGCGGTCGCGCTACTCGGCCTTCGCCTGCGGGAAGATCGATTACCTGCAGGAGACGCTGCTGCCGGAGACCCGCGAGGACTTCGACCGCAAGGAGATCGAGACCTGGGCCGCCAACAGCCAGTGGACCGGCCTCGAAGTCCGCAGCACCGAAGCCGGCGGGGCGCAGGACGAGGACGGCTTGGTCGAGTTCGTCGCCCACTTCACCATGAACGGCAAGCCGCAGAAGCATCATGAGACCAGCCGCTTCACCAAGCGGGACGGCCGCTGGTACTATGTGGACGGCACGCTGGGCGCCCGCCCGCGCAGCGGCCCCAAGGTCGGCCGGAACGATCCCTGCCCCTGCGGCAGCGGCAAGAAGTACAAGAAGTGCTGCGGGGCGGCCTGACGGTCCGGTCTTGAGGCGGCGGTCTTGAGCGCTCGGACTTGACCGGCAATCCGCCGATTCTCGCAGCAATTGCGATATTTTTGGTCGCCCGGTGACCGCCGGGCGGCTTTCGGCCGGGTTTTTGCCGAATCTTTCTTTCCGGCGCGCGCGATCTCAATTGAAAAGCGCCGCGGAACGGATCATCTTCGGGGGGCCATGTTCCGCCGGTTGGGGCATGGCCTATCACGACAGATGAGACCACGTATGTTCGACCGTCCGCAGCGCAACAGCTTCCGCGCTCCCGAGATCACCCAGCGCAACATCCGCGCCACCGTCAAGTGGTTCAACGCAACGAAGGGCTTCGGCTTCGTCACGCCCGAAGACGGCTCGCCGGATGCCTTCCTGCATTCCACGGTTCTGCAGTTCTGCGGACACGACAGCCTGCCCGAGGGTGCCACCATCACCTGTGACCTGTCCCGCGGCCCGAAGGGCCCGCAGGTCGCCACCATCCACGACGTCGACACCTCGACCGCCAGCGAGTCCCCGCGCCCGGCGGCGCGCGCTCCGCGCGGTGACAGCTACGGCGGCGGCTACGGCGGCGGCAGCAGCTACGGCGGTGGCGCCGGCGGCGCCGAGGAGACGGTCGACGGCACCGTGAAGTGGTTCAACGTGTCCAAGGGCTTCGGCTTCATCGCCCCGTCCACCGGCGGCAAGGACATCTTCGTCCACATCCGCGCTCTGGAGCGTTCGGGCCTCGACGTGCTTGCCGATGGCGAGCAGGTGCGGGTCACCGTCCGCCAGGGCGTCAAGGGTCCGGAAGCGCAGCGCGTCGAAGTGGTCTGACGTCGAACAGCCGGGTGTGAGGGGGCGGGGCGGACCCATCCCCATACGCCCGGTCGCGGGAGCAGCACCATTCCCTTCCCCGTCGCGATCCACCCATAGGGATTGAGACGGTGCGCGGGGCACAAAGAAAAAGCCCGCCGTTCCGATGGAGCGGCGGGCTTTTTTGCTGGGCCTTAAAGCGGATTTCAATCCGCTTTGGACCGCGACTGCGGTCCCGGCCGCAAGTGCGGCCGAAGCCCGGCCGTAAGCCGCTCCCCTAAAGCGAATGGAAATTCGCTTTAGGGGAGCGGCTTACGGCCGCCCGATCAGCGTGCCCATCAAGCGGGTGCGGATGGCGGCGACGGCGCAGTCCAGCGGGCGGTCGGCGTCGGGCTTCGACGGGGCGGCGGCCACGTCGGGGCACAGGTCCTCGATCCGCCAGGCGCGCGGCGGCGGCGGCGGGGTGGCGTGCGGGTCGCAGGTCGCCGGGTCGGGATGCGTTTCCTCGCTGTTGTCGTTGGCCGGCTTGATCTCCAGGTTCGGCGACACGCCGAAGCAGTCGACCAGCCCGCCGGACGGGCGGAAGTAGCGCGCGGTGGTCAGGCGGATGCCGATGTCGCCGGACAGCGACGAGATGGTCTGCACCGAGCCCTTTCCGTAGCTGCGCGTGCCGAACAGCAGCGCCCGGCTGTGGTCCTGAAGGGCGCCTGCGACGATCTCCGACGCCGAGGCCGACCCGCTGTTGATCAGCAGGACGATGGGCAGCCCGGCCAGCAGGTCGCCCGGCGTGCCGGTGTAGCGGCGGTTCTCGTCCGGATCGCGGCCGCGCACCGACACGATGTCCACCGCTTCCAGGAAGCGGTCGGCGACGTTCACCGCTTGGTCGAGCAGACCGCCGGGATTGTTGCGCAGGTCCAGCACCGCGCCGGCCAGCCGGCCATGGGCCTGCCGGCGCATCTCCTCCACCGCCTCATCCAGCGCGTGGGAGGTCTGCTGGTTGAAGGCGGCGATGCGGACGTAGGCGACGTCGCCCTCCAGCCGGTAGCGGACGGGCTGGATTTTCACGATGGCGCGGGTCAGCGACACGCGGAAGGGGGCGTCGGGGCCGCCATTCCCGCCGGTGCCGCTGGTGCCGCCGTTGCGGCGCATGGTCAGGGCGACGGAGGTGCCGACCGGCCCGCGCATGCGCGCCACCGCGTCGCGCAGATTCATGCCCTTGACCTGCGCCTCGTCGATGCGGGCGATCAGGTCGCCGGTGCGCAGCCCGGCGCGGGCGGCGGGGGAACCGTCGATGGGGGACACGACGCGGATCAGGCCGCTGTCCTCGTCCATCGTCACCTCGATGCCCAGCCCGCCGAACTCGCCCTGGGTCTGCTCCCGCATGTAGCGGAAATGCTCCGAGTCGAGGAAGGCCGAGTAGGGGTCGAGAGAGGTCAGCATCGCGTCCAGCGCCGCCTCGGTCAGCGCCCGGTCGGTGGCCCCGGGCTCCTCCTTCTTTTTCTTCTGAAGGCCGGCGACGGCCTTCTCGACCAGAACCTGCGGCGTGCCCGGCTTCACATGCTCGGCCAGAACGCGGCGCAGGACGTCGGAGAAAAGAAGATAGTTGCGGTCCGCCGGGGAGGGGAGGGATGAGGTGCCCTTGGCCTTCGCGAACTCCTGCCGGTAATGGTCCAGCGCGATGCTGGTGTCGGCGCGGGAGGCGGGCACCACCGCGCAGGCGGGTCCCATCGCCACCATCAGCAGCAACAGCGCCGCCAGCAGTTTCGCCATCCTGCGCCCCTCTTGACTGACCGGCCCGGCCGGCGGAATCAAAGCCATCAACGCGACTGCAAGCCTTATTGTACCAGGGGTTTCGTCTGCCGGACGCCCAAGGCCGGTGCATATGTGCGTTTGTACAGCGGAACACAGCCTTCCGGCCGGTCCCGCCGGTCGTCCATCCGCAACCTAGCACGTTGACCGTGCAATCTCAAATCCTGGCCCTGGTGCCGCGGGACCCATCGCCTCGCGTCGGATAGGATGTATGTCTCCACCTCCGGGACCGCCACTCTCCGGGCGGGGGAGGGCAGCGGCGCGGGGATTCTACGCCTTAATAGGCACCTTTTCCGCTGAGCATCACGCCGACCGTGCGCAGCAGGATGCGGAAATCCCCCCACAGGCTCCAGCCCAGCAGATAGGCGGTGTCGAGCTGGACGCGCTGGCCGTAATCCACGTCGTTGCGGCCGCTGACCTGCCACAGCCCGGTCAGTCCGGGGCGGCATCGGGTGTAGAAGGGGAAGCAGACGTGATAGCGCGCCACCTCCTCCTGCACGATGGGGCGCGGGCCGACCAGGCTCATGTCGCCGGTCAGGACGTTGAAGAGCTGCGGCAACTCGTCCAGGCTGGTGCGGCGCAGGAAGCGGCCGATCCAGGTGATGCGGGGGTCGTTGCGCAGCTTGCGCGTGGCCTCCCACTCGGCGCGGGCCTCCGGGTCGGTTTCGATCAGCTTCTCGAAGACCTCCGGTGCGTTGACCACCATGGAGCGGAACTTCAAGCAGGTGAAGTCGCGGCCCTCGGTCCCGATGCGCCGGTGGCCGAACACCGCGGGACCGCCGTCCAGCGTGATGAGCAGACCGACGATCAGCATCAGCGGCCCGAAGAACAGGATCAGCCCGACCGCACCGACGAGGTCGAAGGCCCGTTTCACCCGGTTGCGGTGCAGCGGCTCCGTGGCCGGCAGACGCGCGACCAGCTCCGCGGCGGACGCCGTGCCGGCGAGCGTCGCCGGTTCCAGCGGTGCAGCACCCAACTGGATGGACTGCGGAATACCCATCGATCCCCCGTACTCACAATTCGGCTGGCGGAAACACGACCGCCTTCCGGGGGAGGCAACGCGCGAGGCGCGTCGGGGGTCCCCCGGCCGGGAAGATCCTTCGCAGTTCCATCGCGGTACGCTGGACGGCGGTGATGGAGCCGACGGGGTGCCTCTTTGGGTGGAAGCAGGGGCTCAGCAAATGCGGGGCAACTGCTCGCCGGACAGCCAATCGACGATGCGCTTGCCGCCGAAGCGCGTTTCCATCTGCACGAAGCGGTGCGAATCATCGACCACCGCGCCGATGATGGCGGCCTCGGTGCCCAACGGGTGGGCGCGCATGGCTGCCAGCAGGCGATCGGAGTCCTCCGCCGCGCAGATGGCGATCAGCTTGCCCTCGTTGGCGACATAGAGCGGGTCGAGCCCGAGCAGTTCGCAGGCCGCCGCGACCTCCGCCTTCAGCGGGATGGCGGCCTCGCGCAGCAGCATGCCGACTCCCGACTGGTGGGCGATCTCGTTCAGCGTCGTCGCCAGACCGCCGCGGGTCGGGTCCCGCAGGACATGGACGTCCGGCACCGCCGCGACCATGCCGGCCACCAGCCCGTGCAGCGCCGCGCTGTCCGACCGGATGTCCGTCTCGAAGCTGAGATTCTCGCGGGTGGACATGATGGCGACGCCATGGTCGCCCATGGTGCCGCTGACCAGGATCGCGTCGCCGGGCCGCGCCCGCTCGCCGGACGGGGCGACGCCGGGGGGCACCACGCCGATGCCGGTGGTGGTGATGAAGACGCCGTCGCCCTTGCCGCGCTCCACCACCTTGGTGTCGCCGGTCACGATGGACACGCTGGCCTCGCGCGCCGCTTCGGCCATGCTGTCCACCAGCCGCTTCAGGTCGGCCAGCGGGAAGCCTTCCTCCAGGATGAAGCCGGCGGTCAGATAGAGGGGCACCGCCCCGGCCATGGCGACGTCGTTCACCGTGCCGTGCACGGCCAGCGAACCGATGTCGCCGCCGGGAAAGAACAGGGGCGAGACGACGAAGCCGTCGGTGGTCACAACCATCCGCCCGGTGGGCGGATCGAAGGCCGCCTGATCGTTGCCCTGGTCGAGCAGCGGGTTGGCGAAGGCGGCGGCGAACAGCTCCCGCACCAGTTGGGCCATGGCCTTGCCGCCCGATCCGTGGCTCATGTCCACGGCACCGCGGGCGAGGTCGAGCTTGCGGGTGAAGAGACGGCGGTCGGTCATGGCAGGGTCCACAAATTCAGGCGGCAGCGCTGGTGGGATCTTCGGAGGCGGGCGCCAAGGTCCCGGTGCCAGTGCCGGTTTCGGCGAGCAGGGCGAGCGTGCGCTCGGCCTCTTCCGCGTCGAGCTTGGACAGAGCGTAGCCGACATGGACGATCACGTAGTCGCCCACCGTCACTCCCTCGACCAGGGCCAGGGAGCAGGCGACCTTCACCCCGCCGAGGCTGACGGTGGCGCGGTCGTCCTCCAGAAGCTCGATCACGCGGGCGGGAACGGCGAGACACATCGGGGCGGTCCTTCCTGAAGCAAACTCTGCACGGCGACCCAGGCCTGTCCCAGGCTGAGCCCGCCGTCGTTGGCCGGCGCCCGGCGCGGCAGCAGCGCGGTGACGCCGCGCGCCGCGAAACCGGCGCTCAGCCCCTCCGCCAGGACGGCGTTCATCAGGCAGCCGCCGGACAGGGCGACGCGGTCGAGACCGCGCGCCGCCAGTTCCGGCATAGCCCATGCGACCAGTGCCGCCACCAGGGTTCCATGGAACCGCTCCGCTCCTTCCTGCGCATTGATCTGCAACAAACTTTCGAGAAGGGGCGTGAGGTCCAACACGCCGCCGGCGATCCGCCAGCCGCCCTCCAGCACCGTGGGGCGGCGGACCAGGGATTCCAGGACCATCGGCGCCTCGCCTTCGAAGCCGGCGACGGCGCGGACCCCCAGCAGGCCGCAGGCGGCGTCGAACCAGCGCCCGCAGGAACTGGTTGGCGGTGCGTTGATGCCGGCCTCGATCATCCGCCGCACGCCATCCGCCGGGCCGCAGGCGGCGAAGCGCCCGGCGATCTCCGCGCCGCGTCCCATGCGGGCCAGCGCAGCCGCTCCCATGCGCCAGGGTTGGCGCGCCGCCACGTCGCCGCCTGGCTGGGCCAGCGGCGCGAGATGGCCGAGGCGGGTGAAGCCGGCGCCCTCCACCAGCAGCATTTCCCCGCCCCAGGACCCGCCGTCGGGCCCCAGCCCGAATCCGTCCAGCGCCAATCCGAGCGCTGGACCGTCCTCGCCATGTTCGGCCAGCACCGCCGCGATGTGGGCGTGGTGATGCTGCACCGGCAACGTCGGCAGGCCGAGCGATTCAGCGAAGCGCGTGCTCTGGAAGTCGGGGTGGAGGTCGTGGGCGACGGCCATCGGTTCCACCGCCAGGATGCGGCTCAGATGGGCGACGCTCTCCTCAAGGAACGCCAGGGTTGCCGCGTTGTCGAGGTCGCCGATGTGCTGGCTGAGGAAGGCTTCGTTGCCGCGGGTCAGGCAGACGGTGGCCTTCAGGTGCCCGCCGACCGCCAGCACCGGCGGTCCGGAGCGCGGCAGGCGGATGGGCGCCGGCGCATGGCCGCGCCCCCGCCGCAGGAAAGCCGGCGCGCCCGCCACCACCCGCATCACGCTGTCGTCGGCGCGGATCAAGATGTCGCGGTCATGGTCGACGATCAGGTCGGCGATGCCGCCCAGCCGTTGCCGGGCTTCGTCGTTGCCGATGGCGAGCGGTTCGCCGCCGGGGTTGGCGGAGGTCATGACCAGGGCAAGGTCCTGCGGCCGCTCCAGCCACGCCGTGCCGTCGGGACGTCCGGCGGCCTCGTGGAACAGCAGATGATGGATCGGCGTGTAGGGAAGCATGACGCCCAGCCAGGCGAGGCCGGGGGCGATGGCGTCGGGAAGTGTCGGGGAGGGTGACGCTTGCCCCCTCCCTAACCCTCCCCCGCTGCGCAGGGGAGGGGATTCACGCCGCCGCAACAGCACCACCGGCCGCGCCACCCCCTCCAGCAGCGTCCGCTCCGCCGCTCCCACCGCCACGAACCGCTCGGCGGAGGCGATGTTGGCGACCATCAGGGCGAAGGGCTTGCCGTTGCGTTGTTTGCGCGTGCGCAGCCGCTCCACCGCCGCCGCGTCGAACGCGTCGCAGGCGAGGTGGAAGCCGCCCAGCCCTTTGATGGCGACGATCCTTCCGCCGCGCAGCGCGGCCAGCACCTCTTCGATGGAGTGGGACAGGCGCGGGCCGCAAGCCGGGCAAGCGGTCGGCTGGGCGTGGAAGCGGCGGTCGGTGGGATCGGTGTATTCGGCGGCGCAGTCCGGGCAGAGCGGAAAGCCCGCCATGGCGGTCTGCGGCCGGTCGTAGGGCAGGGCGCGCGTGATGGTGAAGCGCGGGCCGCAATGGGTGCAGTTGAGGAACGGATAGCGGTAGCGTCGATCCGCCGGGTCGAACAGCTCGGCCAGACAGGCCGGGCAAACGGTGGCGTCGGGGGCGACCCCAGTGGTCACCGCGCCGCGCTGCGAGGCCAGGATGGCGAAGCCCGCCTCGTTGGGGCGGATGGGGCAATCTTCCGTTTCGACCGCGTCGATCCGCGCCAGCGGCGGGGCGTCCTTCGCAAGCGCTGTCAAAAAGCGCTCCAGAGCATCGCCCTGCACTTCCGCCAGCACCCCGGCCCCGTCGTTCAGCACCCAGCCGGTCAGGGCGAAGCGGTGCGCCAGCGCGTGCAGGAAAGGCCGGAAGCCGACCCCCTGCACCTGCCCGCGGACCCGGACACGCAGCCGCCTCACCGCGCGGCGACCGCCACGCCGGCGCCGATCATCAACGTGCCGGCTCCCTGGTTCAGGGTCTTCATGGCCCGTGCGCTGCGGAACAGATGACGGGCACGCGACGCCGCCACAGCGTAAGTCAGCAGGACGGCGCTCAATACCCCGACCACGATCACGGCCATCAGCACGGCGTCGGTGGCGGAGACGCGGGTCAGGTCCACGAAGGCCGGGAGAAAGGCCATGTAGAACAGGATGGTCTTCGGGTTGGAAAGGGTCAGGGCCAGACCGCTGGCGAAGCCCCGCAACTGTGCGCCCTCGACCTCCGGCGGGTCTTCTCCGAGGGCGACAGGCGCGCGCCACGTTCGGATGCCCAGCCAGATCAGGTAACCGGCGGCGGCGAAGCGCAGCAGGATGAACAGTTCCTCGAAGGCGTGGGCCACGGCGGCCAGCCCGCCGAGGGCGAGCGCCAGCAGCACGAGGTCGCCCACCACCATCCCGCCAAGGAAGCCCAGATTGCGCCGCCAGCCCAGGGCGAGGGAGCGGGCGACCACGGCGAAGATGCCGGGGCCGGGGGTGGCCATGAAATACAGGCAGGCCCCTGCCATCAGGAGGAAGTCGGCGGCGCTCATGCGCCGCGTCCCGCGACCGCCTTCGCAAGCCCCTCCTCGATCCAGCCGTACCAATCCTCCAGTCCCTGGCCGGCGGTCGCGGAGACCTCGATCACGCGCAGGCCGGGCTTCAATTGGCGGGCGTAGGCGATCATGCGCGCCATGTCGAAGGTCAGATGCGGCAGCAGGTCCACCTTGTTGACCAGGAGCAGGTCGGCGCTGGCGAACATCGCCGGATACTTCAGGGGCTTGTCCTCCCCCTCCGTCACCGAGAGCACGACGACCTTGTGCGCCTCGCCGAGGTCGAAGCCGGCCGGGCAGACGAGGTTGCCGACATTCTCGATAAACAGCACGCTGCCCGTCTCCACCGGCAGGCGCCCGACCGCCTGGGTGACCATCTGGGCGTCGAGATGGCAGCCCTTGCCGGTGTTGACCTGGATGGCCGGCGTGCCGGTGGCGCGGATGCGGTCGGCGTCGAAGGAGGTCTGCTGGTCGCCCTCGATCACCGCCATCGGGAACCGCCCCATCAGGTCGGTCAGCGTGCGGGTCAGCAGGGTCGTCTTGCCCGATCCCGGGCTGGACATCAGGTTCAGCACGAACACGCCCTTCGCCGCGAACAGCTGCCGGTTCACCGCGGCGAAGCTGTCGTTCTTGGCTAGGATGTCTTGTTCGATGGCGATCAGACGGGTCTGCGACATGCCCGGCACCTCCGTGCCCGCCGGACCGCGGCCGAGATCGATGGTGCGGTGGTCATGCCCATGGTCGTCGCCGTGGGTGTGCCGGTAGACCTTGCCGTCCGGGCCGACATGCTCGTGGCTGTGGTCGTGATGATGGTGGTGGTCATGGTCATGGTCGTGATCGTGAGGATGGTCATGACCATGGTGGTGGTGATGATGGCCGTGCGCGTGGCCGGCCTCGATTTTCGTTTCGCCTTCGGCGCAGCCGCAGACCGTGCACATCACTCCACCTCCAGTTCCTTGACGCGCATTTCCTCGCCGCCGGTCACCATGAGCTGGTGGCCGGCGCATTCGGGGCAGGGGGCCGACCGCTCGGGCAGCGGGACCGGCTTCTCGCAGGACAGGCAGAAGGCTTGGCCGGGCGGGCGTTCGATGTCCAGAACGGCGCCCTCCGCGATGGTGCCGCGGCTGACCGCGTCGAAGCCGAAGGCGATGGCCTGCGGTTCGACGTGAGACAAGGTGCCGATGACCAGACGCACCGTCTTCACCGTCGTGAAGCCCTGGGCCGCGGCCTGATCGCGGATCACGTCGATGATGCCCTGGCTGAGCGCCAGCTCGTGCATGAGTCAGTCCTCGCCCTGAATCGTGATGGCGGCGGCCACGCAGGGATCGAGTGCGGCCACCAGCAGGCCGGCACGCTCGGCCAGACCCGCGTCGGCCGCGGTGCCTTCCAAACCCTGGGCCAGCGGCCCGTCCGCGGCGAAATTCCATTCGGTCGGCGCCGCGATGCGCCAATCGGCGATGCGGCCACCCTCAATCCGCAGCCAGTGGGCGAGGCGCCCGCGCGCCGTCTCGACGGCGCCGCTTCCCGCGGCGTGCCGCGCGCTGCCGTCGTCCGGGGCCGGTTCGGCGTCGTCGAGGCGATCCGCCCAGGATGCCAAGCGCTCCGCCAGTCCCGCCAGTTCCACCAGCCGAGAGGCGGTGTGAGCGGCGAGGCCGGAGCCATGCCGTGCCAGCAACGCGGCGACCAGCGGATGCGCGCTCCGGCGGGCCAGTGCCCCGGTGTGGGCCGGGGCGCCGTCCTGCCGGGGGTTCTCCGAAAAGGCCGCGTCGGCGGACAGCCTTTCGCCGAACCATCCTGCCGGATGCGGTTCCAGCGCCGTCACGCCGCAGGCGCCGAAACCCGCCATGCCCGGCGCCAGGACGCGGCGCATCAGCCGCGCCGCGCCGGTTCCGCCCGCCCCGGCCCAGCGCTCCAGGTCCGCCGTGTCGGTAGGAACCGGGGCGGCGAAGACAGCGCGCTCCACACCCTCGCGCAGGGCGGCAACGGCGGCGGTCAGGGCGGCGCGGTCGGGCCGCAGGAGACCGCCGCCGGGACGCAGCCCGTCGCGGGCGGGGTAGAGCGCGGGATGGATTGCCGCCGCGGCGGCGCGCAGGCCCGCAAGGTCCCTGGGCTGCGGCGCCTCGCCCAGCCGAGCCGGCCAGTCCATCAAGACTTGCCACGCGTGGTTCGTCGCGGTTTCCGCTTCGGCCAGCAGGGCGCGGGCGGTGGTGTGCGGGCGGGCGTCGAGGCCGAGCGCCTCCTCCAGAGCCTCTGCCGCGGCCAGCGACTGGGCGGTGCCGCACAGGCTGAACAGCAGCGGCACGAGGCGCATCGCCTCGTCGGGCGTGCGTCCGCACAGGGCGCGGGCGGCGGCGGGGCGGCGGACCTGCACCGACACGGCGCGCACCCGTCCGGCGGCCGTTTCCAGCCGCACCGACACGCTGCCTTCCAGCCCGGCGCCCGTCACGCTCATCGGCGTCCACCCCCGAACAAGGAGCGGCGGGACAGGGTGGGCTTCGCGGTGTCCGCCTCGCTTGCCGGCGGCGGCTCGGTCTGTGGCGCCGGTTGCGGCTCCCGCATCAGATGGTCGAGCGCCAGAACGGCGGCCCCGCGGGCGTCCTCTTGATCGGCGAACACGTTCATGGCCGAGGCGAGCGGGATCACCGACAGCGTTCCCAGGACCCCCACCCGCGCCGCGGTGAAGCGGTAGGCGCCGGAGGGCAGGGCGACCTCCATCTTGTCGCCGTCGCGCCGCTCCGCCCACGAGGCGGGATCGCGCGGGATCAGCACCGCGTTCAGGAACCAGGGGGCGATGACGCAGCCGATCCAGCCCGGCCCATGGGGGCGGAACCCCACCGCCTCCACCGCCAGGGCGGCGTTGCAGATGGGGACGCCGGCCATGTCGCGCTCCGCGATCAGGCGATAGCTGGCGGTCAGGGCGGCGACGCGCGCCTCCATGGGGTCGTCGCCCGGCGGCGTGACGACGGCGAAGCCATGCTGCGGGCCGCCGCAGCCCGGGCAGCGCCAATAATCCGGCAGACCGCCGAAGGGCGTTCCCGGCGGCACCTCCCGCCCCGGATCACCGGCCGCGGGGTCGTAGACGGCGCCGCAAGCCCCGCAGGCGGGACGCGCGTCGGCGGCGAAGCCCGCCTCGGGGCCGCCGGGAGTCATGCGGTTGCCTTTTCCATCAGGTCGGCGAACAGGTGGTCCACGTTCTCCCCCTTCGCCGCCAGCAGAATGGCGTCGAGCGCGCGGTTCAGCGGCTCCACCTCCTCAGCCTCCAGCGGGCGGACGGCGCGGTCGAGATGGACCAGGACCCAGCCGCCTTCCGGCACCTCCTCGATCAGCATGACATTGACGCGCCGTTCCTCGCCGCGGCCGGCGCAGCGCGCGGTGAAGCCGTCGGTCTCCAGGACCCGCATCGGAATGCCGAGACACATGCGCGCGCCCTCATGCGGGAAAGCCGGTCGTCGTGACACGGCCGGCGTGGCTGTGGCCGGTGTGAAACGATCAATGCAACCGCGTCATCTTGACCGGGGGGTGAATCCGCACATTGATATGCGTCAAACATGCGGTCCGGCGTAGTTTCATAACGCTCCGCCATTTCCAATCGGAACGGTTCTGCTACAGTGGCGACCGCTTCGTGCGCGATGGGGGTAAGGGGTCGGTCGTGCGTCGCTCAACGATACAGCAGGGGTTTTCACGGATGAAACGTTTCGCTCTCGCGTCGGCCACCGCGGCGGCGGCCCTGGCCGCTCTGCCCAATGCGGCGCTCGCCCACACCTTCGGCGCCCACGACGCCGGGCTCGTCCATGGTTTCCTGCATCCGGTCGGCGGCTGGGATCACCTGCTGGCCATGGTCGCCGTCGGCCTGTGGGCCGCGCAGCGCGGCGGCAAGGCCCTGTGGGCGCTGCCGGCGGCCTTCGTCGGCGCGATGATCGGCGGCGGCCTGCTCGGTCTGGCCGGCATCGACCTGCCGCAGGTCGAACTTGGCATCGTCCTGTCCGTGGTCGCCCTGGGTGCCCTGATCGCCCTGCAGTCCCGCCTGCCGCTGCTCGCCTCCGCCGGCGTGGTCGCCCTGTTCGCCGTGTTCCACGGCCACGCCCACGGTGCCGAGATGCCGGAGGCGGCGCAGCCGCTGCTCTACGGCCTGGGCTTCGCCCTGTCCACCGCTCTGCTGCACGGTGCGGGCATCGGCGCCGCCCTGTCGCTGCGCCGTCTGGTCGAGGGCCGCAAGGGCGCCCTGGCTCTGCGCGGCACGGGTGCCGTGGTCGGTCTGGCCGGCGTGGCGCTGCTCGCGCTGGGCTGATCGCCTGAAGACGGTAGGGACGGGCGGCAAGAAGCCCGATCCAATGGAAGGCCCGGCGAATCGCTTCGCCGGGCTTTTTTTGTGCAGTTTCTTGAGAATTTAATAAAAATGCGTTCGTTTTTTTGGTGCCCGCTCTCGTTTCTGCCCGTACACTTGGTTGCCATTACCAGCCATCGCCCAATCAGGAGTCGTGTGTTGCCGATGATGCCGCCGACCTTCGCCAGCCTGCGCAAAGCCCTCCTTGCCCTGGCCGCCGGTGCCGTCCTGGCCCTCGCGGCGCCGGCTCTGGCGGAGGTGCCGGGCCAGCAGCGGACCCAGGCGCCGGGCTTCTACCCCATGGCCATCGGCGATTTCGAGATCACCGCGCTGTTCGACGGCTTCATCGACCGCGACCGCAAGTATTTCGTCGGCGCCAAGGTCGACGACATCATCGGCCTGCTCGACCGCATGTTCCTGGGGGAGCGGCCGGAAATCCAGACGGCGGTGAACGCCTATCTGGTGCACACCGGCACCAATCTGGTTCTGGTGGATGCCGGGGCGGCCAAGTCGCTGGGGCCGACGCTCGGCTTCATCGCCGACAACATCCACGCCGCCGGTTACAGCCCGGATCAGATCGACACCGTCTTGATGACCCATCTGCATCCGGACCATGCCAACGGGCTGCTGCGCCCGGACGGAACCATCCTGTTCCCCAACGCCGAGGTCCGGGTCGCCAAGGCCGAATTCGATTTCTGGCTGGGCGGGGAGGCGGTGGCCAAGGCCCCGGCGCCGCTCAAGCCCTTCTTCGCCATGGCCCGCGCCGCGGTGGCGCCCTATGAGGCGGCGGGCAAGCTGAAGCCCTACCAGTCCGGCGACAGCCTCCTGCCCGGCGTGGAGTCGGTGGCGGCCTATGGTCACACGCCGGGACACAGCGGTTACCTGTTCCGTTCGAAGGAGCAGAGCATTCTGCTGTGGGGCGACACCGTGCACAGCCACGCCCTTCAGTTCGCCCGCCCGGAGGTCGTCATCGAGTTCGACGTCGACAAGGACGAGACCATCGCGTCGCGCCGACGGCTCCTGGCCGAGGCGGCGGCGCAGAAGCTGTGGGTGGGCGGCGCCCATCTGCCCTTCCCCGGCATCGGCCATGTCCGCACCGAAGGGGACGGCTACGCCTGGGTTCCCGTGGAGTTCGGCCCGATCCGCAGCGACCGCTGAGCGGCCCGATTCGGCGCCATGGCTCGGCGGGACACCCCGCCGAGCCGCTTGCGCGTGTGCGCCGGTCACGAAATTTCAGAATTATTCCAATTGGTTGGCGCATTCCTCCCGGGACGCTTCCCCGGCGCGTTCAGGACGGCCATGCTGGGCGCCGACCGTCCTGAAGGGGAACCACGCCGATGACACCGCCGACCTTCGCCTCCCTGCGCAACGCCCTGCTCGCCTTGGCCGTCGCTTTTCCTGCCGGTGCCGTCCTGGCCCCCGCGGCGCCGGCCCTGGCGGAGGTGCCGGGCCAGCAGCGGACCCAGGCGCCGGGCTTCTACCGCATGGCCATCGGCGACTTCGAGGTCACCGCGCTGTATGACGGCTTCATCGACCTCGACCGCAAGATCCTCAGCGGCGCCAGCGCCGACGACATCCAGGGCCTGCTCGCCCGGATGTTCCTCGCCGACACGCCGAGCGTCCAGACGGCGGTGAACGCCTATCTGGTGCACACCGGAGCGAACCTCGTCCTGGTGGACACCGGGACGGCCAAGGCTTTCGGTCCGGCGCTGGGCTTCATCGCCGACAACATCCGCGCCGCCGGCTACAACCCGGAGCAGGTCGACACGGTTCTGCTGACCCACCTGCATCCGGACCATGCCAACGGCCTGCTGCGTCCGGACGGCGCCATGCTGTTCCCCAACGCCACGGTCCATGTCGCCAAGGCCGACGCCGATTTCTGGCTGAGCGAAGAGGTGGCGGCCAAGGCCCCGGCGGACAGCCAGCCCTTCTTCGCCATGGCCCGCGCGGCGGTGGCACCCTACGCGGCAGCCGGCAAGCTGAAGCCCTACCAGCCCGGCGACAGCCTCGTGCCGGGCGTGGAGTCGGTGGCGGCCTACGGTCACACGCCCGGCCACAGCGGCTATCTGTTCACGTCGGGGGAGCGCAGCATCCTGATGTGGGGCGACGTCGTGCACAGCCACTCCGTGCAGTTCGCCCGTCCGGAGGTCGTCATCGAGTTCGACGCCGACAAGGAGCAGGCCATCGCGTCCCGGAAGAAGATCTTCGCCGACGCCGCGGCGCAGAAGCTGTGGGTGGCCGGCGCCCATCTGCCTTTCCCCGGCATCGGCCATGTCCGCACCGAAGGCAAGGGCTACGCCTGGGTCCCGGTGGAGTTCGGCCCGATCCGCGCCGACCGCTGAGGATCGATCGTGATCGCCACGCTCAGTTTCGGGGCGTGGCGGTCACACCGAGGCGGGCGAGTTCCTCGACGATCATCGTCACCATCCGCGGGATCACCGCCTCGATCTCCGGCGACATCATCAGGCCGGTGCCGAGCGCCATCGGCACGCAGCCGACCACCGTCACGGTCTCCGGCGCCTCGTCCTGCAGCCGCAGCGAGGCCAGCAGATCGCTGAGGCCGAGCTGGTGGGGCGACAGCTTGCCCTTGAAATAGGCCGGAACCTCGTCGCCGCGCAGCACGGTCAGGCTGGCCGGCGGCGCGCCGGTCTTCACCGCGTCCACGGCGATCAGATGCTTGTGGCTGGCAATCAGGTCCAGCATGTCCATGCCGCAGGTTCCGCCATCCACCACGCTGACGTGATCGGGCACGCTCCAGGCGGCGTCGAACGCCTCCATGGCGCGCACGCCCACCCCTTCGTCCATCAGGAGGATGTTGCCGAGGCCGAGGACGAGGATGGACATGGGACGCGCGCTCCGTTCGACGATTTTGAAACAGAAGGGATTTTGAAACAGCAGGATGAAACGGGTCCGGCGCCGGGCGCCGTGAACTGGATCAATCGACCGGCGTGGGGGACGCGAAAAGCCCCTCCTCCGCGGGGAGGAGGGGCTTTCGGCCGGTCAGGCGGTGGCGGTCAGACGACCTTCACCTGATAGTGCGACTTCGTTTCCGTGTCGGTCAGGTGCACGGCGCAGGCCAGGCACGGGTCGAAGCTGTGCAGGGTGCGGATGATCTCCAGCGGCTGGTCGGCCACCGCCACCGGGTTGTCGATCAGGGCCGCCTCATAGGCCGAGATGTTCCCGTCCTCGTCGCGCGGGCCGGCGTTCCAGGTGGTCGGCACGACCGCCTGGTAGTTCTTGATCTTGCCGTTCTCGATCACGACCCAGTGCGAGAGCATGCCGCGCGGCGCCTCGTGGAAGCCGAAGCCGCGGATCTCGCCCTTCGGGAACACCGGCTTGTTGAAGGTCTTGGTGTCGCCCTTCGCGATGTTCTCCATCAGCAGTTTCCACTGGTTCTGCAACTCCTCGTGCAGGACCACGCAGCGCACCGCGCGGGCGGCGTGGCGGCCGATGGTGGAGTGCAGCGCGTCGACGCCGACCTTGCTGCCGAGGTGGCCCGACACCGCGTCGAGCACCGCGTTGACCCAGAACTGCGTGCGCTGGTGGCCCGACGCGTACATGCCCAGCACGTTGGCCAGCGGGCCGACCTGGGCGCGCTTGTCGTAGAAGGTCGGCGACTTGATCCAGCTGTACTTGCCGTCGTCCTGCCAGTCGGTGAAGTTCGGGATCGTCTCGCCGTCATAGGGGTGCAGGGGACCCTTGCCGCCCTGGTACCAGGAATGCTTCACGCTCTCCTTCACGCCCTTCTCGAAGTAGGGGTCGTGGAAGTCCTTGATCGGGGTGAACTTGGTGAGGTCGCCGCCGTCGATGTAGCCGGCGGGCAGGGCGAAGGTGGTGCCCTTGGTGTCCAGCGGCATGTCCGGGATGGACAGGTAATTCACCACGCCGCGGCCATACTGCGTCCAGTCGGCGTAGAAGGCTCCGATGGCCGCCACATCGGGGATGTAGACCTGGGTGATGAAGTCGCCCACCTCGTCGATCAGCTGCTTGATGTACATCAGCTTTTCGAGGGTCAGGGTGGACTGGCTGTCCATGTTGATCGGGTTGGTGACGCCGCCCACCGCCATGTTCTGGATGTGCGGGGTCTTGGAGCCGAGGATCGCCACCACCTTGTTCATGCGCCGCTGGTAGTCGAGCGCCTGGAGGTAGTGGGACGCCGCCATCAGGTTGGCTTCCGGCGTCAGCTTCATCGCCGGATGGCCCCAGTAGCCCGAGCCGAAGATGCCGAGCTGGCCGGAGTTGATGAAGGCCTGCAGCTTCTTCTGCGCGGTGGCGAATTCCTGCGTGCTGTTCTTCGGCCAGCCGGAGATCGACTGGGCCAGCTTCGCGGTCGCCGCCGGATCGGCCTTCAGCGCCGAGACGATGTCGACGAAGTCGAGCGCGGACAGGTGATAGAAATGGACGATGTGATCGTGGACGTTGTGGGCGCCCTGGATCATGTTGCGGATGTACTGGGCGTTGAGCGGCACCTCCAGCTTCAGCGCGTTCTCCACCGCGCGGACGGAGGTGATGGCGTGCACCGTGGTGCAGACGCCGCAGATGCGCTGGGCGAAGACCCAGGCGTCGCGCGGGTCTTTGCCCTGAAGGATCAGCTCGATGCCGCGCCACATCTGGCCCGACGCCCAGGCGTTGGTGACCTTGCCGCCGTCCACTTCACAATCGACCCGCAGGTGACCCTCGATGCGGGTGACCGGATCTACAACAACTCGCTGAGCCATAATGAAACTCTCCTAAACTCAGCCGTGCTCGGGATGGACGGCGTGCATGACGGGCAGCTTCTTCACGAAGAGGAGATACAGCGCGATCTCCAGCGCGAAGACGCCGACGGTGACCATGATTTCCTTGACCGAGGGGAAGTAGTGCCAAGGACCGACCGCTGGCGTGAAGCCGATGAGATAGACGTTCAGGCGGTAGAGGATGCCCGCCGCCAGCAGAAGCGAGGCCGACAGGAACAGCGCCCGCGACCGGTTGCGGTTGGCCTTTGGGATCAGCAGCGCGAGGCCGGAGATCATCAGGACCATCTCCACCACGAACCAGCCGGACTGCGGCCCGCCGAAGATCTGGCCGATCTGGCCACGCACGATCAGGTCGACGAAGCGCAGCACGACGAACAGCGAGGCGACGACCAGCATCAGCCCCGCCAGCTTCGACAGCACCGGCGTCTCCATCGGGCGGCGGAAGTTCAGCGAGGCCATGACCGATTCCCAGACCACGATGGCGAAGCCCATCAGGATGGCGGTCAGCAGGAAGAAGACCGGCAGCATCTGCGACTGCCACAGCGGCGACAGCTTGTGCCCGACGATGACCATCATGGTGCCGAGCGACGATTGGTGCATCGTCGGCAGCAGGACGCCCAGCGCGATGAAGACCCACAGCACCCGGTTCAGCTTGGCGCGCAGCCCCTCGATGCCGAAGCGCTCCAGGAAGGCCGGGGCGAACTCCACCACCAGCACCAGCGTGTAGGTCGCCACGCACAGGCCGACCTCCAGCATCACGGAGTTGGGCTGCGCATACCACGGCAGCATCATGTGATAGAAGTTCCAGTAGCGGCCGAGGTCGACCAGCACCGCCAGACCGGCGAGGCCGTAGCCGAACAGGCTCGCCAGCACCGCCGGACGGACCAGCGGGTGGTACTCGCCGCGGTTCAGGATGTAGCAGAGCAGCGCGATGACGTAGCCGGCGCAGCCGAAGGCCGATCCGATCACCACGTCGATGGCCACCCAGATGCCCCAGGGATAGCCGTCGTTCAGGTTCGACGCGGCGGCCAGACCCTGCGTGTAGCGCTGGAACAGGATGACGCCGGCGAGGGCGACCAGCGCGGCGCAGATCAAGAAGGGAAGGGTGAGGACCCTACCGCCGAGCGGTTGATGCTCATGAGCTTGCGAAGACATGGCGTGGCCCCCTCACTCGTCGGTGTGGTTCTTGGTGTTGCGGTGCGCCAGATAGGCGAGACCGGCGAACACCGTGGCGGGGGCGATCATGCCCGCGTAGAGCGTGTGCTGGATGCCTTCCGACAGGGTCGGATAGCCGTTCTCCGGCACGTTGGTGGGCAGGTTCAGCTTGTCGAACGGCACGGCGGACACCGCCAGGCACTGGGTGCCGCCCAGTTCCTTCTCGCCGTAGATGTGCGGCTGGTAGGCCGCCTCGACCAGCTTCTCATGGCCGTCGCGCGGGCCGCCGACCTTGCCGGCGATGTCGCCGCGCGGGTAGTGCGCGTGTTCGCCCACCGTCAGCGCGGTGCGGCGCTTGGCCTCCGCCTTGAGGTCCTCCGTGCGGCCGAACAGCGTCGCCCCGGTGGGGCAGACGTCGGCGCAGCCCGGAAGCTCGTTCTTGGCGAGCTGCTGCTTGCAGAGCTGGCACTTTTTGATCTCGCCGAAGGCGTCGTTGTAATCGTACTTCGGCACGCCGAACGGGCAGGACAGCACGCAGTAGCGGCAGCCGATGCAGGCGCTCGGGTCGTGGTTGACGATGCCGGTCCTGGCATCCTTGGTCATCGCCGACACCGGGCAGACCGACACGCAGGACGGATCGGCGCAGTGCAGGCACTGCCGCTTGATGAAGGCGAAGCCGTTCTCCGCCGCGTCCTTGGTGGCGCCGGTGCCGTGGCTGTAGGCCTTGATGACGTTCAGCGTCCTGGCCGACAGCTCCACCGGGCTGTCGTAGATCGGCTTGTCGCCGCCCCCCGCGTTCCAGCCCTGCTGGGCCGGGCCGACATCGGGCGGCATGTGGTTGACCTCCTTGCAGGCGGTCACGCAGGCCTTGCAGCCGATGCACAGCGTGCTGTCGTAGAGCAGGCCGACTGCCTCGGGCGGCAGAGGCTTGGGCGGGCGGACCAGCGCGTTGGCCTCCGGCGGGGCGGCGACCACGGTGGTGCAGGCCGCCGCCGCGGCCGCGGCGCTGCCCTTGACCGCGTTGCGCAGGAAGCCGCGCCGTGAGACCGATGTCTTGCTTTTCGACATCTTGTTCGTCGACATCATGTTTTTCGACATGGCGTCACCTCACTCGGCGGCGGTGGAGGAGGATTCGGTCTTCGCGTCCTGCTTGCCGAGCCGGCTGGAGATGACGGCGCCGGCGCCGACCGCCGCGCCGGCGATGCCGGCGACCACCGCTGCGGCCCCGGCCGACATGCCCTCGCCCTTCTCGACGGCGACCGCCGGGTAGGTGTTCGGCGGGGCCACCGACTTCAGCGAGGCCAGCTCATGGATGCTCTTGGTGAAGCCGACGCCCTTCTCGGTGCAGCCGAAGCAGGGATGGCCGGTGCCCACCGGCCAGGTACCCTGGCCGACGTCGTTGAAGCCGATGGACGGACAGTTCGCGTAGGTCTCCGGACCCTTGCAGCCGAGCTTGTAGAGACAGTAGCCCTGGCGGTGGCCGTAGTCGCCGAACTCCATGGCGAACCGCCCGGCGTCGAAATGCGGGCGGCGCTCGCAGTTCTCGTGGATCAGCCGGCCGAAGGCGAACTTCGGGCGCATCTTGTCGTCCAGCTCCGGCAGCTTGCCGAAGGCGACGAAATGCAGCACCAGCGAGAGGAAGTTGTAGGGGTTCGGCGGGCAGCCGGGGACGGAGACGACCGGCTTGTCCTTGATGATCTCGTTCAGGCCGACGGCGCCCGTGGGATTGACGCCGGTCGACGGCCAGCCGCCCCAGGAGGAGCAGGAGCCCATGGAGATCACGGCGGCCGCACCCTTGGCGCACTCCAGCACGGCGTCCTTGTAGGTCTTGCCGGCGACCTTGCAGTAGACGCCCCCGTCCTTCGTCGGGATGGAGCCGTCGGTGACCATCAGGTACTTGCCCCAATTGTCCTTCATCGCCTGCTGCTTCCAGTTCTCGGCCTGGTGGCCGGAGCCGGTCATCAGCGTCTCGTTGTAGTCCAGCGAGATGGTGTCGAGGATCAGCGTCTCGAGCGACGGGTGGTGGGTGCGCAGCAGCGATTCGGTGCAGCCGGTGCAGGCCTGTCCCGACAGCCAGATCACCGTCGGGCGCGGCGCGGCCACGGCGGCGTTGGCGATCTTCACGCCGAAGGCGGGGGACAGGCCCAGCGTGGCGGCCACGCCCGTGCAGTAGGCGAGGAATTCCCGGCGGGACAGGCCGGCCAGCGCACCCTCATACTCGTCGAGATCGCCGATGTGCTCGGCGTCGAGATCCACATGTCCGTCGGGCATGATTTCCCCCAAAGACCCTTTCGCATTGATCCGCTGGCCGCCCGGTTGCCGGACGCCGGATGCGCAGCACGCCACGGCGCGTCCTGGGAAACCCGAGGCGGGAAACCCACGGCGCGGCGTAATCCCTATCGATTGTAGGGGTATTTGGGCGCGAAACGCTCGCCGGCATTGCACCAGTTTCGATGCGGGCGCGGCATTGATCTACATCAAATGGGGTATCTGGCGGGTAAGCTTCGAACGCTCGGGGCGCATCAGTGGAAAGGATGCGTCGGGAAAGGCCTCCTCCCCGGCATAAAGTCCGGGGAGGAGGGGGAGAGGATCAGACCGCCTTCATCTGGCGGGTGAAGTCGTCCACGTCGCTCTGCAGGGTGCGCGCGTGGACCGACAGGCCCTTGGCGGCGCTCAGCAGGCCGCCGGCGGCCTCGCCGGTGTGGTCGGCCGACTGCGACACGCCGGAGATGGTCGAGGAGACCTCCTGCGTGCCGATGGCGGCCTCCTGCACGTTGCGGGCGATTTCCTGGGTGGCCGAGCCCTGTTGCTCCACCGCGGCGGCGACGTTGGTGCTGATGTCGCTGATCCGCTCGATGGTGCCGACGATGCCGCTGATCGCGCCGACCGCCTGCTGGGTCTCGCTCTGGATGGCGACGATCTGGGCGGAGATCTCCTCGGTGGCGCGGGCGGTCTGGTTGGCGAGGCTCTTCACCTCCTGGGCCACCACGGCGAAGCCCTTGCCAGCCTCGCCGGCGCGGGCCGCCTCGATGGTCGCGTTCAGCGCCAGCAGGTTGGTCTGGCTGGCGATCTCGGTGATGAGGTTGACCACCGCGCCGATCTTCTCCGCCGCCTGGGCGAGGCCTTGGATGGTGCTGTTGGTGCGCTGGGCCTCGCGCTCCGCCTCGCTGGCGATGCGGGCGGCCTCGCCGAGGCGCTGGCTGATCGAGCCGATGGAGGTGGACAGCTCCTCGGTCGCCGCGGCCACGGTCTGGACATTGCTGGTGGCCTGCTCCGCCGCGGCGGCGACGGTCGAGCTGCGGCGGGAGGCGTCGGCGGCGGAATGGGTCAGCGATTCGGCGCTGCTGCGGATGCTGTCGGCCTCCCCGTTCAGAGTGCGGCACAGCCCCTCGATCTTCTGGGTGAAGCCGTGGGTCAGGGCTTCCAGTTGTTCCTGCCGCTGGCGGCGCACGTCGATCTCGCGGCGCTCCTGTTCGGCCAGATCGTTGGCGCGGCGCAGACCGTCGCGGAAGACCAGCACGGCCTCGGCCATGTCGCCGACCTCGTCGCCCTGGCCGGTGCCGGGCACCTCGGCTCCGGTGTTGCCGGCGGCGATGGTCTTCATCGCGGCGGTCATGCGGGCGATGGGGCGCGCGATCATGTCGCGGGCGACCAGAACCGCCAGCAGGATGCCGAAGAGCACGCCGCCGACGCCGATGGCGAGCATCAGCGTGGTCCAGTGACTCCGGGCCGACTCCAACTCGTCGTGCAGGCGGTCGATCATGCCGTCCTGACTGGCGCTGAGCGCCTGGATCGCGGCGTTGAGCGCCTGGCGGTTGCCGCGGTTGGCGTCGTTGTCGCCGTAGGTCCGGGCTTCGGCCGGCCCCTTCTCGCGGGCGATGCGCACCAGCTCCGTGCGGAAGCGGATGAACTCCTCGGCCTTCGCCGTCACCGGGGCCAGCGTGGCCTGCCCCTCCGCCGGGGTGAGGCGCTTCAGGGTGCCGAGCCGCTCACCGAGGCTGTTCAGGCTGTCCAGCAGGGGCTTGCCGAACTTGTCCACCTCGGCCCGGTCGCGGGCCATGTAGACGCCGCGCGAATCCATGACGACGGCCAGGACGAGGCCGTTGAGCTGCTCGCCCAGCACCTGCCGGTCCGACGCCCGCTCGATGGCCTCGGACTTGCCGGACAGATCCTGCATGGCGGCGAGTCCCATCAGGCCGGTCACCGCGGCCACCGCCGCCTGCAGCCCCACGAGAAGATAGACCTTCGGCCCGATCTTTAGATTCCTAAGCGCTTTCAACATGCTGGACGTCCCCATTACGGCGGTCTTGGGCCGCCTCTGTGCATGACGATAATGAGGAGCCTATTGGTTTCCGAAGCGTTAAATCCTTCTATGACACGTTGCCGCGTCACCATTGGGTCGGAACTAGACGAAGCGCATATTGTTTTTTGAGCGAACTATTATCCCGGGAATAGTTGAGAGACCAGTCCTGTTTATCTTCTTAGGGATGCAGCGCGACAGAGCAGGCTGGTGGATCATGAAACCCATCACAGCCATCATCGGGAAAACCGCTCAATCCTTCATTGTCGTTCTTCTGCTTGTGCTGACGGCTTGCGGAGACGACGACGGAACCCGTGGGGCGGGTTACGCCATCGGCTATGGCGGAAGCGGGCCTGTCTACACGCTGGGCCTTGGTCTTCCCGCTTACCGGCTGGAGCCGCGCACCTACTGGAACTATCCGGACTACCGCGGCACCGGGCCGGTGACCAAGCTGGCGCGTCGCCCGGGTGACTGACCGTGCGGCTTGACGTTACGGAAAATCCGATTGAAGGGTCCCGCCCGGCCATTTACCTAAAGAAGAATTGGAAACGGGCAGGACGAGGCGAAGCGATGGCGGTCACCCGGGACGATCTGAAGACGCGCATTGGCCAGGCCTTGGGCGAGACGAAGGCCGACCTGGTCATCAAGAACACCCGTTTCCTGAACGTCGTCACCGGCGAGACCGCCGCGGGCGACATCGCCCTTTGCGGCGACCGGATCGTCGGCACCTACGAGTCCTACGACGGGGTGGAGGAGATCGACGGGCGCGGGCTGACCGTCGTTCCGGGCTTCATCGACACCCACGTCCATTGCGAATCCACCTGCGTCACGCCGATGGAGTTCGACCGCTGCGTCCTGCCGCGCGGCACCACCACGGCCATCTGCGACCCGCACGAGATCTGCAACGTGCTGGGCGAGAAGGGGCTGCGCTATTTCCTGGACTGCGCCGAGGGCACGGCACTGGACCTGCGTGTGCAGCTCTCCTCCTGCGTGCCGGCGACGGAGCTGGAGACCTCCGGCGCGCGGCTGGAGGCGGCGGACCTGCTGCGCCACAAGGACCACCCGAAGGTGCTGGGGCTGGCCGAGTTCATGAACTTTCCCGGCGTCTTCCACAAGGTGGACGGGGTTCTCGACAAGCTGGCCGCCTTCGACGGGCGTCACATCGACGGCCACGCCCCTCTGCTCAGCGGGCGGGAGCTGAACGCCTATCTCTCCTGCGGCATCCGCAACTGCCACGAGACGACCAGCGCGCCGGAGGCGATGGAGAAGCTGCGCAAGGGCATGCAGGTGCTGATCCGCGACGGGTCGGTGTCGAAGGACGTGCACGCGCTGGCCCCGGTGATCCAGCCGGAAACCTCGCCCTTCCTGGGCTTCTGCACGGACGACCGCAACCCCCTCGACATCGCCGAGGAGGGGCACATGGACCATCTGATCCGCAGCGCGATCCGGCTCGGCGCGCCGGTGGCCCATGTCTACCGCGCCGCCACATGGTCGGCGGCGCGCGGCTTCGGCCTGTTCGACCGGGGGCTGGTCGCTCCGGGGCAGCGCGCCGACCTCGTCCTGCTGGACGATCTGGAGGACTGCGCGGTCAACCGGGTCATCCGCAACGGGCGGGTGGTGACGCCGGAGACCTTCGCCGGGCGCCCGGCGGTCAGCCCGGTGGGGCTGCGCTCGGTCAAGCTCCACCCCGTGACGGCGGAGGACTTCGCGGTGCCGGCCCGCGGCTCCGTCCAGTCGGTGATCGGCGTTCTGCCCGGCAAGATCATCACCGCCCATCTGCGGCTGGAGGTGCCGGCCAGGGACGGCAAGCTGGTGGCCGAGCCGGACCGCGACATCCTGAAGATCTGCGTCTTCGCCCGCCACGGCACCAACCAGAATGTCGGGCGGGGCTTCGCCAGCGGCTTCCACCTCCGCGAGGGCGCGCTGGCCTCCTCGGTCGGGCACGACAGCCACAACATCTGCGTGGTCGGCGCGTCGGACGAGGACATGGCCATCGCCGTCAACCGCCTCATCGAGCTTCAGGGCGGCTTCGTCGCGGTGCGCAACGGCCATGTGGTCGGCGAACTGGCCCTGCCGCTGGCCGGGCTGATGAGCCTGGAGCCCTTCGAGACGGTGGAGCGTCATCTGCGCAGTCTGCGCGCCTCGGTGAAGGAGATGGGCTGCCCGCTGGCCGAGCCCTTCCTGCAGCTGGCCTTCCTGCCGCTGCCGGTGATCCCGCATCTGAAGATCACCGACCGCGGGCTGGTGGACGTCGACAAATTCACGCTGGTGGAGGCTTGAGCCCGGCAATTCCTGCCGGACGGGGTGCGGATCTTGCCGGCCCCTTCGGCGGGAGCCCTAGCTCAACCCTTTGAAAATCATCGAAAGCCTTTTGGCCCGCCGTCTGCAAGGGGCCGCCCGACGAACGCGAAGAATGCCGGTCGGAGGGGCGTGCCATGGTTGGAATGAGCGACATCAGCGGCTTGGCGCAGAGCATCCAGACGTCCATCGACGCGGCGATGAAGCGTGTCCAGGAGCAGGCCAAGCAGGCGACCGACGCCAAGCCCAGCGGCAATGTCCAGGAGTATGAGCAGACCGTCCGCAAGTCGGCCCTGAACGCCGCGCCCTTCGCCACCAACGTCGGCACGCTGATCAAGGACACCAGCCGCCTCAACGTGCTCAGCACGCTGGCCGCCAACGACCCGGCGGACTTCTACAAATTCAACCTGGCGACGCCCGGCGAGGTCGCCCTCGGCCGCGTCGGCGACACCGGCGTGCGCGTCCAGCTGATGGACAAGCAGGGCAAGATCATCGCCGACAGCAACAGCGAGGCCGGCGGCACCTACGACGCGTACAAGAAGTTCGAGGCGGGCACCCTGTCGCTCGACCGCGGCGACTACACGCTGCGCGTCTCCCGCGACAAGGGCGTGGCGGCCAAGGAGGAGAAGAACTACGGCCTCCAACTCCGCATGGGCGACTACAGCAAGGACTACGACACCATCGCCAAGCAGCCGGCCAAGGGCGACAACCCGCTCCAGCAGACGCCGCAGCTTCAGCGCCTGACCTCCCTGCTGACCGGTGGCACGACGACCAGTTCCGGGGCGCTGGGCATTCTCACCGGGGGAAGCGGCGGCTACAGCGGGCGCGGGTCCCTGCTGAACGGGCTTTTCTGAGGCGCGGCGGGGCGGCGGCGGCTACACTGCCGGTCCGCCGCTGCCGGAGACCACGCCGCCATGACCCCTGAAGAGCTGTTCCGCGCTCTCGCCGACCACGTCGCGGAGCATCAGGGAAAGGCCGGCCAGCAGGATTTCTTCCGCGCGATCCACCGGCAGGCCCTGAAGGGGATGGGTCTGGTCAACGACGCCGACATCCAGACGTCGGGCGAGGCCGGAGTCCTCCGCTACATCCAGGGCGAACTGAAGCGGCGCGGCGTCGCGGACTCCGAAGCCGTGATTTTCGACGTCGGCGCCAACGTCGGTGTCTACACGGCGGCGGCACTCGACCGCTTTTCCGCCGCGACCGTCTGGTCCTTCGAGCCGTCGCCGACGGCGTTCCGCGCGCTGCAGGAGACGGCCGCGCGTTACCCCGGCCGTTGCCGTCCCGTCAACCTCGGCCTGTCCGACCGGGCCGGCGCGGCCACTCTGCACAGCGACCGGCCCGGTTCGACCCTGGCCTCCCTCCACGATCGTGCGATCCGGGAGTTTCGGGAGGGCGGGAGCGGCGAGACCGTTCGTCTGGCGACCCTGGACGGGTTCTGCGCGGAGACCGGCATCGACCGCATCCATTTCCTCAAGATCGACGTGGAGGGCCACGAGATCGCCGTTCTGGACGGGGCGCGCGGCCTGTTGGACCGGCGCGCCATCGACTTCATCCAGTTCGAGTTCGGCGGCTGCAACCTCGATTCCCGGACCTTCCTGCGCGACTTCTGGAACCGGCTGGACGGCTTCGCCGTCTGCAAGATCGTCAAGGACGGGCTGTACCGGCTGTCCGGCTATTCCGAGTTCGACGAAATCTTCGCGTACCAGAACTTCCTGGCCATCCGCCAGTAGGGCCTCAGGCCGCGAGGCGCAGCGACGCGGCGCCGAGCACGATGACCACGCCGGAGGCCAGACGCACCGGACCGACCCGCTCCTTGAGCACCAGGGCGGCCAACGCCATGGCGAACAGGATCGAGGTTTCGCGCAGCGCCGCCACCACCGCGACCGGCGCCAGGGTCATCGCCCAGAGCGCGAGCCCGTAGGAGGCGATGCTGGCCGCCCCGCCGGCCAGCGCGACCATCCAGCGCCGGCGGGCGTGGCTCAGGAAGCCGCGGGCGTCGCTCAGCAGCGCCCCGCCCACCATGGGCACGCTCAACAGCAGGAAGCACCACAGCGTGTAGCCGGCCGGCGCGCCGGACAGCCGCACGCCGATGCCGTCCACCACCGTGTAGGCGGCGATCACCAGGGCGTTGGCGAGCGCGCAGGCGTTGCCCCGCCACGACCCCGACGGGCCCGATCCCCGCCCCAGCAGGGTCAACCCGAGGATGCCGCCGCAGACCAGCACCGTCCCCGCCCAGGCGCCGGCGGACAGACCTTTGCCCAGCAGCACGCCGCTGCACAGCGCCACGAGCAGCGGCGGTGTGCCGCGCATCAGGGGATAGGCGTGGCTCATCGCCCCCTCGCGATAGGCGGCGGCGAGAAGACGGAAATAGGCGACGTGCAGCACCGCCGTCACACAGAGGTAAGGTGCGCTGGCGAGCGATGGCGACGGAAGGACGGGGAGCAGCAGCAGCGCGATGAAGGCGGACCCGGCGACCACCAGGACCGCATCGGACGCGCTGCCGCCGCCGGCCTTCAGCGCGGTGTTCCAGCCGGCATGGAGAAGGGCGCCGGCCAGGACGGCGAGAAGGGCTTCGGTGGGCAAAACGGGGGCCGTGGTTGGGAAGGGGACGACGCGGACGGAGGGACGGCATGCGGCCGGCCGAATGGCAGGATACACGCACAGGTCCGGTGTCCGACAGTCCGATTGCCCAGCCCGATTGCCCGGGCCGATTGCCCGGCGGCGTTCTTTGCGTTAAGCGTTCGCCATGTCGACCGATAGCTTCCCGCCCCAGAGTCTCCCGGCCGCCGCGGCGTCAGTCCCGGCCGCCGTCCGCCGCGCCACCGCCATTGGCGGGCTGGCCATATTGATGTGGTCCACGCTGGCGCTGCTGACGGCGCTGTCGGGGACCATTCCACCGTTCCAACTCGTCGCGATGTCCTTCGGCGTCGCCTTCATCGTCGGGACGGCGGCGGGGGCCGCGCGGGGCAAGGACGTGATCGGCGTGCTGCGCCAGCCATGGCGGGTCTGGCTACTCGGCGTCGCCGGGCTGTTCGGCTACCATTTCTTCTATTTCCTGGCCTTCCGCCTCGCTCCCGGCGCGGCGGTCGAGGTCAATCTGCTGAACTATCTCTGGCCGCTGCTGATCGTCCTGTTCTCCGCCCTGCTGCCGGGGGAGCGGCTGAAGCGCGGCCATGTGCTGGGCGCGCTGTGCGGGCTGGCCGGGACGGTGCTGATCGTGACCGGCGGCGCGCGGGGCCTGTCGCTCGACGCCGGGGACACGCCGGGCTATCTGTCGGCCATGGCCGCGGCGGTGCTCTGGGCATCCTATTCGGTGCTGTCGCGCCGCTTCGGCGACGTCCCGACCGAGGCGGTCGGCGGCTTCTGCCTCGCCACGGCGGTGCTGGCCGGGCTGTCTCACCTGCTGTTCGAAACCACCGTGGCGCCGTCCGGCGGCGAGTGGCTGGCGGTGCTCGCCATGGGGATCGGGCCGGTCGGCGCGGCCTTCTTCGTGTGGGACCATGGGGTGAAACGCGGCGACATCCGGGCGCTGGGCGTGCTGTCCTACGCCACGCCGCTGACTTCCACCCTGCTGCTGATCCTGTTCGGGCAGGCGGCTGGGGGCTGGACCGTCTGGGCGGCTTGTGCCCTGATCATGGGCGGCGCCGTGCTGGCCAGCCGGGACGTCCTGCGCGGCGACCGGTAGGGCGGCTGCCGGTCGCGAGGCGCCGCGCTCGGGAGGCACGCCGCAAGGCGGGCTTGGCCTTCGACCCACGCGATCAATATCGGTGTCGTCCCGTCACCAACCGCCGTGGTCCGATGCCGAGGGTTGTCCGCCGCAGGTCGCTGGTCGCCGCGCTTGCCGCCATGGCGATCGTTTGCTCCGCTCAGCGGGGTTGGGCAACGCCTCCGGACAGGGGCGATCCGAAGGGGCTGATCATCCTCATGAGGCACGCGGAGGCCCCGGGGGTCGGCGATCCGCCGAATTTCCAGATCCGCGACTGCGCGACCCAGCGCAACCTGGACGCAAACGGCCGGGAACAGGCCCGGCGCACCGGCGATCTGCTGCGGAGGATCGCCGGCCGGCCGGCCGCCGTCCATTCGAGCCAGTGGTGCCGCTGCCTGGAGACCGCCCGGCTTTTGGGGGCCGGTCCGGTGCAGGAGCTTCCGGCGCTCAATTCCTTCTTCGAGCGGCGGGAGGAGCAGGAGGCGCAGATCGCCACGCTGCGCCGGTTCCTGGCCGGGTTGCCGGCCGATGGCGCGCCGGTGGTGCTGGTCACCCACCAAGTGGTCGTGACCGCCTTGACCGGGGTCTTCCCGGCCTCCAGCGAGGCGGTGCTCCTCCGGGCCAACGGAACGGGCGCGCCGGCCATCGAGGGGCGAATCAAGGTCGAAGGCTCGAAGTAGGGCATGGGGCCGCGGTTGCGGCGGAGCCCCAAGCGAACTTCCGTTCGCTTTGGATTCACATCGTCTTATTCGCTTTGAGGTCATCCTGGTTCGGTTTGCAGCCGCCAATTTGCAGCCGCCAACCGGCAACCGGACCGTTGCTTCCGTCGTTCCCATCTTCGCGGGAGCGACGGAAGCCATCGGCGCAGAACGGAAACTACTTCTGGACGTTGGCGGCGGTCTGGCCGAACAGAATCTTCTTCCCCTCGTCGGTGACCGACGGGCGCTTGGCCAGTTCCGCACCCTTCTCATAGGCACGGACGGTCGCCGGGCGGGCCTGGATCGCTTCGAACCAGCGCTTCAGCTCGGGGAAGTCGGCGAGGTTCTGGCGCTGCCGCTCGTGCGGGACGATCCACGGGTAGCAGGCCATGTCGGCGATGGTCAGCGCGTCCCCCGCGATGAAGGCGCGGCCCGCCAGACGCTTGTTCAGGACGCCGTAGAGGCGGTTGGTCTCCTTCACGTAGCGGTCGATGGCATAGGGGATCTGCTCGGGCGCGTATTGCACGAAATGATGGTTCTGCCCGGCCATCGGGCCGAGGCCCCCCACCTGCCAGAACAGCCACTCCAGGACCGTCTTGCGGCCGCGCGTGTCGGCGGGCAGGAACTTGCCGGTCTTCTCCGCCAGATAGGTCAGGATCGCGCCCGATTCGAAGACGGACACCGGCTCCCCGCCGTCGGCCGGGGCGCGGTCGACGATCGCCGGCATGCGGTTGTTCGGGGACATCGCCAGGAAGTCCGGCTTGAACTGGTCGCCGGCCGAGATGTCCACGGGATGGATGGTGTAGTCCAGCCCGGCTTCCTCCAGGAACAGGGTGATCTTGTGCCCGTTGGGGGTCGGCCAATAGTGAAGGTCGATCATGGCGGTCCTTCCGGTTTGTCTGCGCCCCGAAAAGTGATGGAGCGCGCGGTTCCAGGCAACCCGCGCCGCGCGCGCATCAGCCCTCCGGAAGGGGCAGGCGACGGGCGCAACGTCGCGGCCCGCGAAATGTTGAGGACGGTGAACCGACAACCAGAACGAGGACCGTCATGAACGACGACCGGAATCCCGCCACCCAGCCCCAGCCCAAGGATGACCGGATCGACGAGGCCCAGGGGGGCACCGTCAAGCCCGACCGGGGCGGCGAGGCCGAACTGACCGAAAAGGAGGAGCGCAAGCGCGGCGGCGCCAACAAGTCCACGCCCGGCCCGATCTACGACGTGTGAGGCCGGCCCATCAGGAGACGAGCGCCAGGGTGGGGTCGGGCGGTATCGGCGTGGCGTCTTCCAGCGTCCGGGCCACCTCGTCCAGCGGGGCGGCGACCACCAGCGGTTCGGAGCGTCCGGCGAAAGTGATCTCGGTCCGCTCCCCTTCGGTGCCGCGCAGGTAGAGAACTCCCGCAGCGTTGATCAGGACCGGTGCCCCGGCGCGGTCGGTGAATTCGATGAACTTCATGCAGGACTCCCACGGAGGTTGCATCACGCTTGGACTGTCTCAAACACGCAAAGTGGGCTGCGGGTTCGCTTCTCCCTATGGCACTGCCCGTTCGGTCCCGCGCCGGCTCGCTCATTGCGCGCAATCAGCCCCTTGATTGATGCACCGCATCGACAAACATGGGCGCTGCGGGCCACGTCGGTCCGTGCCGTCCGCCAACAAGGAACAGATGCCGTGAAGTTGCTCGTCGTCGAAGACGACCCGTTGATCGGGCCCGCCATCAAGGCCGTGATGGAGAATGCCGGATACACGGTCGTCGGCCCTCTGCGCGACGCCGCCAAGGCGACGCGGCTGGGGGTCCGGGAACAGCCGGATCTTGCCCTGGTGGACGTCTATCTGGCCGGAGGTGAGAACGGGCTGACGCTGGCCCGCAAGCTGTGGGAGGAGCACAACATCCCCTCCCTGCTGATCACCGGTTTCGACCACCGCGGCGAGGAGGCGCGCGATTTCGCGGTCGGCCTGCTGCGCAAGCCGGTGATGCCCGACGCGCTCGTCGATGCGGTCGGGGCTGTCGGGGAAATCCTGGCGGGCCTGCGCCCGTCCTCCATTCCGCCGGCGCTGGAACTGTTCGGGCGGCCCGACCGTGCGTCCGCCGCCGCGCCGCAATCGGCGCCGCAACCCGTACAGCAGCCTATGCGGCGGCAGGGCTGAGGCACTGAGGCCCGCCCTGCCGTTTTCCGATGCTTTAAAAAGTACCCTTGGAAAATGACTGTCGGTCAGCGGTCCGGAGACTCGTCCGGGCCGCCCGGCGCAGGGGCTTCCGCCGGCTGCGCGGAGTTCTGCGCAGGGGCCGCGGCGGATTGCCCGTCCTGTGGCTTGGTGTTTTCGGAGCCGTTGCTGGGGTCCAGCTCGACCCATTGGCGATGATCGCTCATGACTTGTCTCCCGTCCGTCTGTGGTCGCGTCCCGTGGTGCAGGCCGTCGTGCAGGAATGGTCCGATGAGGCGCCTCTCGTTTCCCGGTTCGGGCACCTGTCCATCGGAATAACGCGTGGCGGAGGGATTCGATCAATCCTGACAGAAGAAATCGGGTATTTTGTGAGGCAGCCCTGTCAGGGTTCTCGTTTAGAAGCCCCCGCGGACAAGCGCCGGCTCGCCCCGCCGCAACAGCCGCCGGGCCAGCCACAGCGGGGCACGCAGCATCCGCCCCACGGCGGCGCGGGGACCGAGCGGCTTCTCGATCGCGTAATATTTGCGGATCGTCTCCCGCACCTCCCAGACGCCGGTGAAGCCCCTGGGAATGACGAAGGCGTCACCCTGCCCATGCTCCTGCGGCGCGCCGTCCCGGGGGGTGATGACCACCCGCCCGGCCAGCAGGACGCAGAACTCCTCGTAGGGCCAGTCGGCCATAGCGATGGTGCCCGGCGTGCATTGCCAGACCCCGCAGGCGAACCGCCCCCCGCCGCCGTCGTAGAGATTCAGGAAACTTTCCCGAGGGTCGCCGGACAGCACGGTCCCGAAGACGGCAGGCTTGCCGGGATCGCTCCCGATCAGGCGCTGGTCGATGGGAACGAGCGCGCGGCGCGGCGGCGGGTTGCGGTCCATGGAACTCACCCCTCCCGCACCAGCAGGGCGACGGGGAAGTCCCGGAACAGGTCGGCGGCGGTCACCGCGTCCGCAGCCTCCAGCGTCCCGTCGGTCAGCGCGTTGCGCCAGCGCTGCCCGCGCGGCAGCGGGACGGAGGTGTCGCCCCAGTCCGGAGCCTCGCCCAGCGCCCCCACCAGACGCGGGGCGGCGACCACGACGGTGTCGTCGCCCAGCCGCCGGGCGAAGGCCACCACATGCTCCGCCCGCTCGCCCGTCGCATCCAGCGGCAGATACTCGCCCTTGGCGAACAGGTCGGGCATGGCCGTCCGCAGGGCCAGGGCGCGCCGGGTCAGGGAGAGCTTCACCGCGCCGTCCTGCCAGCGGTTCAGCAAGCTGCCGATCTCCGCCCCTTCGACCTCGTCGAGCAGGCGGCGGCGGGTGTCGTAGTCCACCGGGCGCCGGTTGTCGGGATCGACGAGGCTGAAGTTCCACAGCTCGCAGCCCTGGTAAATGTCCGGCACGCCGGGGCTGGTCAGCTTCAGCAGGGTCTGGGTCAGCCCGTTGACCATGCCGATGCGGGCAAGCCGCGCTTGGAAGGGCAGGAAGGCGTCGAAGAAGGCGGTGCTGCGCGTCACGTCCAGCGCGTCGTGGACGAAGCTGGTCATGGCGCTTTCGTAGGCCTCGTTGGGAGACGCCCAGGTGCTGTGGACCTTGGCCTCGCGCATCGACTTGGTCATGGCGCCGGCGAGGCGCTCCGCGAACTCGGTCATCGCCTGCGGGTCGAGGCTGGCGGGGTCCGCCCCGGTCAGCTCCGCCGGCCAAGCGCCGACGAGGAGTTGATAGAACAGATACTCGTCGTTGCGGTCGGGCGGGGCGGTGCCCTCCACGTCGCCGCGGCGGGCGCGCAGCAGGCGGCTCCAGGTCTGGATCTGCCGCTCCCACTCCTCCGGCATCTCCGACAGGGCGTAGAGGCGGGCGCGGGTGTCCTCGCCGCGCTTGGTGTCGTGGGTGGTGCTGCCCAGCATGGCGTGCGGCCAGCGCTCCGCCCGCTCCGCGTTGGCGTGGTGAAAGTTGGCGGTGCCGACCCCGAAATGCTCCGGGTGTCCGCCCACCTCGTTCAGCGCGGCCAGCCGGTTGTAGCGGTAGAAGGCGGTGTCCTCCAGCCCCTTGGCCATCACCGGGCCGCTGTACTGCTGGAAGCGCATGGCGAAGCGCAACACCTGCTGGCGGCTGTAGCCGCTGCGCGGTTGGGCCACCAGATCGGTGGTCAGCAGCCTGTGCAGGAAATCATAGGCTGAGCCGTCGGTGTTCGGGTCGGCCTTGCGCGCCTGGGTGATCGCCCAGTCGATGCTCCGCCGGTCCAGCTCGCTGACGCCGCGCCAGTCCACATAGGTGCGGTAGACCGGGAAGCGGGCGATGGTCTCCTTCAGCGCCTGATGCAGGATGTTGGCGGTGAAGTCGGCGGTGCGCGGGTTGGCGCGGGCGATGCGCGAGGCCTGCCGGGCCAGCACGTGAAGCTCGCTGGCCATCTCGCTGTCCATGATGCGGATCTTGCTCGTCCGCACCACCTCGTCGAAGCTCTCGCGCCGCCCGGTGAAGTCGGCATAGAGGCGGGTGAAGGCCTCCTCTCCCCGCGGATCGACGAACAGGCCGCCCATCAGGTTGGCGAACTCGTAGCCGGTGGTGCCGTCGATCGGCCAGTCCTCGCGAAGCCGCTCGTGGCGGGCCAGGATCTTTTCGACCACCAGATAGAAGGGCCGCTCGGTCGCCTGGGCCAGCCGCTCGCAATAGCCCTTGGGGTCGTAGAGGCCGTCGATGTGGTCGATGCGCAGCCCGTCCAGCGTGCCGTCGTCGACCAGCTTGAAGGCCAGCCGGTGGGCGACGTCGAACAGTTCCCGCTCCTCCATGCGCAGGCCGGCGAGTTCGTTGATGTTGAAGAAGCGGCGGTAGTTGATGTCGTCCGCCGCCACCTTGAAATAGGCGGCGCGCCAGTTCTGGGCGGCGATCAGGTCGGTCAGGCGGCGCCAGCTCTCCGGCTCGCCCTCCGCGCCGCGGAAGCGCTTCAGCCGGCGCTCCACGGCCTCGGCGACATCGGGCTTCTCGGAGACCAGCGCGGCCAGCTCGGCCTTGAGGGCGTTAGCGCGGCGGATCTGGTGAGGGCGCACCTGATCGAGGTGGCGGAAGGCGTCGCCGATGCGCTCCAGATCGGGATGGTCGTCGCCGAGGATCGTGCCATAGTCGGCGGGCCGGATGGGCAGCTTGTGGGTATCGTAGGCCCAGACGGCGAAGCCGCCCGCGTCCTTGTCGAAGCGCAACTCCAGCCCGCCGGATTCCAGAACGGCGCCGAACTGGTCGCCGAGCAGCGGCACCAGCACCTTGCCGTGCAGGTAACGGCGGTCGGGCTCCCACTCGATGTCGAAATAGCCAGCGTAGGGGCTGTCCGGCCCCCACTCCAGCACGTCCAGCCACCAGCCGTTGTCCGACCCGCCGACGCCCATGTGGTTCGGCACGAAGTCGAGGATCTGGCCGAGCCCGTTGCGCTTCAGCGCCTCGACCATGGCGTGGAAGGACTCCTCGCTGCCCAGCTCCGGGTTCAGGGCGTTGTGGTCGACGATGTCATAGCCGTGGGTGCTGCCCGGCCGCGCCTTCATGTAGGGCGAGGCGTAGAGGTGGCTGACGCCCAGCCGCGCCATGTAGTCGGCGATTCCGGCGGTGCGGTCGAAGCCGAACTCGGCGCGCAACTGCACGCGGTAGGTGGCCAGGGGGATCGGCTTATCGGCGTCCGCCGCCATGGGTTGGTCTCCTGATGGGTGTTCCCTCTCCCCTCTGGGGAGAGGGGAGGGTGAGGGGGTTGCGCGTGTGCCGGACGTTCGGGAGTTGCGGGACCCCCTCACCCCAACCCTCTCCCCGGAGGGGAGAGGGGGCTTTCTGGCTTCTTCCCGTCCGCCACCGCCGCGGGCCGGGCGGCGGCCATGATGGCGGCGATGGCGCCGGCCTGCGGGCAGTCGGCCATGTCCTCCAGCGCGAGGTGCAGCTTGCGGCGCCAATTGGGGTACTGGTCCACCGTGCCGGGCAGGTTCACCTGCTCCAGCTCGGCGGTCAGGTCGTCCATCTGGACCATGGCGATGGCCGAGCCGGTGCGGGCCAGGAAGGCGTGCACCGCGTGGCCGAGCGCCTCGCTGTAGGGGCTGTCGGGGCCGAAGCTGGCGGGCAGGGGCAGGAAGGCGTCGGCGAGCGCTTCCAGCAGGCGGGCGCGTTCGGCCTTGCGGCGGTCGCGCTGGCGCTCCGCCTCACCCTCCGCCGGATACAGGCCGCGCTCCTCCTTCAGCGTGATGTCGTGCCCCTCCCACCAGCCGCGCAGAGTGGCGAGGTCGTGGCTGCCCACCGTGGCGAGCGCCGTATAGGGATAGTCGTCGGGGCCGCGGAACCCGCCGTCCTCGGTCCATTCGAAGAACATCACCCGGTAACTCAGGACACCCGCCTCCGCCATGCGCTCGCGGAATCCCTCGGGCACGGTGCCCAGATCCTCGCCGACGACGAGGCAACGGTTGCGCTGGCTCTCCAGGGCCAGGATTCCGAGGAGGTCGTCCATCGGGTAGGCGACGTAGGCCCCTTCGGAGGGCGGGTGCCCCTCCGGTATCCAGTAGACGTGCTGGAGCGCCATGGCGTGGTCGATGCGCAGCGCCCCGGCGTGGCGCATGTTGGCGCGAAGAAGCTCGATGAAGCGGGCGTAGCCGCCCTCGCGCAGAGCGTGGGGGTGGAAGGGCGGCAGGCCCCAGTCCTGGCCGGCCGGATTGAACAGGTCGGGCGGGGCGCCGACATGGGCCTGCGCCACCACCACATGCGGGTCGGCCCAGGTCTCCGCCCCGCCGCTGTCCGCCCCGACCGCGAGGTCGCGGAAGAAGCCGACGGCCATGCCGCGCTCCCGCGCCCGCTCCGCCGCCGCCTGCAACTGGCTATCGGCCAGCCATTGCAGCCAGACGAAGAAGTCGATGCGCTCCCGCTGCTCCTCGGCGAAGCGGCGGACGGCGGGGGAAGTGGCGTCCCGATACTCCTCCGGCCAGCGGCGCCAGTCGGGCGTGCCGTCCTTGGCGAAACGCTCGCGCAGGGCCTGGAAGGTGCAGAAGCGGTCGAGCCCCTCGCCCAGTTCGGCCCGGAAGGCGGCGAGCGCCCGACGCCGCTCCTCGCTGCCTTCGGTCTGGAAATGGGCGAACAGCCGTTCCAGGACCGGCAGCTTCAGTGCCGCGACGGCGGCGTAATTGACCAGCGGGGCGGCCCCCGCCGCCTGCACCGCGCCGAGAAAGCTCTCATCCGCGATCAGGTCGCGGGTCTCGGGGCAGCCCATCAGCTCCGGCACCGCCAGCACGTCGATGTAGAGCGGGTTGAGGAACAGCCGGCTGGCCGGGGAATAGGGGCTGGCCTGATCGGGCTGGTCGAGGAACAGGGCGTGCAGCGGGTTCAGCCCGACGATGCCCGCCCCGCGCGCCGCCGCCATCTCCGCGACGTTGACGAGGTCGCCGAAGTCGCCGATCCCCCAATCCCCGGCGCAGCGCAGGGCGTAGAGCTGCACCGACAGGCCCCAGATCCGTTCGCCCATCTGGAGCGGGGCGGGCAGATGGCAGGTGGCGGGGGCGGCGATGACCGTTGTTTCCAGGCCGGGATGCTCCGCCCGTAGACCCTCCACGTCCAGCCGCAGCCGGTGATAGCCGGGCGCCGGAGCCGCGCCGAGGTCGAGGCGGCGCACCTCGAAGCGCTGCTCACCCACGCCCGCCTTGCGGACCAACGGCAGGTCGGTGAAATCGGCCTCGCCGCTGCGGTCGCCCCCGCCCTCCAGCGTCAAGGTCCAGCGCAGCGTCCCGCTGCCTTCCGGCAGGGTGACGGTGACGGAGAAAGGCGGGCGGTCGATGCGCAGCACCGCCACCGGCGGCAGGGGGCGGGCCAACTCGCGCCGCTCCAGCGCCGCCAGCGCCTGTTCCGGGTCGTCGGCGTCGACCTCCATGGCGGCGAGCAGAGCGCGGATGGTGCCCTCCGAGGCCTGGACGGTCTCGCCCGAGGCGCCGGTGTAGTGCGTCTCGATCCCCATCCGCTCGCCGAGCCGGTCGAGCGCCGTCGTCTCCTCGATGGTCCACAGGACGGACAGCGGCGCCATGGTTCCACCGTCGAGCCCGTCGCCCTCGGTCCACAGGACGCGGCCCACGGCCTCGCCCATGCCCTCCACCGGCGCCTCGGACAGGTTGGCGAGCAGATGCAGGTGGCTGCCGTCGCCCAGCCGCCAGGAGACGCGGATGCCCCGTCCGTCGATCACCTCGTGGGCGGCGGCACCGCCGGGCGCGTTTTCCAGCCGCGGCGCGATCTCCTTGCGGCGCACCGCCAGGATGCGGCGGTACCAGTCCAGCCACTCCCCATGCGCGCCGGTGTCGCGGTCGTCCCAATCGAGCTTGGCCGACTGGAAGGTTTCCGGCGCGGTCGGGTCGGGGATGCGGTCGCGCACCTTCGGGTCCTGGAATTCGGGGAACTTGGCAAACTCCTCCCGCCGGCCGTTGCGGACCGCCTCGGCCAGCTCGTCGGCGAAGTCGCAGAAGAAGGGGAAGGGGCGGTCGGAGGCCCATTCCTCGCCCATGAACAGCATCGGGATGCCCGGCCCGAGCAGATAGAGCGAGGTCGCCGCCCGCACCGCCTCGGGCCGGGAGAAGCGGGTGATGCGGTCCCCGAAGGCGCGGTTGCCGATCTGGTCGTGGTTCTGGATGAAGGTGACGAAGGCGGTCGGCGGCAGATGCGCGGAGGGTTCGCCGCGCGCCTCGCCGCCGCGGTAGGAGGAGGCGTGGCCCTGGAAGGCGAAGCCCTCGGCCATGGCGCGGGCCAGCTTCACCGCGTCGCCGGCGTAGTCGGCGTAATAGCCGGCGTCCTCGCCGGACGCCCAGACGTGCAGGCAGTGGTGCAGGTCGTCGTTCCACTGCGCGGTGTGCCAGCGCGGGTCGCCTTCCGGATGACGTTCCAGCAGGTGGGCCTCGTTCTCGTCGTTCTCCAGAACGAGATGGACGTGGCGGCGGCAGCGCACGGCGTCCTGCACGCGCTCCGCCAGCTCCTGAAGGAACAGCTTGTCGCTGTCGTCGAGGATGGCGTGGACCGCGTCGAAGCGCAGCCCGTCCATGTGGAACTCCTCGATCCAATAGAGCGCGTTGTGGATGAAGTAGTCGCGCACCGTGGCGTTGCGCGGCCCGTCCACGTTGATGGCGTCGCCCCAGGGCGTCTTGTGCCGGTCGGTGAAGAAGGCCTTGGCGTAGGCGTGGAGGTAGTTCCCGTCCGGCCCGAAATGGTTGTAGACGACGTCGAGGAAGACCATCAGCCCCTTGGCGTGGGCGGCGTCGACCAGCGCCTTCAGATCCTCCGGGCGGCCATAGGCGGCGTCCGGAGCGTAGGGCAGCACCCCGTCATAGCCCCAGTTGCGGGCGCCGGGGAAATCGGCCACCGGCAGCAGTTCGATGGCGGTGACGCCCAGTTCCACGAGGTGGTCGAGCTTGTCGATGGCGGCGCGGAAGGTGCCTTCCTCGGTAAAGGTGCCGACATGCAGCTCGTACAGCACCGTCTCGTGCCAGGGGCGGCCGGTCCAGGCGGCGTCGGACCAGCGGAAGACGGTGGGGTCGATCACCTCGCTCGGCCCGTGCACGTCGTCGGGCTGGTGGCGGGAGGCCGGGTCGGGCACGCGCAGCCCGTCCGGAAGCTCGAACTGGTAGCGGCTGCCCGCCTGGGCTTGGGCGGTGGTCCATTCGAACCAGCCGTCGGCCCGCCGCACCATCGGCAGCAGGGCCTGGGTGTCCTCCAGCCACAGCGAGACCTGCTCGGTCCCCGGCGCCCACAGGGTGAAGCGGACGGAGCCGTCGGGCTGCACCTGTGCGCCGAAGGGCATGGCGTGGGCCCGCGCCTCGCCGAGGCGGGTGGCGCCGGGGGCGGCCAGCCCGACCGGGCCGGACGCGCGGTCGGCGACCTCCGGCCCGGCGTCGGCGCCCAGGATGCCGATGGCCCCGGCCAGCGGGATGGCCAGCCAGTCGGGCCGGTTCGCCAGCTCGTAGCCGATCTCGTAGAGCGCCTTCTCCAGCAGGAAGAGTTTCAAAAGCTGCGTGGCGGTGGCCGCGTCGGTGGGCCAGCCGGGGCAATCCCCGATAGACTCGCGGTAGCCGGCGACGAAGGCGGCCGCCGCCTCGCCCTCCCACCAGTTCAGCCAGGCGGTGCGGGCGCCGCGCGCCGTCTCGTCCAGGTCGCCGGGCAGGGCGGCCCGCGCCCCGGCGGCGGCGTAGGTGATGGAGCGCAGCATCCCCGCCACGTCGCGCAGGATGCAGTGCTTGGCCCGCCGTTCGGCCAGCGGGCGCATCGGCTCGCCCTCGAAATCGACAATGAACAGGTCGTCCTTGCCGGCCAGCACCTGCCCCAGGTGATAGTCGCCGTGCAGGCGCATGGCGTGGAAGGTGCCGTGCGGTGGCGTCAGCGTCGCGATCTGCCGCATCACCGTCGCCTCGCTGTCGGCCAGCGACGCGGCGTAGGGAGCGAGGTCGGCGTCCAGCCGCGGGGCGGCTTCGCGCAGCTGGCCCAGCACGCGGCGGGCGAGGGTGCGCACCCCGTCCGCCCAGCCCGTCAGCATGGCCGGAGTCACCGGTTCGGGCGTGAAGGCGTCGCCACCGCCGGGGGTGGCGAGCGCCCGGTGCATCTCCGCCGTGCGACGGCCCAGCCGGCGCATGAAGGTCATCAGGGCGACGTCGTCCGCCTTGTCGTCGAAGCGTTCGACGCGCTCCGTCAAGCAGGCGGTGACGTGGCTCCAGGCGTCGCGGGCGTCGGGGACCAGCTCCTGCAGGATGCACAGGGTGGCGGCCTCGCCGTCGCCCGTGCGCTCCACCCAGCCGAGCAGCGCGGGGGTGTTGCGGAAGTTGGCGACCTCGGTCAGGAAGCGCCCGACCTCCAGCTCCGGATGGGTGCCGGATTCCAGCTTGCGCAGCCCCTTCAGGATCGCCGCGTCGCCGACGCGGACGGAGGTGTTGGATTGCTCCGCCCCCGTCCAGCGCAGCGCGGCACCATTGCCCAGCGCGTTTTTCACGGCGTCAAAGGCGCGGCTGCGGCCATAGCGCAGGCCGCCGTTCTCGCCGCCCTTGCGGATGCCGTCGAGCAGGGCGCGAACCACCTCCTCGTCGCCGTAGCCGTCGCGCAGGCTGCCTGTCCAGGGGAGCGCCTCGGGGCCGGCGATGGAGAAGGGGTCAGCGGTATCGGCCTTGCCGTCGCGGTTGAGCACCAGGGGAAGCTGGTAGAGCTGCGGCTCGCGCCCCGGTGCCTCGACCCGCAACAGGCAGAGCTGGGCGGAACCGGAGGCCAGCGGAAGCGGCAGCGCATCGACGATGTGCACGGTGGGCGTGCCGGCGTCCTTTGCGGCGTACCAACGCCGTCCGGTCAGGAAGCCGGGAAGCAGTTTGTCCTGAAGCAGGGACAGGGCCTCGCCCTCGATGGGGCCGGAAAAAGCGTTCGATTTGGGCGCTGTCGACAAGACACGTCTCCCCTGTTGGGCGGCACGGCTCGCACAACAACCGGGGCGGTTCGGTGTTCCTCCCGCCTAACCGTAGGTGGCTAGCCGTCGGACATGCGCGGATGGTGGGGCAGGCGGCCCAGCCGGCCGATCCGTTCGGCCAGTTGCAACGCTTCGACCACGTCGTCGAGCCGCCCGCACTGCATCAGCGTGTGGGCGTGGGTGTTGAGCGCGGCGACCACCGCGCGTTCGTCGGACACGCCATCGGCCGGGCGCCCCTCGCGGTCGAGGATGACCGCACCGAGCGCGGCCAGCGCCTCCGCCGACAGATTCACGGCGTCGAGCATCGCCGCGTCGTCCTTCTCCGCGGCGTTCAGCACGGGTTCCAGCACCTCGGCGAGCAACCGGGGATTCATGTAGGCACGCTCCTGACGGCATCTGTGCTTTGAAACACTGAAGATGGCCCGTTGTGCCGCCGCCGCAAGCCGATGTCCCGTCAACTGAACGGGAGGTAGAGGGCGCTTGCGCTTCCCAAATTCCAGCCCGGAGGGGAGAGGGAGCCTGAAACCTGTCTGACGGCTGGGAAGGCAAAGGCAGGCCTGAAGCGGCGCACAGCCGTTAGCCTTGTCCCCGGCCGCGTCTCCCATTTTGTATGAATTTCGGCGGCGTATTGGATGCATTCAAATTGACATTGTCAGCCTTGATGGTGCATACGATCACGCATTGCATGCAGGCATTGCTTGCCATTGCCCCCGAAGGAACACGTGATGTCATCCGAACAGGAGTGGCCGCCTCTTCCCCCATTCAGCACCGGCGCGCGTGGTCGCTGCCCACGCTGCGGCCAGGGTCATCTGTTCAACGGCTTCCTGGCGCTGCGCTCCCACTGCGAGGTCTGCGGTCTGGACCACTCCTACGCCGATCCGGCCGACGGCCCTGCCTTCTTCGTCATCTGCTTCGCCTCCATTCCCACGGTCATCCTGGCGCTCTGGATCGAGGTAAAGTTCGAGGCCCCTTACTGGGTGCACCTCGTCACGACCCTGCCGTTCCTGTTGCTGACCTGTGTGCCGCCCTTACGGCCGTTGAAGGGGTGGTTGGTGGCCAGCCAGTACGTCTACAAGGCCGAAGAAGCCCGTTTCGTTGCAGACCCGCCAACTCAGCCGCCCGTGGCCCCATCCGCAGACAAAGTCACGCGATCGACCTGACGGTCGTCAGGTGATCCTTGACGATGGGTGGTGTCATAGCCTGGAGATGTTCAAAATGTACGACTGGTTCCCTTTGGTCTTCTTCCCATTCAAAATTATCGTGTTGGGAACGGGCATGTTCTTCGCCATCAAGTGGCATCACGATAAGGCGAAGCAGGAGAAAGCGAAGAAGGACAACGAAGCCAACGCATCGTAAGCGCCCGCCGAAAACAGCGGCCGCCATCGCAAGGCATCGGACAGGACTTACGCTTCCAGGACGGACTCGACCTCGGACAGGTCGCTCAGGCGGCGGGCCAGCTTGTCCGTGCACTGGATTTCCAGGATGCCGAAGCCGGCGTTGGGCGCGATCGCGTGAAGGTCGCCAGCCATGCCGTTCTGGCTGGCGAAGCGCTTGAGCCGCTCCACCATGGCGTCGCGCTCGGGCCGGCCCGGACGCAAGCCGGGCAAGGGGCGGGTGAACAGGACCTTGTAGCGTTTGAACATGGCGTGAGCCATGGGAGAGGCTCCCGGCCGGATTGGGGATGGACGCTCCAGGGGATGTGGCACGTCCGCCCCCGCCGGTGCAAGCCCTTCGGGCCGGGATCAGTCCCCAGCGTCAGTCCTTGGTCGGCTCCACATTCTCCGCGCCCTTGCGGGTGCCGCCGAAACGGTCGGCGCCCTTGGCGTCGGGGGCGTCCGGCTTCTTGTGGTTGCCGGTGTTCTGCTGGTCGTCGGTGTGCTTGACGGTCTCTTCGGTGTGGGGCTGCTTCATTGCGGGGCCTCATGCTCCGTTCGGAATGGTCACCCCATCAACCGGTCAGGCTCGCGCCCGTTCCCCAAAATCGTCCGCTGCCAATCCCCTCTCCCGCCCCGGGAGAGGGAAGGGGCCCACGCCCGTGGCGTGGGAAGGGTGAGGGTGCCGCCGAGGGTCAACGCCTTGATCCTTGTTCGACCCTCACCCGCTCTCGGCGGACCAAAGGTCCACCTGCCGCGTCAGCGCTGGTTTTCAGCCAGCGCGAGAGCCCGCTGCGCGGGCACCCTCTCCCGGGGCGGGAGAGGGGTCGGGATGCCTTCAGATAACGTTGGTCTCCAGCAGGGGGCGGTTCTCCACCAGACGGTCGTAGGCGAAGGCCGACAGGTTCAGGCTGCGGTAGGCGCCGGTCGTGATCAACTCCGCCAGCCCGCGCCCGGCGCCCGGCGCCTGTTGCAGGCCATGACCGCTGAAGCCGTTGCAGAACAGGAAGTTGCGAAGCTCCGGATGCGGCCCGATGACGGCGTTCTGGTCGATCTCGTTGTATTCGTAGAAGCCGGCCCAGGCGTTGGTGACCTTGATCGCCTCGAAGGCGGGGACGCGTTCGGCCAGCGCCGGCCACATCATCTCCTCGAACAGGTCGTGCTCGACCGTCAGGTCGTCGGTGTCCGGGTCGCGGTCGGCGGGCGGCGGGGCGCCGCAGATGAACTGCTTGCCCTCGGGCCGGAACCACACGCCGGACGGATCGATGACCAGCGGACAGCCGGGAAGCTCCTCGCGGCAGTCGAACACGAAGACGCAGCGCTTGCGCGCCGCCACCGGCAAGTCGACCCCGGCCATGGTGGCGACGCGGCGGGCCTGCGGCCCGGCGGCGTTGACCGCCACCCCGCAGGACAACCGCCGCCCGTCGGCCAGACGCACCGCGGTGACCTTGCCGTCGGCGGTGTCGATGCCCGCAACCTCGCCGGCGATCATGGCGACGCCCAACGCCTTGGCCTTGCGGCGGAAGGCCTGCATCAGGCTGTAGCCGTCGAACCAGCCCTCCCCGGACAGGCCGAGCGAGCCGAGCGCGATCCCCTCCACCGACAGCCAGGGGAAGCGGGCGGTCAGGTCATCCGGCGACAGCAGGGCGACGTCGGCGCCACAGGAGAGCTGGATGGCGTTGTTCCGGCGCAGGATGTCCGCCCCGGCCCCGGTCGCCAGATAGAGATAGCCCGGCTCGCGCAGGCCGAGATCCACCGGGTCGCCGTCCACGGACAGATGCTGCGTCGCGTTGCGGATGAAGGACAGGCCGAACTGCGACAGGGCGATGTTCGCCGGGGTCGAGAACTGCTGCCGGATCGAGCTGGCCGACAGGGCGGAGGAGGCGCGCTGGTAGGTCGGGTCCCGCTCCACCACCGCCACGGTGCCGCCGAAGCCGGGGTCGTTCGCCAGGAAATAGGCGACCGCGCAGCCCATCACACCACCGCCGACGATCACGACGTCGTACCGATCCGTCATCGAACGCTCCCGAATTAACCTTGTTTATCGTTCCGGTGATCGGGCCAGAAGGCGGGGCCGCCGTCAAGAGGGCTCAGGAGGTCCGGCGCTCATGGCCCAGTGCTCATGGCCCAGTGCTCATGGCCCGGCGCTCATGGCCCGGCGCTCACAACCCGGCGATGGCGCGGGCGACGGTGATCCATTCGTCGCCCGGCTCGGCGTCGCGCAGCGCCAGCAGCGGCGGCCAGACGCCCAGTTGGCTGCGGCGGCGCTGGGTGACGAAGCGGTCGATCTCCTCCGGCGTCGGCAGGCGGTCGGCCTTGCGCTGGTTGCAGCGGCGGTGCGCCAGCACGACGTTCGGCGCCGCGTCGAGTCCGCCGTAGGCCAGCGGAATCAGATGGTCGAAGGTCGCCTTGGCCCCCACCGGCTCCCCGCAATAGAAGCAGCACCCGCCCTGCTGAACGTCCATGAGGCGGTATTCGTCGGGGCTGACGGGCATGGCGGGGCTCCTGGGGAGATCACACCGGCAGGCGGATCAGCACGCGCAGACCGCCGTAGGGGCTGTCGCTGAGCGTGATGTCGCCGCCGTGGCTGCGGGCGACGTCGCGGGCGATGGTCAGCCCCAGTCCGGCGCCGCCGGTCGCCTGGTTGCGCGAACTGTCCAGGCGAAAGAAGGGCTTGAACACGTCGTCGCGGGACGCCTGGGGGATACCCGGCCCGTCGTCGTCGACCAGGATGTCGATGAAGCCGTCCTCGCGCTCCGCCCGCACCCAGATGCGGTCGCCGTGGCGCCGCGCGTTGGACAGCAGGTTGGCAAGGCAGCGCCGGGTCGCGTTGGGGCGAAGCGGCAGGGTCAGCCCGTCCGGTGCCGTCAGGGCCACCTCCGCCCCCTCGCGGCGGACGCCGGAGACCACCTCGTTGAGGATGCGGGTCAGGTCGGTCGGCTGGACGGTCTCCGTCCCCTCGCCGCGGGCGAAGGCCAGATAGCCTTCGATCATCGTTTCCATCTCGGTGACGTCGGTCAGCAACTCGTCGACCTCCGGGCCGTCGCCCATCATGTCCAGCGCCAGCTTCATGCGGGTCAGCGGCGTGCGCAGGTCGTGGCTGACGCCGGCCAGCATCTCCGTCCGCTGGGTGATCTGGCGGTGGATGCGCTCGCGCATGCGCAGGAAGGCGACGGCGGCCTGCCGCACCTCGGTCGCGCCCTCCGGCTTGAAGTTGCGCACGTCGCGGCCCTTGCCCAGCGCGTCCGCGGCGGCGGCCAGCCGCTTGATGGGGCGGATCTGGTTGCGCATGAAGATGATGGCGACGGTGAACAGCACCAGGGCCGAGCCGACCATCCACAGGATGAAGATGTAGCTGGTCGGGCTGAACAGGCGGCGTTCCGGCGACATCACCGACAGCACGCCGTCGGGCATCTGCACGCGGATCTCGTACCATTCGCGGGTGATCCGGGTGTTGATGGCGAAGGGCCGCCGCACCCGCTCGTGCAGCGCCTTGCTGAGCGTGTTCTCCAGCATGCCGCGCAGCTTCTGCGGGTGCTCGGGCAGGGTGCTGCCGGGCTCCAGCGTCACGATCAGGTCGGTGCTGCGCGCGGTGGCGGCCAGCGTCCAGTTGCGGCCCTCCGGAGTCGGGTCGTGCTCCAGCATGCCGATGACCATGGCGATGTCGCCGGCCACCGCGAAGGCCAGCCGGTTCGTCATGGTGTCCCAATGCCGGTCGTAGAAGATCCAGGTGGCCACCGCCTGGGCGAGGATGACCGGCGTGACGATGATCAGCAGCGAACGGCCGAACAGGGTGCGCGGCAGGAACCGCTTCAGCAGCCCCGTCTGCTCGCGACGCGGCATCGGCATCGGTGCGGCGGCGGTGTCGGTGGTCATGGTCCTGGTCCTAGTGCTCTGGATCCTCTGGGTGCTCCGGCGGCCCCCGTTACGGGTCCGGCCTCAACACATAGCCCTCGCCGCGCACCGTGTGGAGGTAGCGCGGCTCCCGCGGGTCGGGTTCGATCTTGCGGCGCAGGCGGGTCACCTGCACGTCGATGGTGCGGGCGTTGCCGGCGACCTTGCTGCGCTCCGTCAGCTCCTCGCGCGAAAAGATGGTGCCGGGGGCGGCGGCGAGCACGCGCAGCAGCCCGGCCTCCGCCGTGGTCAGGCGGACCACCTCGTCGCCCGCCCGCAGCTCGTCGCGGTCGGGCAGGTAGATCATCGGGCCGAGCTTCACCGGCTGCGGCGGCACCGGGTCTACCGGGCGGCTGGCCTGGCGGCGCAGGATGGAGTTGATGCGCAGCAGCAGCTCGCGCGGGTTGAAGGGCTTGGCGAGATAGTCGTCGGCCCCGGCCTCCAGCCCGGCGATGCGGTCGTCCGGCTCGCCCCGCGCGGTCAGCAGCAGGATGGGCAGGTCGCGCTCCCGCCGCAGCGATTCGGTCAGCTCCAGCCCGGTCTCGCCCGGCATCATGATGTCGAGCACCAGCAGGTCGAAGGCGAGCCCGGCCAGCTTGGCCCGCGCCTCCGCGGCGTCCTTCGCGGTGGCCACCAGGAAGCCGTTGCCGGCGAGATACTTGCGCAGCAGCTCGCGCAGGCGGGTGTCGTCATCGACGACCAGGATGTGGGGCTGGTCTTCTTCGGTCATCGGGCGACTGTAGCGCAACCGGGCGCCGCGCACCAAGGGAAGCGGCAGCGGCCGGCCCCCACATCAGGCGGCGGCATTGGCGCCCGCGGTCAGCTCCGCCAGTGTGGACAGGATGCGGTTGGGTGCCGCGGGTTTGGCCAGCACGAGGCACCCCGCCTCCTTGGCGGCGCGCACGAGGTCGGCGGACAGTTCCCCGGTCAGCAGGACGGCCGGAACGTCGCGTCCCAGCACCCCGCGCAGGGTCTGGATGCCGCTCAGCCCGTCGGTGCCGCCGGGCAGCCGGTAATCGCTGAGGATGGCCGAGGGTGCCTGGAGGGTCGCTTGGGCGGCAGCGAGGGCGGAATCGAAGCTGTCCGCCGCCATCACCCCGGCCCCGGCCTGCTCCAGAAGCAGGGTCAGGGAACTGCGCTGCAACGGATCGTCCTCGACCACCAGCACCCGCCGACCGGAGAGGCGCCCCGGAGAGGCCCCGGCGGCACGCTCAGCAGGGAGGGGGGCCGCCGCGGGGGGCGTCAACTCCGGCTGGGAGATCTCCGCAGCGGGCGGGACGGCGGGAGGCGGCACGCGGGGCAGGGTGACCGTGAAGACGGACCCGCGGCCTACCCGGGACCGGACCTGCAGCGGATGGCCGAGCAGACGGGCGGTGCGCTCCGCGATGGACAGGCCGAGGCCGGCGCCGCGCGACCCGTCGCGGGCCGGGTTGCCGATCTGGTAGAACTCCTCCCAGATCGTGCCCAGTTCCGCCTTGGCGATGCCCTGGCCGCTGTCCCAGATCTCCACCCGCAGGCCGTCGCCGCGGGGCCGCGCCCCGACCACCACCCCGCCGCGCGCCGTGTACTTGACGGCGTTGGACAGCAGGTTGCGCAGGATCGGCTGAAGCCGCGCGGGGTCGCTGCGCACCCAGGCGGCGGTGGGCATCACGGTCAGCCGCAGGCCCTTGCCCTCGGCCTCCGCCCGCAATTCGGCGGCGAGCTGGTCGAGCAAGGGGGCGAGCGGGAAGACGCCGACCTCCACCGGCATCACCCCGGCTTCCAGCCGCGACAGGGTCAGCAGATCGTCGAGCAGCCGCTGCCCGGCCTGGAGCGAGGCCGAGGCCATGGCGCCGAGCTGCTGGAGCGTCGGGTTCGCCGCCTCCTTCAGCAGCAGCTCGTGGAAGGCGGCCAGACCCTGCAGGGGCTGGCGCAGGTCGTGGCTGACGGTCGCCAGCACCTTCATCTTGGCGAGGCTGGCCATCTCCGCGCTGCGCAGGGCCTTCTCCAGGTCCGCCGTGCGCTGGCGGACGCGCTCGTCCAGGCTCTGGTTGGCGCGCAGAAGCTCCGCCCGGACCGCCTCCTCCCGCCGGGCGCCGGCGAGGGCGAAGGCGAACAGCAGGGACGCGCCGGTCAGGATGCCGCCGCTGACCGCCGTGGTCCACAGCGCGCGCTCCCGCCAGGGGGCCAGCACCTCGGCCAGCGGGCGGCTCGCCACCACCACGATCGGGAAGCCGGTCAGCATCCGCGCGGCAGTGATCTGCGTGCCCTCAATGATTGCCGGGCCGTCCGGCGGGTCCCAGGGCTGGGGCCAGGCGGTGGTGGGGGGCTCGACGGCGCTGTGCGGCGGCCATTCGGCCAGCTTCTCCTTGCCGCTGGTGAACAGGGCCAGCCGCGCGCCCTCGCCCCAGCCGGCCTCCCCGTACATCTGCGAGAAATAGGTGTTCTGGATGCCCGCCACCGCGATCGCCCGCAGGGCTCCCTCCTCGTCGCGCAGGGCGCGGCTGATGGTGAAGCGCCCCTGGCTGGCGCCGGGGCCGGGCAGATGAGCCCCGACATGGAGACCCGGCGGCGGTCCCTGCGTCATGCCCATATGAGCCCGGGCGTAGTCCCGCTCCGACAGGTCGCGGGGCGGCGGCGGGTGTTCCGCGCTGTCCAGAAGCAGGCGGCCCTGCGCGTCGAGCGCCCAGACCCCGCCGATCTGCGGCAGGCGTTCCGCGCGGGCGCGCATCGCGGCCTGGATGCGCTGACCTTCGGTGGCGTCGCGGCGGTCCCACCGCTCCAGCGCGTCGAGCAGCATGCGCAGCTGGGCGTCCCCCGCTTCGATGGCGCGGCTGGCGTGTTCGTCGAGAAGATGGGCGGTCGCGGCGAATTCGCGGCGGGACTGTTCCAGCGTGGCGTGGCGGTCGCGCGACACCGAAAGAGCGGACACGCCGACGCACAGGGCGGCAAAGGTCAGGAACGCGGCCACGAGATGGGCACGCTGCATGCCGCCGGCTCCTTCAGGAAAGCTAAGACAAAAGAATCGGACCGAAAAAACTATGGGCTAAGCAACAAGCCGGGGACAACTCTGCCGAAGGGCAGGGCCGACGCCGACGAACGGGGAAAGAGTCGTCAGGCCAAACACGTGAGCGGGGCTTTGTCCGAAGGGTTCGGGTTGCATCCGGGCCTTGCGATCCCCACATGAAAAGAGTCGAATTTCTTTGGGTTTACGGTCCGCTTGCAGATCGCTGCGTCTGGTCCTTCCCCTCGGTGATTTGATGTGAACCCGCGGCACGAGCGCCGTGGGAAACCTCGTTCAAGGAACTACCAGATGGCTACTGGAACCGTGAAATGGTTCAACACCACCAAGGGCTACGGCTTCATCCAGCCGGACGATGGGACAGCCGACGTGTTCGTCCACATCTCCGCCGTTGAGCGGTCGGGCATCAACATTCATGAAGGCCAGAAGCTGTCCTACGAACTCCAGCGCGATCCCAAGAAGGGCAAGAGCGCCGCGGCCAACCTGAAGGAGGCTTGATTTTCAGCCCCGAATTTTGTCGGGGCCGCCCGTTCAGGGGCCGGTTGCCCCCAATCCTGTAACAGCCGCTTCACAAAAGAAACGCATGCTCCATGGACCGCCGGGAGCGCCCGGATGGTGCCATGGGGCACGATGACGATCACAGGAGGCATGCATGGCATCCGATAACCGCAGCGCGGATCGGAATGATCTCGACTCCATGACCCGCGAGTTTCTTGCGAAGGGGGGCAAAATCGTTCAGTGCCCGCCAGGGTCTTCGGACAGCGTGGTGTACAAGCGCACCTCCTTCCGCCGCCGCGGCGCCGCGAACGCCGCGGGCAAGGAGGGGACGGACGCCGCCGCCGGCACGCCGCCCGCGGATGCGGCTCCCGCCGCCGCCCCGGAGACGACCCCGGCCAAGGACAGCTGACCGAAGGCTGGTCCGACCAGCTTTCCGGCCCGGCTCCTACCGCTTCACGGCGGCGAGCCGGGCCGGCACGGGGGGAGCGAACTTGACCCGGTCCTCCTCGTCCATCATGCCCAGCATCACCTTGCGGAAGCCCTCGACGGCCTCCGCCCCGGCCATGCGGTAGGCGCGGGCGATCCGCTGCCGCTGCGTCTCGGACAATTGGCGCTCCAGTTCAACGCCCTTTTCGGTCAGTTCCAGCAGACGCTGCCGCCGGTCCCGCACGCCCGTCTGCTGCTGGATGAACTCCTGCCGGACCAGTTCCCCCAGCACGCGCGACAGGCTCTGCTTGGTGATCTTCAGGATCGCCAGAAGTTCCGACACGGTGATCTTCGGGTAGCGCCCGACGAAATAGATGACGCGGTGGTGCGCCCGGCCGAAGCCGATCTGCGCCAGGATCTCGTCCGGCTCCGCGGTGAATTCCCGGTAGGCGTAGAACAGCAGCTCCATGCCCGTGCGAAGTTCCTCCTCGCGCAGGAAAAGCTGGTTCACGCCCGCTTTTATGTCAGCCATGTTGACGTGATCGGTGCGATTCGTTACAAATGGGTCAATAAGCCAGACATAAACGAACAAAGGTCGCGAGACAAGCGCGGCTTTCAACAATTCCATTCCAAGTCCCGAGCAACGGGCCAAAGACCAAGGTGGGAGCCGCCATGTCCATCCTTCCCTTCGACGACCGCGACGGCGTGATCTGGTACGACGGCGCGCTGGTGCCGTGGCGCGACGCGAATCTGCACGTTCTGTCGCACGGCCTGCACTATGCGAGCTGCGTGTTCGAAGGCGAGCGCGTCTACAACGGCACGGTGTTCAAGCTGACCGAGCACAGCGAGCGTCTGGCCGCCTCCGCCCGCATCCTGGGCTTCGAACTTCCCTATTCGGTGGCGGAGATCGACGCGGCGACCAACGAGACGGTGAAGGCGATGGGCTTCACCGACGCCTACGTCCGCCCGGTGGCGTGGCGCGGCAGCGAGATGATGGGCGTGGCGGCGCAGGCCAGCCGCATCCACGTCGCCATCGCCGTCTGGCAGTGGCCGAGCTATTTCAGCCCCGAGGCGAAGATGGCCGGCATCAAGCTGACCTGGTCGCGCTGGCGCCGTCCGGCCCCGGACATGGCGCCGACGGCGTCGAAGGCGGCGGGTCTGTACATGATCTGCACGCTGTCCAAGCACGAGGCCGAGGCCGAGGGCTATCAGGACGCGCTGATGCTCGACTACCGCGGCTATCTGGCCGAGGCGACCGGGGCGAATCTGTTCCTGGTGATGGACGGCAAGATCCACACGCCGAAGCCCGACTGCTTCCTGGACGGCATCACCCGCCGCACGGTGATCGACCTCGCCAAGGCCCGCGGCATCGAGGTGATCGAGCGCCACATCCAGCCGGAAGAGCTGGCGAACACCCAGGAGGTCTTCCTGACCGGCACCGCCGCCGAGGTGACCCCGGTCGGCCAGATCGGCGATCACCGCTTCACGCCGGGCCGCGTCTGCGAGACGCTGGTGAAGGACTACGACGCGCTGGTGCGTGGGTAAGACGAAGGGTCGGACGTTTCCGGAGCGGTCCACCAGAGCGTGCCGCCGGCCTCGCAGGTCGATGCCTGCGCAGGCCAGCGGCCGGCTGGCGGCTGCGCCCCCAACTCCGTCCCGCATCAGAACGCCTTGATCAGCGTCCCGACCGTCACATGCGGGAAGCTCTTCCCCTTGAAATTCAGCAACGCGGTCTGCGAATACTGAAGCTGCAGGAATTCGGCGCCCGACGCATCCTCGACCAGTTCGATGGCGAACACCGATTCCAGGCTCAGCGTGTCGGCGTTGCTGGTGATGAACGGGATGTTCCCGATGCCGCCGGCCGACGCCGTGGAGGTGATCAGGCGCGTGATCGTCTTCAGCGTCATGCCCTGCTCGTCCACCTGGCGGACCAGCGTGTCGCGCAGCATCTGGTTCGGATCGTCGATGATGGCCTGCGTGATGGAGGCGGGCAGCGGGCTGCTGCGGAAGGCGCTGGGTGTGCCGAGGTCGTACTCGGGATAGGGATTCTTCGTACCGGGCGCCGGCGGTTCGCCGCCGATGTCGAACGGCACGGTGTTGGCCGGCGGGATATCCGGCAGCTTGTCGAACTCCGCGTGCTGGACGAAGCCGACGGTGGTGAAGGCGTTGCCGTGCGGAATGGTGGCCAGGCGCGCGATGCTGGCGTCCGCCTTCGGTTCGGTGGTCGCCGGGATGTTCAGCCACATGCCCGGTTCGATGTGCAGCGCACCGCCGGTGACGCCGTCGGTCACCCGGTGCAGGTAGGTGACGCCGAAGATGGCGATGTCGTCCTGCAGGCTGCCGCGGTTGAAGACCGGCGATCCGATGGTCGTGAATTCGATGGTTTCCCGCAGCTCGTTCAGCTCAAGAAAGAAGCCGTTCGGGCTGTTGCCGGAGAAATCCGGGCGGGCGATCAGGCTGAAGCCCGTGCCCTCCCAGAAACCGGGAAGATCCTTGAGTGCGCCCAGGCGGTCGGCCGTGGCGAGTTGCGGCGCCACACCGCGCAGCGTCGCGCCGGCGCCCCGTTCCGCCGGGTCTTGAGGCTTGTCGAGAAGGATCGACTGGCTGTCGTTGATCATTGGAAGTCCTCGCTGGGCACCTTGCCGGGCACCCGTGGTCATGGGAAGGCCGGTCAGTGGGTGTGGCTCAGGCGCTCGATCTCGCGCTTCAGCGTCGCCAGCCCTTCGCGGGCGATGTCATAGGCACTCGGCAGGCCCGGTTCCGGCGCGTCCTCGCCGGGAATCCAGAACTTCCGCCGCGTCAGGCGCAGAAGGTTGGTGAAGGGCGGAACGGCGTTGAACACCTCGACCAGCAGCGGGCCGTGGTAGACCGGCAGGATCGGGCAGAGGAACGTGCCCCAGGGAATCCAGCTGTCGTGCACCGCCCCGCGGTCGGGAGCGGAAATGTGCACATAGTGCAGCCGGTTCTGCGCCACCGCGGTGCGCAGATTGTCCTCGAACACCAGCGGGCCGTTGCTGCCCAGCACCACATGGGCGCTGTCGATGGTCAGGCCGGTCTGTGCGGTCTGGACGCCCTGGAGGAAGTCCAGCACGTCCGACACCATGTTCGGGGCCGGCGTCTCCCAATGGTCGACCGGCTCGATGCCCAGCTTGACGCCCTTCCGCTCCGCGTATTCGCCCAACTCCTGCAGCACGGGCCGGGCCGCCTCGTAGCGGGGCTTCAGCCACTCCTGAAGCGCGTCGCTCCAGATCGGGTCGCCGTCGTCCGTGGTCGGGAACACGCCATAGGGGAAGACGAACGGCCCGGCCATGATGGAATTGCCGCCCAGGACCGCGGTGATGTCCACGCGCGACTTCAGGTAGGCGAGCGCCTCCTCGCGCTGCTGCCGGTAGGGCGAGGTGGGGTCGAAGGTCCGCGTGGTGCCGACGTTGGTGGTGAAGCGGACGCCCTCCAGGCCGGCCCTGTCGAAGGCCCGCCGCATGCGCGTGTAGCTTTCCACCTCCGCCGCGTGGTCGGTGGTCTGCACCGGATGGATCGGCAGGTCGAACCCGTCGTAGCCCAGCTCGGTCATCGCCTCGATGTGTCGGATGATCAGCCGGGTGTAGGCCTCGTTGTCCGGCTGGAGGTTCGCCGTGAACATGAAGAAGCTGAGGTTGATGTCCCTCTTGGCGGTCTTGTTCATGGTCACCATCCCAACTGCTCACGGAGATAGGCGCGCGCCATCTTGGCGTATTGGAGCGGGTTGGCCTTGGCCGGGTCCTGTTCCGCCTCGATGACCAGCCAGCCTTCGAACCCGGCCTCGGCCAGGATCGACAGGATCTCCGGAAAATGGTTGTAGGAGCCGTCGCCCGGCACGGTGAAGATGCCGGCCTCGATGCCTTCCTGGAAGGACATGCCCTTGGCGTGCATCTCCTTCAGCACGCTCTCGCGGAAGTCCTTCAGATGGATGTGCTTGATGCGGGTCGCGTACTTGCGCGTGATCTCCAGCGGGTCGGCGCCGCCGCAGTAGAGGTGGGCGGTGTCCAGCAGCATGAAGACCAAGTCCGGATCGGTCGTTGCCATCAGCCGCTCGACCGCCGCCTGCTTCATCACGCCGGTGCCCATGTGCGGGTGATAGCACAGGCGGCGGCCTTCCTCCCGGGCGATCCGGCCGATCTCGTTGAGGCCGGCGGCCAGCTCGTCCCATTGGCGGTCGTTGAAGGTCGGGGCGTTGGGGTACAGCGCCACCGGCAGCGGATTGACGGCGCCGCCGAACTCCGCCACCACCAGATCGGCGCGGCGCGGGTCGCTCTCGTGGCCTTCCACCTGCTTGATGAAGGCCAGCTGCTGGCGGACCTTCTGGATGGTCTGCGCCTTCATCGACTCGATGGTGAAGTAGGTGCTGACCCACGGCTCCGACACGCGCAGGCCGCGCAGGTCCAGCGCCGCCTTCAGCGTCTGCGGATCGGTCGGGTATTTGTGGCCGATGCTGCACCCGACATAGCCGGCCAGCGCCATCTCGCTGACGCACTGCTCGAAGGGGATGCCGATGTCGATGTTCAGGAAGTCGTCGTTCCACCAGAGCGTCGGCGTGATGCCGAGCCACACCTTGTCCGGCGACAGCTTGGGGGTCTTGAAGCTCATCGTGACGGTCCTTCGTATCGGAATTTCAGGCAAAGGGTGACGTGATGCCCGGCGCGATGCCGGGCATCATGGCCGTGGGTCGAGGTGGGCGGCGCGTCAGGCCGGAATGCGCTCGGCGTCCGCCGTCCGCTCCACAGGCTCGGCGGCCGGTGGAGACGCAGGGTCGTCCGCGAAGCGCGGGATGCGCGGCGGCACGGCCCAGGAGCCGTAGCCCGGAGCCTTGGCGCCCGCGGGGTGGGCGCCGATGGCCGTCCACAGCAGCCCTTCGACGTAGGAGGACGGCGACACCACGAAGGTGACGTCCTTCGGCGCCGGCCCGTAGGATTCGGTCCAGGCCCCCGGCAGCTCGTACCAGACGCCGGAGTACCAGAGCTTGACGATGTTGCGGGCCACCGGCCCCAGCCTGCCGTCGCCGAAGATCGTCCGGCGCAGGTGGGCGTTGCGCGCTGCGCGCCCCTCGTTGCCGACCGCGCGCGGCGCCTCGGCGTGGAAAGCCAGCAGCTCATCCACCAGCGCCGTGCCGACCACGCCGTCGACCGTCCGCAGATAGGCCTCGGTCTGGCCGGTCCCCTGCAGTTCCACCACGCCGAAGGCGGTCATCTCGGCGGAAAAGGCGAGGAACTGGTCGAGACGGTTTGCGTCCCCGGTCTTGGCCGTGCTCATGCCACCACCTCCTGCCGGGCGGCGGTGAGCGCCTCGGCCGCGGTCACGGCGTCGATCTCGAAGGTCGGCGCGGCGTTGTGGCCGGCGCTGTCGGGCAGCGGGTTGCGGACCAGCTCCGTGATCAGGTTGCGGAAATCGAACATCAGCGGCACGGCTGTCAGCAGAAGTTCGGGCTTGCCGTTGAAGGCCCGCGTGATGGCCTTCAGGAACTTCGCGTAGGCCTGGTTGAACGACTGCGCCGCGTCGTACAACTCGGTCCCGGCGGGGATGTCGGCGAGCTTGACGTTCGCCTTGACGGGGTAGGACGCCTCCCAGTCGACCGAGAAGGTCGGTCCCGTGGGGTGGTGCGGCTCGTCGCCCTTCTGGTAGTAGCGCCCGTGGGTCAACTGGTCGAAACGGTAGAAGTGCGACAGTTCGCCGTCGTTGTCGTAGATGCTGGTCGGGGTGCCCTCGCCCTGCGTCATGACCAGCGTGATGGCGCGCTTCGCGCTTTCCAGGTCGCTCACCGCGAACAGCTGGCCACCGCCGGAGTAGTAGTATTCCGACGTGATCTGTCGCTTGGGATCGCCGGTGAAGATGGTCTTGCCCAGCCCCTGCGCCTCCGCTTCCAGGAATTCGAAGCCGTCCTCGATGGCCTTGTAGAAGTCGCCGATGCTGTAGAAGTGCATCTCGTCGCTTTTCGGGTGCCGGCCGAGGACCGAGGTGCCGGGCGCGTAGGACCGGCGGACGAGCCGGCCGTCGCCCTTGCTGGGCCGCTCGATCTTCTTGAAGGTTTCCACGGCCTCCTTGCCGAAGCGCATGATGCCGACCGTGAAGTCCGTCTCGCCGTCCGGCAGGTAGGTCGGGTAGGAGGGCACGAAGCCGGGGTGCGCCAGGTCCGGCGTTCCACCGACGGCGTTCAGCAGGTTCGCCGCGATGGACAGGTGCAGCATCTCCTCCACCGCCACGACCCGAAGGATGTGGACGGCGTCGGTGTTGGTCCCCGGCTTGATCGAATACAGCGCCGTGAGATAGGCCGGGAGCGTCGCATGCTCCAACTGCATCGCCAGATACAGGTAGTCCTTCAGTTCAGAGAGTGTCGTGATCTTGCTGGAAGGCACGGTTTCCTCCGATCGTCTTGCGCGGCCTCCGGAGAGGCGCGCCTTGCGTCAGTGCAGCTGCTTGAGCATCGCGCGCGCGCTCCGGTAGCAGAGCGCGGCGAGGGTGAGGGTCACGTTGGCGGTGCCGATCGTCGGCATGCTGCCGGCGCCGACCAGATACAGGTTCGCGTGGTCCCAGGAGCGCTGGTCGGTGTCGACGACCGAGTTGCTCTTGTCGGTGCCCATGATGTGCGTGCCGGCGATGTGGTTGCCGCCGCGGATCGCGTAGCCCTGGCCCTCGTAGGTCACGTAGCCGTAGTCGCCGGGGTCGTAGCGGGTGTGGTCGGCCACGCCCAGGCGGGCGAACACGGTCTTCGAGAATTCCCGCGCGTAGGCGGCGCCGCGCATCGAATATTCCGGCACCGTGAAGGACACCACCGGCCGCATGTTGCCGAGTTGGTCGGTGTATTGCGGATCGACGGTGACGCGGTTGCTCTCGGTCGGCGGCACCTCGATCATGAAGGCGAGCAGAAGCTGGCGCGAGATGCGGTCGATCAGTCCGCGGCGCAGCTCGGCCCCGAAGCGGTTTTGCTGATCCACCAGTTCGGTCAGGTCGCTGAAAGGGGCGCCGGTCGCCCAGCCCCAGCCGTCGTTGTGGATGTCCACGCTGAAGGCGGCCTGGTGACGGCGGAAACCACCGGCCCGCAGATCGATGATGCCGCCGGTGCAGCTTGTGCCGCGCATGGTGCCGCACACTTCCGGCATCAGCCCCCAGTTCAGCAGGTAGGCGTGGTCCATCAGGTTGCGCCCCATCAGCCCGGCGCTGTCGCGCAGGCCCGACGCGAGCATCAGCCGCGGCGTCTCGATGGCGTTCGCGGCGATCACGAAGATCGTGCCCTTGACGGTGATCGTCTTGTGCTCCGCCGACTGCGGCTCCCTGTAGACCTTGACCTCCAGCGCGGTGACGTTCCCGTTGCCGGGATCGGTCACGACCTTGGAGACGACCGCCTGCACCAGCAGATCGACGCGCCCGGTCTGCAGCGCCTTGGCCAGCGTCTTGCCGGAGTGATACTTCGCCTGCACCGGGCAGAGCGGCACGCAGTTGGTGTTGCCCTGGCAGCGCTCCCCCTCATCCACCTGATGCGTGTTGACGGCGCCGACGGGGACGTAGCCCGTGCCGCCGTCATAGGAGGGGTTGGGGATGCTGTTGCGGCCCTGCGGATAGGGGCGGATCCTGATCGGGTAGGACTCGCCGCACAGCTCGACCCGGGTGTCGTCGATGCCCCGGGCGACCTGCTTGTCCAGATAGGACAGCGGAAGCCCCTTCATGGGAAAGACGTAGTCCTTCGGGAAGTGCAGGCCCAGATAGGCCTGGTCCTCGACGTTGGCGGACACGCCGATCTCGCGCTCCGCCGTGCGGTAGTCGGCCTCCAGCTCGTCGTAGCCGAGCGGCCAGTCGAGCCCCTGCCCGAACAGGCTGCGCATCTTGAAGTCCTCCGGCAGCATGCGGGGGGTCTTCGCCTCCCAGTGCATGGTCGTGCCGCCGAAGACCCGGGTGAAGGTCGTGTCGGTGACGTAGGGGCCGGATTGCACCATGTAGGTGGAGCTGTCCGTCTCGCCCGGCTGGAGCTTGCGCAACAGCGGGCTGCGCGGCATCGCGGCGTTGGGGTTGGCCGGGTACGGGGACTGGTTGTCCTTGGACGACGCGCCGTAGAAGTTGGAGAGGTACTTCTCGTAGCCCGACAGCGTCCGGTCGGTGCCCGTCCCCGCCTCCAGCACCAGCACGCGCTTGCCGGCCCGGCTCAGTTCGTTTGCGATGATGGCGCCGGAGATGCCCGTACCGACGATCACAGCGTCGTACCGGTCATCCGCGGACACCGCCTCGATGTCCGTCCGCCGCGCAGAGTCAATTGGAAACAGCACGCGCTTCCTCCACTCTGAACAAGTTGATTTGATTGATTGATTCTGGTTGATCGGGCCTATGTCGCCAGACTCTCGACCAGTCGGTCGGCGGTCCGCAGCGCCAGCGCCGCCAGGGTCAGCGTCGGGTTGGACGTGCCCATGGTCGGGAAGCTGCCGGAGCCCACCAGGAAAAGGTTGCGGTGCTCCCACGCGCGCTGGTCGGCGTCGATCACCGATCCGGCGGGATCGGCGCCCATGGCGTGCGTGCCGGCGAAGTGCCCCATGCCGTGGTAGTGGAACTCGCGGCCCTGGTAGAAGACCGACGGGAACCAGCTTCCCTTGGACGGGTCGGTGCAGTCGGCGACCCCGGCGCGGCGGAAGACGGCGCGCGCCACCTCCGACGCGGCGGCCATGCCGGCCAGCGTGTAGTCGTCGATCCGGTAGTCGATCACCGGCCTGGGGTTGCCCAGCGGATCGAGATAGCCCGGGTCGATGCTGACGCGGTTGTCCGGATCGGGAAGCTGCTCCACCGCCAGCGACAGGCGGACGTGACGCGGCAGCGTCGCGCCGAGCTGCGCCCGCAGCGCCGGGCCGAACAGGTTGCGCGTCATGACCGCGTCGGACACGGCGGTGTCGGGCGCCCCGGTGCTGGCGCGCCAGCCGTCGTTGCCCACATCGAAGCGGAAGGCCGCGTGGCGTGCGCGGAAGGCGCCGCCGCGCAGCTCCTCGATGCCGGAGGTCGACTGCGGCCCGCGGTAGGCGCCGACGTCGAGCGGCGCCAGCCCCCAGGCGTAGAGCGCCGGGTGGTCCATCAGCGTCCGCCCGACCTGGCCGCGCGGCCCTTCCAGCCCCGAGGCGAGCATCAGCTTGGCGTTCTCCACGGCGTGCGCCGCCAGGATGTAGGTGCGGCCGGTGGCGACCTGCGTGGTGTGGGCCGCCCCATCGGGGTCGTCGTAACGCTTGTACTCGATGCCCTGCACGGCGCCGCTCGCCGGATCGACGAGGATCTTCGACGCCACCGCCTGCACCCGCACCGTCAGGAGACGGAGGTCGGCCTGCGCCAGCGTCTTGCCGGCGTGATACTTCGCCTGAACCGGACAGATCGGCGTGCAGGAGGTGTTGCCCTGGCAGCGTTCGCCCTGGAGGGGTGGAATGGACGGCCCGTCGCCGGTCCGGATGTCCACCGCGCCCATGGGCCGGTAGTCGCCGCGTGGGATGGAGTTGCGCGCCGCCGGGTAGCTGCGCACCCGGATCGCGAATTCCTCGTCCCCCAGTGTGACCGGCATGCCGTCGACCGCGGCGCCGAGCACGCGGTCGGCATAGCTCGGCGGAACGCGCTGCATCGGGTAGTCGTAGCCGTCCGGGAAGGTCAGGCCCAGATAGCTCTGGTCGGCGACGTCTGCGGACACGCCGATCTCGCGCTCCGCCCGCTCGTAGTAGGGGGCGAGCGCCGTGTAGTCCAGCGGCCAGTCGCGCCCCACCCCGTGCAGCGAGCGCATCCGGAAATCCTCCGGCAGCATGCGCAGCGACACGCCGAGCCAATGCAGCGTGGAGCCGCCCCACAGCCGGGTGTAGCTGCTGCCGTACGGGTTGGGACCGCGCTGGACGAAGTAGCCGTCGTTGTTGCGCAGCGCCGTGGTGTCCGGCTGTGGCGCGCCGACCGCGGGCGGCCAGGGCGATTCCGGACTCTTGGCGCTGGCCGCGTAGAACCGCTCCAGATGCCGTGTGTAATCGTCCAGACCGCGCGACGTGCCCGGCCCGGCTTCCAGAACCAGCACGGTCAGGCCGGCGTCGGTCAGGCGCTTGGCGATCAGGGCGCCGGCGACGCCGGCGCCGACGATGACCGCGTCGAAGGCCGCGTCCTTGTTCATGCCCCACCTCTCTCCGGGCCGGAGGCCCTTGCGCCCTTCGGGCCGAGGGCCCACGCGCCGTAACCCTGCGGATTCGCTCCCGCCGCGTGCGCGCCGGCGGCCAGCCATTGAAGACCCGCCTGATAGGCGGCCGACGAAACCACGCGGCTGGTGTCCAGCGGCGACGCTCCGAAGGCGGCGCGCCACGCCGCGGGAAGCTGGGTCCAGGTGCCGCAGTACCAAAGCACGATCAGGTTGCGGGCCACCGGCCCCAGGCGGGGGGCGCCGAGGATCTCGGCCTGCGCCGTCCGCTCGCGCTCCGGCCCCCGCGGCAACTGGCGGTAGGCGGACATCAGGTCGCCGACGACGTCCTCCGGCAGCACCGCGTCCAGAACCGCCAGATACTCCGCGGCCAGGCCGGTTCCGAGCAGTTGTACGGCGTCGAACCCGGTCAGGAGCGCCGACAGGCCGACGAAACCGTCCAGCCGGCCGGATTCCGCGGTGCCGGTCATCAGACGCCCTCCGACTGGCGTGCCTTCGCGGTCTTCCGGACGGCCGCCTTCACGGGCTGTTGCGGGGTGCGGGCGCGGATGGCGGACAGGAACGCGGCGTAGCTCCAGGTCAGGTTGCGCACGCTCTTCTCGTAGCCGGTCCGGCTGTCGAACTGTTCGCTCAGCTCGTAATGGTCGCTGTGGAAGACGACCGCGCGCAGCATGGCGTCGCCGGCGGCGCGCAGGGCCTCGGCCACCTGGGCGGGCGGCTGGGGGCCGGTGATGCCCACCTGGGCGAAGAAGGGCCGCGAAAGGTCGTCCAGCGGGACCGCCTGCGCGCGCTCGATCTCGGCGGCAAGCCGGTAATACAGCTCGGCGAGGTTGGCGGTGCACAGGGCCCAGGGATGCCCGCCCTGCACCGGATCGGACACGTCCCCGTCATAGATGTCGCCGGGATAACGGCCCAGCAGCGGACCGATGCCGCGCGCCCGGTCGTCGACGTTGATCGGGTACTGCCACGCGGAACCGTCGTCCGCCCACTGGCCGCGCAGCGCCGCCGCGGTGGCCAGCAGCTTCGTATCGGTGACCGGCACGGCGCCGTAGACGCTCGCGCAGACGATGTCGATGTTCGGGTCGTAATTCAGGTTGCCCGGCACCGCCGACACGCCGGGAGTGGAATCGGAGGCGAGCAGCGTCACGTAACACTGGCCGTTCCAGTGGTTCTGCAACGCCCGCTCCAGCCAGTTGGCCGCATCGGCGACTCCCTGCGGAACCGGGATGCCGAGCGTGTTGGCGGCGACCTCCCGGAAACAGTGGAGTTGGACCGCGCGGGCGAAGAAGGACAGACCCTGGTGCTCCTCCCAGAGGTTCGTCGTCGGGTTCTGGTAATTGCCCAGCAGGAACTCCAGATTGCGGGCGATAACCTCCTTGGCGATGACCTGGGACGAACCGCTGAGCTGGGAGTAGGCGCGCAGAAGGGCGATGGTCTGGATCGCCGGCCCGTCGGACTGCTCCGTCCACGGGCGCGACTGGCCGTCGATGGTGAAGCAGGCGTGTGCCAGCGTCGGGGCGGCGTTGCTCTGGCACGTCTGGACGAAGACGACGTAGTCGTTCAGCGCCTCGATGCTGCCGTCGGGTGATGCCGGCAGGTCGCCCTCGACCAGTTCCAGCGCGGTGATGGCGGCATCGCGCACCCAGTTGTAGACGTAGTCCTGATCGACGCCCGGCGTGTTGGCGGGAAAGGACGGAGCGGCGACCACGCAGCCCGGGAGCGAGAACTGGCCGGGGCGGGTCGGGTCTTCGATCACATAGCCGTCGCTGGTCACGTTGCGCAGCATCAGCAGGAACATGTAGCGGGCCAGCGACGCCAGGTCGGTCTGCTGATGCGCCGCCCGTGGCGGATGCTTGTCCAGGACGGCGGTGTGGGCCGCCGCCCGGGCGCGGGCGGGCTGAATCTGGGATTGGGTCATCGGACGGTCTCCGCTCGATGTCGGGTCGGGTGGCAGGGAAGAGGGCGTGGAGCGGGGTGCGGCATGCCCGGCCGTGGGATGATGCGCGGCGTCGCGGAAATGCCCGTCCCAGATCCACGACATCTCGTTCACCACGGTGATGCCGTCGATCTGGCTGGGTGGCGTGCGCAGCACCAGACCTTCACCGTCGCAGGTGAAGGGCCGCACCTGCACCGTGTCGGACCAGTTGGGGAAGGTGCAGCCGTCGAGGCGGTGGGTGACCTCGCTGCCGTTCACCTCATAGCGGCCGACATAGGCCAGGCAGGTGGAATAAGCCGCGGCGCGCTCCTCGGTGCTGCCGCCGCGTGGATCGGTGGTGTCCAGTTTGGGCCGGCCGGCGGCCGTCATCTGCACCGCCATGTGGCCGTCGGCCGTGTAGATCAGCAGGCCGGTTGCGTCCTCGCCGAACGGATAGGTGACGGTCCCGTCTCCCGCGATCCGGCGCCAAGCCGACAACCGCCATTGCCCCACAAGAACATTCATGGCCGCAATCCATTCTTGTTTCAGAGGAAGTAAATCAGAAATGATATTTATGGAAATAAACGGCCGAGCCATTCCGGAGGCCTGATCTTGCCTTCGGTTGAAAGATAACAGAATGAAAGGCAGTTTTATTTTGCCTGTGGGCAAAAAGGTCCACGCACAAACCGCCAGGGGCGGCGATTGGTGCCGTGATTACGTTTTCTTGTTTCTTTCTTCAATAGTGGCGAAAGCAATTTACGGAATGAAAGGGAAAAATAACATCGTGACGCATTATTTTTTGATTCCACGCTTATGTGTGGATAACTTTGTCAAGTCATACCCAAGTAATCCCGAAAGACGTTTGCTGTGTGTGCTTATGACCGGAATGTCGGTGCTGCCCTGGGGGCGAGGGCAGCGGCTAGGGCAGCGGCGAGGGCGGCGGCGCCCCCGCCGCGGCAGCGTGCCCTGGACATGGCGCTGTGTTCTTCGGCTGGGTGGGTGCGTTGTGATCGCGGCCTATGAACAAAGGGACAAGCCCACGCTCGACAGCGGGGGCGGGGTGGGCCATATACTCAGTTCCCGTTCCGTACCCCTGGCGCGAGCGCACCCGCATGTCCCATCCCGTCCTGACCGCCCTCCCGCAGAAGTCCCTGCCCAAGCTGGAGGCTGGCAAGAAGTTCGAACTGGTGTCGGAGTTCAAACCCTCCGGCGACCAGCCGCGCGCCATCGGGGAGCTGACCGAGGGGCTGCGCGCCGGCGAGAAGGACCAGGTGCTGCTCGGCGTCACCGGGTCCGGCAAGACCTTCACCATGGCGCACGTCATCCAGCACGTCCAGCGCCCCACCCTGGTGCTCGCCCCGAACAAGACGCTGGCGGCGCAGCTCTATGGCGAGATGAAGTCCTTCTTCCCGAACAACGCGGTGGAATACTTCGTCTCCTACTATGACTACTACCAGCCGGAAGCCTACGTTCCGCGCACCGATACCTTCATCGAGAAGGAATCCTCGATCAACGAACAGATCGACCGGATGCGCCACTCGGCGACGCGGGCGCTGCTGGAGCGGGACGACGTCATCATCGTGGCGTCGGTATCCTGCATCTACGGCATCGGCTCGGTCGAAACCTATTCGGAGATGACCGTCGACCTGCGCAAGGGCGAGGTGGTCGCGCAGCCCGATCTGCTGCGCAAGCTGACCGAGCTTCAGTACAAGCGCAACGACGCGGCCTTCGGGCGCGGCCTGTTCCGGGTGCGCGGCGACACGGTGGAGCTGTTCCCCGCCCACATGGAGGACCGCGCCTGGCGCATCTCGCTGTTCGGCGACGAGATCGAGGGCATCCACGAGATCGATCCGCTGACCGGCGAGAAGATCGCCTCGCTGGAGGCCGTGCGCATCTATCCCAACAGCCACTATGTGACGCCCAAGCCGACGCTCAATCAGGCCATCGAGCAGATCAAGCGCGAGCTGAAGCTGCGGCTGGAGGAGTTCAACGCCCAGGGCAAGCTGCTGGAGGCGCAGCGGCTGGAGCAGCGGACGACCTTCGACATCGAGATGATGGCGGCCACCGGCGCCTGCGCCGGCATCGAGAACTATTCCCGCTACCTGACCGGCCGCGCGGCGGGCGAGCCGCCGCCGACGCTGTTCGAGTATCTGCCGGGCGACGCGCTGCTGATCGTGGACGAAAGCCACGTCATGGTGCCGCAGATCGGCGGCATGTACCGCGGCGACCGGATGCGCAAGGAGACGCTGTCCGAATACGGCTTCCGCCTGCCCAGCGCCATGGACAACCGCCCGCTGAAGTTCGAGGAGTGGGAGGGCATGCGCCCGCAGACGGTCTTCGTCTCGGCCACCCCCGGCCCCTGGGAGATGGAGCGCACCGGCGGCGTCTTCGCCGAGCAGGTGGTCCGCCCGACCGGCCTGATCGACCCGGAGGTGATCATCCGTCCTACCGAGACGCAGGTGGACGACCTGATCCACGAGTGCAAGGAGGTGGTGGCGAAGGGCAACCGCGTGCTGGTCACCACCCTCACCAAGAAGATGGCCGAGGCGCTGACCGAGTATATGCACGAGGCGGGGCTGCGCGTGCGCTACATCCACTCCGACGTGGAGACGCTGGAGCGCATCGAGATCATCCGCGACCTGCGGCTCGGCGCCTACGACGTGCTGGTCGGCATCAACCTGCTGCGCGAGGGGCTGGACATCCCCGAATGCTCGCTGGTCGCCATTCTGGACGCCGACAAGGAGGGCTATCTGCGCTCCAAGACCTCGCTGATCCAGACCATCGGCCGCGCCGCGCGCAACGTCGAGGGGCGGGCGATTCTCTACGCCGACAAGATCACCGGCAGCATGCAGTACGCCATCGACGAGACGGCGCGCCGCCGCGAGAAGCAGCGGGCGTACAATCTGGAGCACGGAATCACGCCGGAATCCGTGAAGAAGGCCATCGGCGACATTCTGGAGAGCGTGTACGAGCGCGGCGACCACGTCACCGTGAAGACCGGCCTGAACGCGTCGGAACTGGTCGGCCACAACCTGAAGTCCGTGATGGCCGACATGGAGAAGCGCATGAAGGCCGCCGCCGCCGACCTGGAGTTCGAGGAGGCCGCCCGCCTGCGCGACGAACTCCGCCGCCTGGAGGCGATGGACCTCGGGCTGGAGCAGCCGGGCAGCATCGGCATCAGCTCCGCCCGTCAGGGCCGCGGCATTCCCGAAGGCGCTCCGAAGAAGCAGGGTCGCCGGGGACGGCGCTGATCGCCACATCACCACCCTCTCCCTCCGTCGCGGGGGAGGGTGGGGCGAGGCTTTCCTCTTTCCCTAGGCCCCCGTCATGGTCTGCAAATCCTTCAGCGCCGCGCCGAGGATGGGCCAGGGAAACTCCGTCTCTTCCGCGCCGTAGGTTTCGCGGAGCGCCACCGCGACGGTGAGCTTCACCACGATCCCACGCAGGGAACGGGCCGGCACATGTTCGGCCCGTGCGGTCAGGGCATCCACCCGTTTCCATGCCGCGTCCTCCTCCCGTTCCATGACATCCAGCCCGAGCCACTGGGCCTCAATGTCCCAGCGCTTCTGCTGTTGGTCGAGATCCGCCACCAGCCGGCCGTACCGCTCCTTCGCATCCGCCGCTCCGATGAGTGCCCGCGTCACGTCCCGCTCGGTCGTGGCGTAGACATCTCTCCGCCCGCTGGCCCCGCGCGCGACCAGCACCCGCGGATAACCGAACCGGGTGACCATCTCCCGTTCGATCCGCCGCCGTTCCGTCTCCTTCGCCCGAGCGTCTTTCAGGGCAGTGCACCATTCCTGCCAGAGCGCCAGCATGGGGTCGTCCGAGTCCTGGTTGATTTGGTTTCGGATTGCATTGTCGAATGTTGGAATGGTCATTGGCGCAGACGTTGCGCCAGCCAGAAGGCGGCGACGGGAGAGTTTGGGCACAGCAAACCTCCGGAAAAAGTATTGAAAAACGATGCTTACATCATATTACGAAGCTTGCAACGGGCAAGCGAAAAAGGATGAATATACGGTTTTTCGAAGCCTTGGCAGAATGCGGCCATGATCACACCAGCCCAATGCCGAGCCGCTCGCGGCCTACTCGATTGGACCCAAGAGGAACTCGCAAAAGCCGCCCAGGTAAGTGCGATCACCATTCGCGGATTCGAGAAGGAGGCGTCGTCGCCACGCCGTGCAACCCTTGCAGCGTTGCGTCAGGCGTTGGAAGCGGCTGGGGTGGAATTTACCTTTGAGGGCGGAGTTCAACCGGGCGTTCGCCAACGAAAAATCGGCTCGATATGATGCTTCCTTTAATTGGAGGGGTGCCTTTTCACTCTTAGACATCCTTCGGAATAATTTCCCCAAATCAGGTGTTCATCCTGCCAGTACGGCCCACTTTCCGGGCCGCGATCCCTGACAGGAACGCCCATGTCGACGCTCCGCTCGCTGTCCCTTCTGACCTTTGCCGCCCTTCTGCTGTCCGGCTGCTACGTCGCCGCCGGGACGCCCGGTCCCGTTTACGGCTACGGACACCGGTCCTATGGCTACGGCTATTACGAGCGCCCGCAGTATCGCTATTATGCACCGCCTCCCGTCGTGTATGGCCGCCCCTACTACGGTGGCTATTATGGGGGGCATCGCGGTGGTCACCATGGCGGCCCCCGTCACCATCACCGGCACGGCGGCTGGGGAAGGGGCGGCTGGTGAGGAGCGGCCGAGACCGCGCTTGCCCGGGAAATCGTCGTTAACAAAGGCTCAATGCTTTGGTCCGATCATGACCTGAATACATTCGTTCCCTCTGATGCACGAATCCGAGGCGCGGGGAGCGACGCAGGGCAGGAAAGGGTCCGGGACCCATGAGCGACCAACTCACCAAGGACGACGTGTCCCGGCTGTTGTCGGACCCGTCGCCGAACAGCCGTTCCGAACTGGCGGTCAAGATCGCCAAGCAATTTTCCGCAACCACCTTGTCGGACAGCGAGCGCCGGCTCGCCGAGGACATCATCCGCTTCATGGCGCGCGACGCCGTGGTGCGCGTGCGCCAGTCGTTGGCCGAGAACCTCAAGGCCAACCCGGCGCTGCCGCGCGACGTCGCGCTGATGCTGGCCCGCGACGTGGAGGCCGTGGCGATCCCCGTGCTCAGCGTCTCCACGGTGCTGACCGACGCCGACCTCGTCGAGCTGGTGCGGACCGGCACCGACGCCAAGCACACCGCCATCGCGCAGCGCCCGGCCCTGTCGGCCAGCGTCGCCGACGCGCTGATCGACACGGCGTCGGAAGGGGCGGTGGCGGTCCTGGTCGCCAACGAGAGCGCGGATCTCGGCGAGCAGACGCTCGGCCGGGTCATCGAGCGCTTCGCCGACAGCGAAACCGTGCAGGAACCGCTGGTCCAGCGCGCCCGCCTGCCGATCACCATCGCCGAACGGCTGGTCGCCGTGGTCTCGGAAAAGCTCCAGCAGCATCTGGTGGCCAACCACGACCTGCCGGCCAAGGTCGCCGCCGACCTGATCCTGCAAAGCCGCGAACGCGCCACCGTCGCCCTGTTCTCCGGGGAAAGCGACGAGGGCGCGCTGGAGCGGCTGGTCGCGCAACTGTCACGCAGCGGCCGCCTGACCCCGTCGCTGCTGGTGCGGGCGCTGTGCATGGGGGACAGCGCCTTCTTCGAGACGGCGCTGTCCCATCTGGCCAATGTGCCGCTGACCAACGCCCGCCTGCTGATCCACGACGCGGGACGGCTGGGTCTGAAGTCCATCTACGACAAGGCCAAGCAGCCGCCGCCCTTGCTGCCCGCCTGCCGGATCGCCCTGGACGTGCTGAAGGAGACACCCTACGACGGCGAGGCGCACGACATCGAACGCCACCGCCGCCGGGTGATCGAGCGCATCCTGACCCAGTACGAGGATCTTGCCGCGGAGGATCTGGATTACCTGCTCGACAAGCTGGGCGATCTCATGCGTGTGGAAACGAATTAGCGCCGAGAGCTTTGAAAGTTGCTCGTAGCACAGTTTCCGGTTGTTGTTGTGGGCTTTTCTGCCAACTTTTTGTTTGTCGGCGCCTTGGGATGATTTGATCATCCCGTCACGATCATTTTGAATGACCCCGCGTCGTGGTGCTGTTTTGCAGTGCCCGCTGTTCCTAGCCTTTGCCTCTGGCCACAGTCTTTCTGCCAGATCCTTGGAAGGGAGAGCGCGTTGCCTGCTGACAGCACTGGACGGGTGTCGGCGCCCCCGGGCGAAACCGGTCGCGGCTTCCGGCCGGCGTCGCTGGACGCCGTGAATTTCCTGCTGGCGGACGTGCGTGGGGCGCTCGGTCCCTACCTCAACGTCTTTCTGGTGACCCAGCAGCATTGGAGCCAGTCCGAGGTCGGTCTGGTGACCAGCCTCGCCGGCTGGATCGGGCTTGCCGTGCAGACGCCGATCGGCGCGGCCATCGACTCCACCCACCGCAAGCGCGAGGCCATTGTCCTGGCGCTGGTCGTGCTGGGCGCGGGGGCGCTGTGCATCTACCTGTTCCCCAACTTCTGGCCGGTCCTGATCGCGAACACGCTGATCGCGGTGGTCGGGGACGTGTTCGGCCCGGCGGTGGCGGCCCTGACTCTCGGCCTCGTCCCGCAGCGCCTGCTCGCCCGGCGGATGGGGCGCAACGCCGCCTTCGACCATGCGGGCAACGTCGGCGTGGCGGCGCTCGCCGGGCTGGTCGGCTGGCTGTTCTCCCAGCAGGCGGTCTTTCTGCTGGTGCCGGTGTTCGCGGTCCTGTCATCAATCGCCGTCCTGTCGATCCCGGCCTCCGCCATCGACCAGCGCCGCGCCCGCGGGGTGGAGGCGCCGGCAGGCGGCGGGTCGGATGGCGGAGCGGGCGACGGGGAGAAGGTGTCGGGCATGGGCATCCTGGTCCAGTGCCGCCCGCTGCTGATCTTCGGCAGTTGCGCCTTGCTGTTCCATTTCGCCAACGCTCCCCTGCTGCCGCTGGTCGGGCAGAAGCTGGCCGCGGCGCATCCGGAATGGGCGACGGTCATGATGTCGTCCTGCATCATCGCCGCCCAGCTCGTCATGCTTCCCATCGCCATCCTGGTGGGACGGACGGCCGACCGTCTGGGCCGCAAGCCGATCCTTCTGATCGGCTTCGCCATCCTGCCGTTGCGGGCCGTCCTCTACACCCTGTCGGACAACAGCGCCTGGCTGATCGGCGTCCAGCTTCTGGATGGGGCCGGCGCCGGAATCTTCACGGCCCTGACGCCGCTGGTGATCGCCGATCTGATGCGCGGCACCGGGCGCTACAACCTCGCCTTCGGGGCGGTCGCCACGATGCAGGGGGTGGGGGCCGCGACCAGCGGCTTCGTCACCGGCGTGATCGTGGACCGCTTCGGCTATTCAGCCGCCTTCTTCACGGCTGGGGCGATGGCCCTGATCGCGCTGGCCGCTTTGTTCCTGGGGCTTCCGGAAACCGCGCCGTCCAGCTCCGCCGACGCCGAGTTGGGGCCCTTGCAGGAGCCCGGCCTCGCCGAATAGGCCGGCCGAAGCCGGGTACCGCATCCCGTGAGGCGCGGCATCCCTACTGCGCCCGCGATTCCTTCAAGCCGGCGATGGGCGGGGCCGTCAGGCGGGCGGCGGGCAGGAGGATGGTGACCGTCGTGCCGTGCCCCGGCGCGCTGTCCAACTCCACGCGACCGCCGTGCAGTTCGGCGAAGCGGCGGACGATGGGCAGGCCGAGGCCGATGCCCTCGTGCTGGCGCACGAGCGAACGTTCGCCCTGGATAAACGGGCTGAAGACGTGGTCGACGATGTCCGGCGGGATGCCGGGGCCGTCGTCGGCGACGGCGATGGCGACCATCCCGCCTTGCAGGGCGATCCGCAGCGAGACCCGCCCGCCCCGGTGGCCGAACTTCACCGCGTTGTCCAGCAGATGGACGATCATCTCCACCAGGCGGCGCTGGTCGGCGCGCAGCGTGACGGGCGGTCCCGGCTGAAGCGTGATGGTCTGCGACTTGGCCTGCGCCTTGGCGCCGAGCAGATCGATGCAGTGGATCAGCAGGCCGGGCAGGTCGATGGTCGACTCGGCGAGGTCAATGCCGCCGGACCCCCGCGTGAAGTCCAGGATGTTGTTGACCATGCCGAGCAGCGCCTTGCCGCTCTCCTCGATCAGCCGGACATAGTCCAGATAGTCGCGATGGCCGAGCGGCCCGTGCGCCTCGCTGGACAGCACCTCGGCGAAGCCGATGATGGCGTTCAGGGGGGTCCGCAGCTCGTGGCTGGTCACCGAGAGGAAGTCGAGCTTGGCCCGGTCGGCCTGCCGGGCGGCCTCGAGGGCGGTGCTGAGTTCCGCCGTGCGCTCCGACACGCGGCGCTCCAGCCCGCGGTTCTGCTCGCCGGCGCGCTGGTAGAGCTTGCGGATTTCCAGCACGCTGCGCACCCGGTGCAGCAGCTCCCAGGCGATGAAGGGCTTGGTGAGGAAGTCGTTGGCCCCCAGCTCCAGCGAGCGCCGCCGCGTCTCCTGGTCGGTGTGGGCGGTCAGCACCAGGATGGGCACGTAATCGTCGCCGTACAGGGCGTTGACGCGCTCCATCAGATCGAAACCGCTCATGTGCGGCATGCGGATGTCGATCAGCAGAAGGTCGAAGCGCTGCGCCTCGCAGAGGGCGGGAACCCGGCGTGGGTCGGTTTCCCCCCGCACGGCGGTGTAGCCCTCGTGGATCAGGATGTCGCGCACCAGATCGACGTTCGAGGCGTTGTCGTCGACGATCAGGATGGCGGCGTCCTTGACGTCCCGCGCCAAGGTCGGGTCAAGAGCGCTGCGGGTCATGGCGGAGCCGTCCCGGCCCGTCGGACGCACCATTGCATATTGCCCTCCACCTGTGCGTCGCCCCGCGGGATTTTACGGGTTTTAGATTAACCTTGTGCACAGGAGGCCCGTCAAGAACGGTTGAGACAAATGAAAGCATTATTGTACCGCGTTAGCGGTATCATTCGAAGAATGCTTCAAAGCATACAAAAACAGTCGGTTTCAGGCGCGCTTTTCCCAGCCGCCTCGGTCGCTTTGTTGCCAGTAGGTGAGGGAATGCCCGGCGGCCTTACAGACTTTCCAGCGGTCGCGCGCGGCGAGCACCGCGTCCCCGTCGTTGCCGTCGAACAGGTCGCAGACGAGATCGAAGGACCCCATCGTGTCGCTGGTCACCCCGTCCACCAGCACCAGGACGGTGGCCCCGTTGGGGTTCTCCTCGTCGGCGGTCAGCCAGACCGGCTGTTCCGCGGCGAAGCCGTCACGCGCCGCGCCATGGGGCAGAAAGGAGGAGGCATCGTAGGTCCACAAATGTTGATTGAGCGCGTCCACCCGCTCCGGCGAGCCGGCCAGGACGACGGCGCGCCAGCCGCGCTCCAGGACCTTTTCCAGAATCTTCGGCAACGCCTGTTCGAGCGTGCGCCGCTGGAGGTGATAGAAACGGACCTCGGTCATGGCCCCTCGTGGAAATTCTCCTCTCCCCAGAGGGGAGAGGGTTGGGGTGAGGGGGATGTGCGTGTCGATGCGTTCGGCAAAAGCGCACCCTCCTCACCCACCCGCTGCGCGGGCACCCTCTCCCCGGAGGGGAGAGGGCTGGAGCTTACTTGCTCTCGTGATAGTTCGCCACGAAGCGGTCGAGCAGGCGGACGCCGAAGGCGGTGCCGCCCTTTGGCACGGTGGCCGTGTCCTTCTTCGACCAGGCGACGCCGGCGATGTCGATGTGCGCCCAGGGCAGGTCCTCGACGAAGCGCTTGAGGAACTGCGCGCCGACGATGCTGCCGGCCCCGCGGCCCGACCCGACGTTCTTCATGTCGGCGATGTCGGAGTTGATGTCCTTGTCGTAGGCGTCGCCCATCGGCAGGCGCCACAGCGGCTCGCCCACCGACTTGCCGGCGGCCAGCAGGTTCTCGGCCAGCCAGTCGTCGTTGGCGAACAGGCCGGCGTGCTCATGGCCCAGCGCGATGATGACCGCACCGGTCAGGGTGGCGAGGTCCACCAACAGGCGCGGCTTGAAGGTCTCCTGCGCGTAGGTCAGGCAGTCGGCAAGGACAAGGCGGCCTTCCGCGTCGGTGTTGATCACCTCGATGGTCTGGCCGGACAGCGAGGTCACCACGTCGCCGGGCCGCTGCGCGGTGCCGGAGGGCATGTTCTCGACCAGCCCGACGATGCCGACGGCGTTCACCTTCGCCTTGCGGGCGGCCAAGGCGCGCATGGTGCCGATGACCACCGCGGCCCCGCCCATGTCCCACTTCATGTCCTCCATCCCGGCGGCGGGCTTGATGGAGATGCCGCCGGTGTCGAAGGTCACGCCCTTGCCGATGAAGGCGAGCGGGCGGCGGTCCTCGGCGTCGGGGGCGCCGTCCCAGCGCATCACGACGACGCGCGGCTCGAAGGCGCTGCCCTGGGCGACGCCGATCAGCGCGCCCATGCCGAGCTTCCTCAGCTTCTTGAGGTCCAGCACTTCGACCTGCAGGCCGACGTCGGTCAGGTCCCGGCAACGGTCGGCGAGGCTTTCCGGGTTCAGGACGTTGGCCGGCTCCGACACAAGGTCGCGGGTGTAGGCGACGGACTCGGCCAGCGGCTCCAGGCGGCCAAAGGCGCGCTTGGCGGTGTCCGGCTCCGTGGTCAGGACGATGATCTTCTTGAGGGAGGGCTTGGCCTCCTTCTTCTCGGTCGTCCGGTACTTGTCGAAGCGGTAGGAGCGGAGCTGCGCGCCGAAGGCCAGTTCCGCCGCCGCCGCGTCGGGGGCCACGGTGCCGCCGTCCGGCAGGTCGAGCAGGACGGAAACCTCCGTCTCGCCGGACTTGTCCAGGGCGGCGACGATGGCGCCGCCGACGGCCTGGAGGGTGGCTTCGGACAGATCCTCCCCCTTGCCGATGCCGACCAGGAGGACGCGGTCGAACTCGACCCCGGCGGGGGCGAGGATGGCCAGCGTCTCCTCCGTCTTGCCGGTGAAGCGGCTGGCCTTCATGGCGCGGGACAGCGTGCCGCCCGTCTTCTGGTCGAGATCCCGCCCCGCGGCGCCGAGCGCGCGATCGGTGGCGACGGTGACGGCGACGGTGCCGGACTTGGGCAGCGCGGGCTTCGCAAAGGCGAACTTCATCGGCTCCTCTCGGGCTCCTCTCGGCTGGGACGGCCGGCGCGCGGGCGCCGGGGCGGGTGGGATCGATCCGCAACCACCCTGGGATAAAGACCTTCCCGTGCGCCCTGTCAAGGCGCGGACCGGTTGTTTCCCGCGCCCGTCCGCAGTACATAGCCCCGGCACGCCGTGGTGGAAGCCCCCGGCGCGCCGCGTACCGCCCGTCGATCGGCCGGGGAGGCCGGAGCCCATGTATTCATCCGCCACGCTGTCGCGCTACATCGGGCGCCAGTTCGTCACCTGGTTTCTGCTGCTGCTCGGCATCCTGCTGTCGATCATCCTGCTGCTCGACGTCGTCGAGCTGCTGCGCCGCGCCGGAAGCAAGCCGGACATCACCTTCTGGCTGGTCCTGCGCATGGCCCTGCTGAAGCTGCCGGAAATCGGCCAGCAGATCTTCCCCTTCGTGATCCTGTTCAGCGGCATGTTCACCTTCTGGCGGTTGACGCGCAGCGCGGAGCTGGTGGTGGCCCGCGCGGTCGGCGTGTCGGCGTGGCAGTTCCTGACCCCGGTGCTGATCGCCGCGCTGATGATCGGCGCGGTGAAGGTGACGATGATCAACCCGGTCGGTGCCGTCTTCATCGCCAAGTACAACCAGCTTCAGGACCGCTACCTGAAGCTGAAGTCCAGCAGTTTCGACGTCTCGCGCAGTGGACTTTGGCTGCGCCAGCAGGAAGCGGGGGAGCAGTACTTCATCCATGCTGATTGGGTGAATCCATTGACCTTCGAGATGTCGCAGGTGATCGTGCTGCGCTTCGACAGCAGCATGACCTATATTGGACGGGTGGACGCGCTGCAGGCCGTGCTGCGCGACCGTAAGTGGGAGTTGCAGAACGCCACGATCAACCTTGGCAAGAAGGAACCGGAGACGGTTCCGACCTATGTCATCCCGACGGAGCTGAACCGGACCACCATCGAGGAGAGCTTCGCCTCGCCGGAGACGATCTCCTTCTGGGAACTGCCGCAGTTCATCCGCACGCTGGAAGCCACCGGATTTCCGGCGGTGCGGCACCGGCTGCATTACCAGTCGCTGCTGTCCCAGCCCCTGCTCTACGTGGCGATGGTGCTGTTTGCCGCGGCCTTCTCGTTGCGGCTGCCGCGGCGGGGCGGCACGATGACCATGGTGTCCGGCGGCGTCCTGACCGGATTCGTGCTGTTCGTGATGACCGACGTGATCCGCACCTTCGGCATCTCCGAAACCATTCCGCTGGCCATGGCGGCCTGGAGTCCGGCCTGCATCAGCGTGCTTCTGGGCACCGCGGCGCTGCTGCATCTGGAGGATGGTTGACGCCGGAATTGGGGCGGCTGACGCCGGTTGCCCGGTCTTTGGACACAATTCCGTTCCAGGATGCGACCCACGATTCCGTTTACACGCGCCCAGGGGGGCCGTATTAAACGGCAACCACCTCTGGAGTCTGGAGCACCATGCAGAGTTTGCGAGCCGTCCGGTCTGCCTTCGCCGTGGCGACCGCCTGCGCCCTTCTTGCCGCCGGAGCGCCCGCCGCGGCCCAGACGCGGGCTCCCAACGCTCCGAACAGCCCGGCGGCGGGAACGCAAGGCCCCGCGGAACGCATCGCCGCCGTCGTGAACGACGAGGTCATCTCGCTGTCCGACGTGCACGCGCGGATCCGCCTCGCTCTGCTGAACGCCGGCGTGCAGGACAGCGCGGAGACGCGCCAGCGCCTGACCCCGCAGGTGCTCCGCCAGCTGGTCGATGAGCGGCTCCAGCTCCAGGAGGCCAAGCGGCTCGGCGTCTCGGTTCCGTCGAAGGAGATCGACGAGGCCATCGGGCGCATCGCCGAACAGAACCGCATGGGTCGACCGCAGCTCGAGGCCATGCTGAAGACCCAGAATGTCCCGGTTTCCACCCTGCGCGAGCAGGTGCGGGCGCTGCTGTCCTGGCAGCGCGTGATGCAGCGCCGCATCCGCCAGGAGGTGGTGATCGGCGACGAGGAGATCGACGCCGTGATGCAGCGCATCAAGGCCAACATCGGCAAGCCGGAGTATCTGGTGGCCGAGATATTCCTGGCTGTCGACAGCCCCGACCAGGACGAGGAGGTGCGGCGCAACGCCGACCGGCTGGTCGAGGAAGTGCGCCGCGGCGGCAACTTCGCCGCCTTGGCCCGCCAGTTCTCGCAGTCCGCCGGCGCCGCCTCGGGCGGCGACATGGGCTGGGTCCGCACGGGCGAGCTGAACGCGGAGCTGGACAAGACCCTGTCCACCATGCGCGCCGGCCAGCTCTCCTCGCCGGTGCGCACGGCGACCGGCTATCACGTCCTGCTGGTGCGCGACCAGCGGCCCTTCGGCAGCACCGCCTCCAGCGCTCCGCCGCCGGCCCCGCCGCCGCGCCCGCGGCCCCAGCCGAAGCCCGATCTGGCCAAGGCCAAGGTCAACATGAAGCAGATCGTCATCCCGGCCCCCTCGAAGGAGGAGCTGAAGGCGGTCCAGGCCCAGGCGGAGAAGCTGCGCAAGTCGATCAAGAGCTGCGCCGACTTCGACGAGAAGGCACGCGCCATGGGCATTCCGGAGTCGGGCGACATGGGCACGCTGCGGGTCAAGGACCTCGCGCCGGGCCTCCAGCAGCTCGCCGTCGGCATCCCGCTTGGCCAGCCCAGCCCGGTGCTGATGAGCCCGGGCGGCGCCGTCATCCTGATCGTTTGCAAGCGCGACGTGCCGATGATCGAGCCGCCGCCGGAGGCCGAGCCGCAGCCGGTCGCCGCGCCGGCCCCGCCGCCGATCGATCCGAAGGACATCAAGATGCCGCCGCGCGAGGAGATCGAGCGCGACCTGATCAACGAGCGCGCCGACCTGCTGGCCCGCCGCTACCTGCGCGATCTGCGCCGCACCGCCTTCGTGGAGATCCGCAACTGATGACCACATCCGGCGTCCGGCCGCCGCTTGCCCTGACCATGGGCGAGCCGGCGGGGATCGGCGGGGAGATCGCACTTAAGGCCTGGTCGATGGCCAGGGGGGCGGCCCGCGCGGACGGCGCGGTGCCGCCCTTCGTCCTTCTGGACGATCCCGCCCGCCTGGAGGCGCTCGCCGCACGGCTCGGCCTGCCGGTGCCGGTCAGGGCGGTGGGCAGCATGGCCGAGGGTGCTGCGCTGTTCGACGCGGCCTTGCCGGTGCTGCCCCAACCGCTGGCGGCGCCGGTCACGCCGGGCCGGCCCGACCCGGCCAACGGGGCGGCGGTGATCGCCAGCATCGACCGCGCGGTCGAGCTGGTCCGCCGGGGGGAGGCGTCGGCGGTCGTCACCAACCCGATCCAGAAATCGGCGCTCTACGCCGCCGGCTTCCGCCATCCCGGACACACCGAATATCTGGCCCATCTGGCCGGGCTCACCGATGAGCCGGTGATGATGCTGGTCGCGCAGGATCTGCGCGTCGTGCCGGTGACCATCCATGTCTCCGTCCGCGACGCCGTGCCGCTGGTGACTCGGGAGGCGATCCTGCACGCCGGGCGGGTCACCGCGGCGGCGCTGGCCCGCGACTTCGGCATCGCGCGGCCCCGGCTGGCCGTCGCCGCCCTGAACCCCCACGCGGGGGAGGGCGGCGCCATGGGGCGGGAGGAGATCGACGTCATCGCCCCGGCGGTCGCCGACCTGCGGGCGGAGGGCATCGACGCGGTGGGGCCGCGGCCCGCCGACACGCTGTTCCACGCGGCGGCGCGGCGCGGCTACGACGCGGCGCTGTGCATGTACCACGATCAGGCGCTGATCCCGCTGAAGACCATCGACTTCGACACGGGGGTCAACATCACGCTGGGGCTGCCCTTCGTCCGCACCTCGCCGGACCATGGGACGGCGCTGGACATCGCCGGCACGGGCAAGGCCGGCGCGTCGAGCCTGATCGCCGCCCTGACGACGGCGGAGGCCATGGCCGTCCGCCGCCGCGCGTAGGCTTCAGAGGCGGACCGAGCTGCTGGAGAAGCGGCTGGCCGAGCTGTGGTCGATGGCGGTCAACGCCACCGACGCGCCGGCGGCGATGACGATGGCGGCGGCGAAGCCGAGCAGCATGGCTTTCATGGAGGGCGCTCCTGGAACCTGATTCTGGTTGTGGTTTCGGCGCAAACGCGCCTTTTTCCAAGACCATAAGCGGGACGGAGCGCGCTTTCAACCACACTCGGGACTTGGTCGGGAGCCGGCGGTGCCTAGGCCGCGGAGGTCAGGGCGTTGCGCAGCACCTCCGGCGCCACCGGCTTGTGGAGGAGGCGGTGGCCGCTCTGCTGGACCTCGGCGATGCGGGCGGGGTCGGTGTCGCCGGTCAGCACCAGCGCGGGCACCCGCACCCCGCAGACGCCGTAGATGTCGCGGATGGCCTGAAGCCCCGTCCGCCCCTCGCGCAGGCGGTAGTCGGCGACGATCATGTCGGGGCGCTGGCCGAGGCTGGTCAGCGTGCCCACCGCCTCGTCCGCGGAGACGGCGGCCACCACCTCGTACCCCCATTCCTCCAGCATGGTCCGCATGGAGAGCAGAATGATGGCGTCGTCCTCCACCACCACGACCAGCCCCTTTCCACCGTTGGCGGCGGGCTGGGCAGCGGGGCGGCAGGTCTTCATCACCTGGCGCGGCGCGACCGATGGCACGGTCAGGCCGAAGGCGCTGCCCCGTCCCGGCCGGGAGCGCAGGGTCACCTCGTGGCCGAGCAGCCCGGCCAGCCGCCGCACGATGGCAAGCCCCAGCCCGAGCCCCTTGCGCCGGTCGCGCTCGGGGTTGGCGAGTTGGGCAAACTCGACGAACACCTCGTCGTGCTTGTCCTCGGGGATTCCGATGCCGGTGTCGAGCACCTCCACCCGCAGGGTGCTGCCGGTGCGGCGGCAGCCGATCAGAATGCGCCCGCTCTCCGTGTAGCGGATGGCGTTCTCCACGAGATTGCGCAGGATGCGCTCGACCAGCGCCGGGTCGCTGCGCGTCCAGGCGTCGGTGGGGACGTGCCGCAACGCGATTCCCACCTCCGCCGCGCGGCCCCGGTACTCGTCGGCCAAACGCTGCAACAGGGGACCCAGCGCGAATTCCGTCACCGCGGGGGTGACCACACCGGCGTCCAGCCGCGACACGTCCAGCAGGCTGTCCAGCAGCGTGCGCAGGCCGTTCAGCGACTCGCTCATGCTCGCCAGCAGGGGCGAGGCGGGATGGCCGTCGAGCCGGTCGGACAGGGCGTGGGCGAAGAAGAACAGCGACTGCACGGGCTGGCGCAGGTCATGGCTGGCCGCGGCGAGGAACTTGGTCTTCGCCATGTCCGCGCGTTCGGCCTTGTCGCGGGCGGCCAGGGCCTCCTCGCGGGCGCGCTCCGCCTCCGCCTTGGCGCGGTGCAGCGCGTCCTCCGCCGCCTTGCGGGCGGTGATGTCGCGCATGATGCCGGTGAACAGGCGCTGCTGCCCGTCGTGCCATTCGGCCACCGACAGCTCCAGCGGGAAGAGGGAGCCGTCCTTGCGCCGACCCTCGACCTCGCGCCCGATACCGATGATCCGCCGCTCGCCGGTCTCGCGGAAATGGGCCATGTAGCCGTCATGGGCGGAGCGGTGCGGCTCCGCCATCAGGATGCGGACGTTCGCCCCGATGGCCTCTTCCGCGCCGTAGCCGAAGGTCGTCTCGGCCGCCCGGTTGAAGGACTGGATGGTTCCGGTCTCGTCGATCACGACGATGGGGTCCACGGCGGTGTCGACGACGGAGCGGTAGCGCGCCTCCTGCCCCGCCGCCCGCTCCGCCGAGCGGCGCCGGTCGATCAGGACGGAAAGCAGCCCCAGCGAGAGGATCAGCAGCGTCCCTATCCCGGTCCCCACGGCCAGGGATGGGGTGGACAGCACGAAGCCGAGGTCGTCGCCGGTCGGGACGGCGTCCGTATTGGCGGCATGCCCAATGGCGGTTACCTCCGCGCTGGCGGCGGCCATGCCGATGTAATGCATGCTGACCACCGCGGCGCCGAGCACCAGCGCGCCGGACAGGCGCTGCAGGGGGCTGGCTGTGCGGAAAGCGAGCCAGAGCGCGGCGGTGGAGGCGGCGACGGCGATGACCACCGACGCGGCGACCAGAAGCGTGTCGTAGATCAGCGGCACCGGCAGCCGCATGCCGGCCATGCCGACGTAATGCATGGAGACGATCCCGAAGCCGGTCAGCAGACCCGCCGCCGCCAGGGTCGTCCGGCCGCCCCCGCCGTGCGCCACCGCGAAGAGGCCGGTCCCCGATACCCCGACCGCCAGGAGAAAGGATAACGCGGTCAGCAGGATGTCGTAGGACACCGGCATGGGCATGCGCATCGCCATCATGCCGATGAAGTGCATCGACCAGATCCCCGCCCCGAGCGCCAGCGCCGCGGCCCCCAGCCAGCCGTTCCGACCCCGCCCGGCTTCCCGCGCGTGGGAGGCGAGGTCGAGGGCCACATAGCCGCCGAAAGAGGCGACGACGACGGATAAAGCGACGAGGTACGGATCGTAATGGCCGAGCACGATGGGACGCACCGGGAGTAGCCGAGGGGAAAGACGCACAATGACGGAAATGTTAGATAGTGGAAGTCTGCGGCGAACCCAAGCCGGCGAAACGCCCCTGTACGCCTGACGAAAGACCTAATGGCTACCTCGAACGGAGATTCCTCCTCTCGGACTTTGGACCGGAGCCCGGGTCGCCGGTTGGGGGCGCTGCTGCGCCGCTTCGTGCTGCGTCCCCTGCTGACCGTGGCGGCGTTGGTCTATTTCCTGATCGACGCGGTGGCGCTGGAGGCGTTGCGCCCGCTGGCCGCCTGGATCGGGCGGCAGCGCTTCGCCGAACGGCTGGCGGCGCGGATCCGCCGCCTCGGCCCCTATCCGACGCTCGCGCTGTTCGTGATTCCGCTGGTGATTCTGGAGCCGCTGAAGCCGGTCGGCCTGTACCTGATGGGGACCGGGCACGCGGTCCAGGGCGCGTTGCTTCTGGGGGCCGTGGAACTGGTCAAGGTCACTCTGGTGGAGCGGCTGTTCCACATCGGCAAGGACAAGCTGCTGACCATTCCGGCTTTCGCCTGGTGCTACGTTCGGGTGGTGCGCTGGCTGGCCTGGCTGACCGCCCTGCCGCCCTGGCAGGCCGCCAAGCGGGTGGTAGGGCGGGTGCGCGAGGCGATTCGCCCGGCGCTGGTTGTCGTCCGCGGCTGGGCGCGGTCGCTGCGCGGTCGCCTGCGCGCTGTGTCGAAAAGAGGGTAACCCTGCCCTGCGCTTGCCGTGTCCTGTGGGCAGCCTCATATCAATGCGGTTTTGCAGACCGTTTCAAGGCCAACCCGTGCGTTTCCTCCCCTTGACCTTCGCCCTTTTCGTCGCCTTGGCGGCCCCTGCCGCCCTCGCCGCGGGCAAGTCCGGCTCCGTCTCCTCGCGCGAGTCGCGCATGGCCGACTGCGAGGCGGCGGAGAAGGGCGATCCGGAGGCCTCCTACCGCATGGCGCGGCGCTTCCTGTTCGGCGTCGGGGTGAAGCGCGACCAGCGGGTCGGCACGGCGTGGCTGCGCGCCGCGGCGTCGCGCGGCCACAAGGAGGCGCGGCGGCTGGTCGCCTATGTGCCGGGCCGCATGGGCCATGTCCGTCCCTGGTGCCGCCCCGGCGCCGCCCCTCTGCGCGAGGCGTCGCCCCCTCCGCCGGAAATCATCGCGTTGGTCCACAAGACCGCGCCCCAGTACGGGCTGGACCCGGCGCTGGTCATGGCGGTGATCCGGGTGGAGAGCGCTTTCCGCTCCGACGCGGTGTCGCCGAAGGAGGCCGCCGGTCTGATGCAGCTCATCCCCGACACGGCGGAGCGGTTCGGGGTGTCCGACGTCTTCGACCCCGCCCAGAACATCCGCGGCGGCGTGCGCTACCTGCGCTGGCTCTTGGCCTATTTCCAGGGGGACGTTACGCTGGCCCTTGCCGGCTACAACGCGGGGGAGCGGGCCGTGGACCGCTACCGGGGCGTTCCGCCCTACGAGGAGACGCGGAACTACGTGCGCGCCATCCGCCGCTTGTACGACGCGCCGCGGCATCCCTTCGACGCCGCGGCGGCGGAACCGTCGCCCATGGTCGTCCGGCAGGCGGCGGAGCTGGCGAAGCCCGGCAAGGGCTGAGGACGAACCAACAGGGGAGGGGCCACCCGTGCCGATGTCCGAACGCAGCTTTCTCGGCCTCAGCGCGGCGGGGTTCCACCGCGTCGCCTACACCCAGTGGGGGCGCGAGGACGCGGCCCGCACCGCCGTCTGTGTGCATGGCCTGACCCGCAACAGCCGCGATTTCGATGCGCTGGCGCTCGATCTGGCCGACCGCTACCGCGTCGCCTGCCCGGATGTGGTGGGGCGTGGCAAGAGCGGCCGGCTGGCCAACCCGACGCTCTACGGCTACCCGCAATACTGCGCCGACATGGCGGCGCTGATCGCCCGGCTGGGGGTGGAGGAGGTGGATTGGGTCGGCACCTCCATGGGCGGGCTGATCGGCATGCTGCTGGCCGCCCAGCCCGACAGCCCGATCCGCCGTCTGGTGGTCAACGACATCGGCCCCTTCATCCCGAAGGCGGGCTTGCAGCGCATCGCCGATTACGTCGGCAAGGACCCGGTGTTCGAGGATCTGGCGGCGGTGGAGTCCTACTTGCGCTTCGTCCTGATGGGCTTCGGGCGGCTTTCCGACGAGGCGTGGCGCCACATGGCCGAGCACAGCGCCCGCCGGCGCCCGGACGGCTGCTACGGCCTCGCCTACGACCCGGCCATCGCCGAGGCCTTCAAGGCGCAGCCGATGGAGGACGTCGACCTGTGGGCCGTCTGGGACCGCATCCGCTGCCCGGTTCTGGTGCTGCGCGGCGCCACCTCGGACATCCTTCCGGCGGAGACGGCGGAGGAGATGACCCGCCGCGGCCCCAAGGCCCGTCTGGTGGAGTTCGCCCACACCGGCCACGCCCCGGCGCTGATGACCGGGGACCAGATCGCCGCGGTGCGCGACTTCCTGCTGGAGGACTGACGGGGGTACCCCGGCTTGGGTGCGGCATGCGGCCCGGAATCCGGCTGGCTATGGCCGCGCTCCCGGCTTAGCATCACTGGTACGGTTGCACCGCAACGATGGTTCGGAGGCCCGACGCCATGAGGGGTTTCGCCGCGCTCGTCCTGTTGCCGTCCTTCATGTTTCTGCCCTTCGTCTCTGGTCCGGTTCAGGCCCGCGACGCGCTGGACTGGCTGGCGCGGGAGCCGGTGACCCTGCTCGACTGGGGCATGACCCGGCTGCGCGGCGACCTGCACGACACGGTGGACGGGCTGTCCCGCGATCTGCGGACGGAGGTGTCGCGAAGCGGCGTCTTCTACCGCTTCCAGGACCGGCGGATCGTCGCCTATGCCAACTTCGTCGATCTGCCGCGCAACCGGACCGAGGAGGTGTGCAAGGATGTCTACACCCGGTTGGCCGGCGCGCTGGTCCGCGGCGGGCCGCAGGGGGCGGGCGGGGCGGCCTGGTATCTGGAGAGCGTGTTCAGCCACGATTCCCAGGGCGGCGACCGGCCCCAGGATCTGGGCGACCAACTGGCCGACACGGTGGTGTTGCAGGTGACCATCGGGCCGAAGCCGTCCCAGGCCTTCGACGACGGGCGACGCATCACCTGCACGGGCCGTCTCGACGCCACGCCGGAGAACATCGCGCTCAAAAGCGAAGGGTGACGACGACGCGCGGCAGATGACGGCGGGCCTGCGCCGTCCTATAAGTGCGGCCATGACCGACGCCACGCCCGATCCCGCCCCCATGTCTGGCCCCATGCCCACCGCTTTCGACCCGCAGGCATTGCCGCCGCTGCGCGAGGTGATCGCCCGTTTCGGGCTGGATGCCCGCAAGGCGCTGGGGCAGAACTTCCTGCTCGACCTCAACCTGACGGGCCGCATCGCGCGCTCGGCGGGCGACATGACCGGCGTGACGGTGGTGGAGATCGGCCCCGGTCCGGGCGGGCTGACCCGCGCCCTTCTGGCGACCAAGGCGAAGCAGGTCATCGCCATCGAGCGCGACCACCGCTTCATCGAGGCGTTGCAGGACGTGATCCAGGCGGCGAACGGGCGGCTGTCCATCGTCGAGGGCGACGCGTTGGAGGTCGATCCCATTCACATCGCCCCGGCCCCGCGGGCCATCGTGGCGAACCTGCCCTACAACGTGGCGACGCCGCTGCTGATCGGCTGGCTGGGGCGGATCGAGGAGTTCGTCAGTCTGACGCTGATGTTCCAGAAGGAGGTCGCGGACCGTCTGGTCGCCAAGCCGGGCAGCAAGGCCTACGGCCGCCTGTCGGTGATCACGCAGTGGCGGTCGGACGCGCGGGTGCTGTTCAACCTGCCGGCCAAGGCCTTCACCCCGCCGCCCAAGGTGGAGTCCACCATCGTCCACCTGACCCCGCGCGCCAACCCGGAGCCGGCGGAGTGGAAGGCGCTGGAGCAGGTGACCGCCGCCGCCTTCGGCCAGCGCCGCAAGATGCTGCGCCAGAGCCTGAAGAGCCTGGGGAACGCGGAGGCGCTGCTGGCCGCCGCCGGCATCGAGCCGACCGCGCGGGCCGAGGAGGTGGACGTGGCGGGGTTCGCGGCGCTGGCGCGGGCGTTTCGGGAGAGGTGAGCTTGCGATTGCCCCCTCCCTGACCCTCCCCCGCTTCGCAGGGAAGGGGATTGACTCCCTCTCCTGCGAAGCGGGGGAGGGAAGGGGCCCGCGGCGAAGCCGTGGGAAGGGTGGGGGCGATGCGCCGGCGCCTTACAGCGCCGCCTGCACGCTCTCCACAAACGCCGGCATCCCGACCTGCCGCGTCCGGCGCAGCCGCTCGGCGCGCAGGATAGCCTGGACCGCCTGCACGCTCTCGTCCACGTCGTTGTTGACGATTACGTAATCGTACTCGCCCCAGTGGCTGATCTCGTCCGACGCCTTGGCCATGCGCTGGGCGATCACCTCCGCCGAGTCCTGGCCGCGGGAGTGCAGGCGGCGCTCCAATTCGGTGCCCGAGGGCGGCAGGACGAAGACGCTGACCAGATCGGCGCGGGCGTTGGCCGCCAACTGCTGCATGCCCTGCCAGTCGATGTCGAACAGCACGTCGCGCCCGGCGCTCAGCGCCGTCTCCACCGCGTGGCGCGGGGTGCCGTAGCAATTGCCGAACACGCGGGCGTGCTCCAGCAGTTCGCCCTGGCCGGCCATGCGGTCGAACTCCGGCATGTCGACGAAGTAGTAATGGACGCCCGGCTGCTCGCCGGGGCGCATCGGCCGGGTGGTGACGGACACCGACAGGGTGATGCCGGGATCGCGGTCCAGCAGGCGCCGCGAAATGGTGGTCTTGCCCGCCCCGGAGGGGGAGGACAGCACGAGCATCAGGCCACGCCGGGCGATTTTCGCGTTCATAGTCTTCAGCATCACTCGATGTTCTGGACCTGCTCGCGAAGCTGCTCGATGGAGGCTTTCAGCGACAGGCCGATGCGGGTCAGCTCCACGTCGGCGGACTTGGAGCACAGGGTGTTGGCTTCGCGGTTGAACTCCTGGCACAGGAAGTCGAAGCGGCGGCCGATGGCGCCCCCCTCCGCCAGCATGTCGCGGGCGGCCTGGATGTGGGCACGAAGCCGGTCCATCTCCTCGCGCACATCCGCCTTGGCGATCAGGATGGCGGCCTCCTGGGCGAGCCGCTCCTCCGGCAGGGCCGGGGCGGCGTCGAGCAGGGCGGCGACCTGGCTGCGCAGCCGTTCGCGCAATGCCTCCGGCTGGGTGCTGGCGCAGGCGGCGGCGGCGGTGATCAGCCGCTCGATCTCGTCGAGATGGCCGTTCAGGACGGTGACCAGACGCGCGCCTTCCGACAGGCGGGCGGTGACCAGCTCGCCGATCAGCCGGCCGAGGTCGACCTTCAGCGCGGCCTCCACCCGGTCCCGCGCGTCGCCCTCGTCCTCCTCCACCGGTTCGATGATGCCACGGACGGCGAGCAGCGAATCGAGCCGCGGCGGCGCGGCGCCGGCGCCCTCGATCTCGCGCGCCAGCTCCAGCACCTGGGCGAGAAGCTCGCGGTTGATGCGGAGCTGCGACACCGACTGGCTGCGGGTGACGGTCAGGTTCAGGTTGACGCTGCCGCGGGCCAGCCGCTTGGGGATCTCGGCGCGGGCGGCGGCCTCCAGCGTGTCGAAGCCGGCGGGCTGGCGGCAGCGGATGTCGAGGTTGCGTCCGTTGACGCTCTTCACCTCGAAGGTCCAACTGTAGCCGTCGGCATGCCCGTCCACGCGTGCGAAACCGGTCATGCTGGATACGGCGGAGCGTTGGGCGGGCAAAGCGGCCTCGACGAGTCTTTGTGGGATCGGGAGGCTCACGTTATAGCGTCGGGCGGCCAAGGCAACAAGCGTCAGGGACAAGGGGGAAAGGGGCATGCGCGATCCGCGCTCGATCGTCATCACCGGGGCGTCCAGCGGCATCGGGGAGGAGCTCGCCCGCGCCTACGCCGCCCCCGGAGTCGCGCTGGCCCTGAGCGGGCGCGACTCCGCAAGGCTGGAGGCGGTGGCGGAGCGCTGCCGCGCCGCCGGGGCGGCGGTGGAAACGGCGCTTGTCGACGCGGCCGACCGCGCGGCGATGGCGGAGTGGCTGAGCGCGCTGGACGCCCGCGCTCCGGTCGATCTGGTCATCGCCAACGCCGGCATCTCCGCCGGCACCGGGGGCGGCGTGGAGAGCGCCGAACAGGCGCGGCGCATCTTCCAGGTGAATGTGGACGGCGTGCTGAACAGCGTCCACCCGCTGCTGCCCGGCATGCAGGCGCGGCGGCGCGGGCAGATCGCCCTGATGGCCTCGCTGGCCGGCTTCCGCGGCATGCCCGGCGCGCCCGCCTATTGCGCCAGCAAGGCGGCGGTGCGGGTCTACGGCGAGTCGCTGCGCGGCGATCTGGCGGGGCAGGGGATCGGCGTGACGGTGATCTGTCCGGGTTTCGTGAAAAGCCGGATGACCGCGGTGAACCGCTTCCCCATGCCCTTCCTGATGGAGACGGACCGCGCCGCCCAGGTCATCAAGAGCGGGCTGGCCCGCAACAAGGCGCGCATCGCCTTTCCCTGGCCGATGGCCGCCGCCGTGTGGCTGCTGGCGGCTCTGCCGGTGGGGCTGACGGACGTTCTGCTGCGGCAGGCGCCGCGCAAGGGGTGATCGGGGGGATTAGGGCTTGGCTTTCCAATAGCCCCAGACGGAGGCCGGCGGGACGTTCAGCGGGGTGAAGCCCAGCCGCTTGCCCTTGACGCCCAGCGCGCGCTGGTTCAGCGGCGACACGAGGCCGTAGGTGTAGAGAACGAAGCGCCCGCCTTCGGGCAGGATGCGGAAGCAGGCCTCAACGACCTCCTTCTGGGCGCGCATCGGCAGGTTCAGCATGGGGATGCCGATGACCACCGTGCCAACCTTGCCGACCAGCTCCGGGCCGAGGATGTCGGCGGCCTTGCGGCAGTCGTCGTGGACGACGTTGACGTCCGGGTAGTGGCCGCGCAGGAAGCGGGACAGGTGGTCGTCGATCTCGAAGGTGAAGATGCGGTTGCCCGGAATGCCGCGCTGGAGCAGGGCCTTGGTGATCGCGCCGGTGCCGCCGCCGAACTCCACGACGACCTGATCCGGCCCGCACAGCACCTGTTCGCCGATCAGCCGGCAGAGCGCGCCCGAGGATGGTGTAACGGAACCCATGGAAAGGGGATTTGCCAACCAACGCTGGAAGAAAAGCCACGCGGCCGGCGGCGTCTTGCCGCTTTTCTGCTTCTCCGCGACGGTGATTTCCGTTGGTGTCATGATCGGCCTTTCGCCGTTGGCTGTTGAGCGTTTTACCCCGGGGCTAAACAAGCTGGAGCCTCGGGGGGTCCCGAACCTAACAATCCCAGAGCGCACTTATGTCGCATCCCGGGTTCCCCCGCAACCGGCCGAAGCGGCGGGAGCTATGCCATGAACGCGGGATATGACGTGGCGGCCAGCAGGGTCTGGCCGGCGTAGGACAGGCTGCTGGCGACCAGCGCGAAGAAGACCAGGGCGGCCACGGTGAGGGCGAGGCTGACCGCGACGGCGGCCCCGTCGCGCTCGATCAGCCCCAGGGACAGCAGGACGAGGGCGAAGCCGGGCAGCCAGCCGGTCAGCGGCAGCGGCACCACGCAGGTCAGCGACAGAAGCAGCACCAGCACGCCGAACCAGCGCTCCCCGTCGATGCTGGCGAAGCGGCTGTGGCGCGGCTTCAGCATCCTTTCGATGGCGGTCAGCCGCGGCATCGCCTTGTCGATCATCCGCGCGGCGAGGGAGCGGCTGACCGAGCGGCGCAGGATCCAGCCGGGCAGGGCAGCGCCGCGCTTGCCGAAGGCCATCTGGGCGGAGAAGAGCAGGATCGGCAGGTCGAACAGGCAGGACACGCCCAGCGGCACCGGCGCGATGGTGGGCAGCGACAGGGCCAACAGGATGGTGCCCAGCGAGCGGTCGCCCAGCGCCTGGATCAGGTCGCCCAGCGACACCCGCCCGTCCGGCAGGTTGGCGCGGAAGGCCGCCAGGACGTCGGAGGTCCGCTCCTCCCCATGGTCCTGCCGGCCACGGCGGGCGACGGTCGCGGGAAGCGAGGCCGCTCCGGTGAAGGCCACGTTGCGCGACACGCTCATACGCCGGCCTCCGCCGCCGCCGATTCATAGGCTTCGAGATGCTCCAGCCACGCCTCCTCGGCGGCGGACAGCTTCTTGTCCACGACGCCGAGGTCGATCTGGAGCTTCTGCAACTTGTCGCTGGGACCGCTGTAGAGGGCGGGATCGGCCAGCTTCGCCTCGATCTTGCGCTTTTCCTCGGTCAGCTTGTTGACCTGCGACTCCGCGTCGGTGGCCTTCTTCTTCAGCGGGGCCAGGGTGGCGCGGGCCTCAGCCGCGGCGCGGCGCTGGTCCTTGCGGCTGGCCCCGGCGTCCGCCGGCTCGCCGCCCTTGGCGGCGGCGCGCTCGGCCCGCGCGCGGTCGAGCAGGAAGCGGCGGTAGTCGTCGAGGTCGCCGTCGTAGGGCTGCACCGTCCCGTCGGCCACCAGCAGCAGCCGGTCGGCGGTCAGCTCGATCAGGTGCGGGTCGTGGCTGATGAGGATGACAGCGCCCTCGAACCCGTTGATCGCCTCGATCAGCGCCTCGCGGCTGTCCACGTCGAGGTGGTTGGTCGGCTCGTCGAGCATCAGGATGTGCGGCGTCTCGCGGCTCATCAGCGCCAGCAGCAGCCGGGCCTTCTCGCCGCCGGAGAGGTCGGAGATGCGGGTTTCCGCCTTGCTCTGCTGGAAGCCGAAGCGGCCGAGATGGGCGCGCACCTTCTCCTCCGGCGCCAGCGGCATGATGCGCTGGGTCTGCTGGATGGGGGTCAGCGACAGGTCCAGCTCGTCCTGCTGGTGCTGGGCGAAATAGCCGACGCGCAGCTTGGTCGGGCGCTTCACCTCGCCGGCCATGGCCTCCAGCCGCCCGGCCAGCAGCTTCACCAGCGTGGACTTGCCGTTGCCGTTGGCGCCGAGCAGGGCGATGCGGTCGTCCATGTCGATGCGCAGGTTGACGCGGCGCAGGATGGCGCGGTCGCCGTAGCCGATGGTCACCCCATCCAGCGCGATCAGCGGCGGGGCCATCTCGTCCGGCTGGGGGAAGTTGAAGACGACCTCGGCGTCGTCCTCCATCAGCGTGATGGTCTCCAGCTTCTCCAGGGCCTTCAGGCGGCTCTGCGCCTGGCGGGCCTTGGTCGCCTTGTAGCGGAAGCGTTCGACGAAGGCCATCATGTGCTTGCGCTTGGCCTCCTGCTTGGTCGCCATGGCCTGCAGCCGCTCCATGTTGGCGCGGCGCTGCTTGAGGAACTGGTCGTAGTTGCCGGCGTAGGTCACCAGCTTGCCCTGGTCCACATGGATGGTCGTCGTGGGGACCGAGTTCAAGAGGTCGCGGTCGTGGCTGACCAGCAGGATCGTGTGGGGGTAGTTCTTGAGGTACCCCTCAAGCCAGATGGTCGCCTCCAGGTCGAGGTGGTTGGTCGGCTCGTCGAGCAGCAGCAGGTCGGGCCGGGCGAACAGCACGCCGGCCAGCGCCACGCGCATCCGCCAGCCGCCCGAGAAGTCGGAGCAGGGGCGGGCCTGCGCGTCGGCGTCGAAGCCCAGCCCGGAGAGCACCTGGGCGGCGCGCGACGGCGCCGAATGCGCCTCGATGTCGGCCAGCCGGGCGTGGATCTCGCCGATGCGCATGGGGTCGGTGGCCGTCTCGGCCTCGGCCAGCAGCGCGGTGCGCTCCGTGTCGGCGGCCAGGACGGCGTCGATCAGGGTGGTGGCGCCGCTCGGGGCCTCCTGCGCCACCATGCCGATCTTGGTGCCGGTCGGCACGCCGATGGCTCCGGCGTCCGTCTGGAGCTGGCCGGCGATGAGCTTGAGGAGGGTGGATTTTCCGGTGCCGTTGCGGCCGACCAGCGCCACGCGGTGGCCCTTCGACACGACCGCGGTGGCGCGGTCGAACAGCACACGTCCGCCGTAGCGGAACGTCAGGTCGTTGATGTGCAGCATATCGGCGCCGGTTTACCACGGGGAAACCACGATTTGAAGCGGGACCCGCGGGGCAACCCTTCATGGCAGCCGCGCGAAGCGACGCGGTGCGGCCTCACGAACCGGTTGCCGTGGCCGACAAGCGCCTATATAACCCCGCGCAATCGGCGCCCCGGCCAAACCAGCGGCGCCCATAACGCATTTCCAGCAGGAGCCCACCGCCATGGCCGTCGAACGCACCCTCTCGATCATCAAGCCCGATGCCACCCGCCGCAACCTGACCGGCAAGATCAACGCCAAGTTCGAGGACGGCGGCCTGCGCATCGTCGGGCAGAAGCGCGTCCAGCTGTCCAAGGCCCAGGCCGAGCAGTTCTACGGCGTGCATCGCGAGCGTCCGTTCTTCAACGACCTCGTCTCCTTCATGATCTCCGGCCCGGTCGTGCTCCAGGTTCTGGAAGGCGAGAACGCCATCGCCCGCAACCGCGAGATCATGGGCGCCACCAACCCGGCCAACGCCGCCGAGGGCACCATCCGCAAGGAGTTCGCCGAGTCGATCGAGGCCAACTCGGTGCACGGTTCGGACGCTCCGGAGACCGCCGCCCAGGAGATCGCCTTCTTCTTCGCCGGCATCGAGCTGGTGGGCTGATCGCGGGTCTTCCGCTTCGCAGCCTTGCGCGAAGGGCCGTCCCGACCGGGGCGGCCCTTTTCGATTCAGGAGCTTCCGCCCGCAACTTGTCGCCCGCGCCGGGTCACGGCGTCGTGGACAGGCGTGGCGAAGTCGAGTATTCGGGGATTCTACCGCTAGGAGTACCCCCGCCATGGAAAATCCGGACGTCAAGCCGATCGTCGCGGCCCTGCTGGAACCGCTGCCGCCCCTCGTGAAGGGCAAGAACGACCTGAGCGATCCGGGCGTGGTGGAACTGCTGGTGCGCGGCTACGTCGACCAGTGCCTCGCGGCCTTCCAGGAGGTGCTGCGCGGCAACGTCGAGCAGGACGCGGCCATCGACGCGATCAACGCGCAGGCGACGGCCCTGAACGCGGTGTTCCTGGGGACCAGCGGCTTCGACACGGTCGTCGTCCATCCCTGGAACTCCGCCGACCAGCTCGGCCAGTTCCTTCAGGACACGGTGGGGCTGGATTTCCCGGCGGAGGATTGCGTGCGCGCCGCGCTGATCCACCTCGCGACCCACGTCATGCACGCCATCCAGGGCGGCACCGAGGCGTGGGAGCAGCAGGTGGACGCGTTGGTCGGCGAGATGCGGGACCTGCTGCTGGGCCGTCTGCCGGACGGGGCGTAAGCGCCCCGCCACGACCGATAGGTCTGCGGCCGGAAAGAGCCGTCAGGCCAGGAAAATCGCCATGAAGACCAGCACGGCGATCACGCCCGCGGTCGCCAGCGTCAGGAATCGGGTGAAAGCGTGCCAGCCCGCCTCGTGGCGGCGGACGACATCCTCGCTGACCGGATTGTGGCCTTGCTCCGTAACCGCCATCGTCCTTTGCCTCCCCTTTTATGGTTCCGGCGGAGAATGTGGGGAGCGCGGACGGTTGCGGCAAGGGTTCCGCTTGGTAAGCGTTACGCCGGCGGGTTGATGAGCGTCGGCAGGTCCGCCGCCGGGCCTGACGGGGTTACCCTGCCATCCTCGACGCGGGCGCGGCCCTCGGCGATCAGGCGCAGCGCCTGGGGATAAAGCCGGTGTTCGGCGTCCAGCACGCGGGCGGACAGCCGGTCGGCGTCGTCGCCGGGCAGGACCGGGACCGCGGCCTGGGCGATGATCGGCCCCTCGTCCATCTCCGTGCGCACGTAATGGACGGTGCAGCCGTGGAAGCGCACCCCGGCGTCCAGCGCCCGCTGGTGGGTGTCCAGCCCCTTGAAGGAAGGCAGGAGCGACGGGTGGATGTTGATCATCCGGTCATGCCAGCGCTCGACGAACCAGGGCGACAGCAGCCGCATGAAGCCGGCCAGACAGACCAGCTCGACCCCCGCCTCGCGCAGGCGCGTGTCCATGGCCTCTTCGAAGGCGCGCTTGTCGCCGGGAAAGTCGCGGTGGCTGACCACGGCGACGGGCACTCCGGCGGCGGTGGCGCGCTCCAACCCGTAGGCGTCGGCCTTGTTGGAGAGCACCAGGGCGATCTCCGCCGGAAAGTCCGGGGCGGCGCAGGCGTCGATCAACGCCTGCAGATTGCTGCCGCGCCCGGAAATCAGGACGCCAACCTTCAAGAAGTTGGGCGTCAGGCCGACCATGCCGTGTCCATGCCGGTGACGGTGACGCGGGCGTCGCCGTCCTTGACCGCATGCACGGTGCCGACGGTGAAGACCGTCTCGCCGCCCTGGGCCAGGATCGCGGCCGCCTGCTGCGCCTTGTCCGCCGGGACCACGACGACCATGCCGAGGCCGGTGTTGAAGGTGCGCGCCATGTCCAGCGGGGTCAGCCCGCCCGTCTTCATCAGCCAGTTGAAGACCGGGGGCAGCGGCCACTTCGACGCGTCGAGCGTGACGCCCAGCCCATCCGGCAGGACGCGCGGGATGTTCTCGATCAGGCCGCCGCCGGTGATATGGGCCATCGCCCGCACCGTGCCGGCGCGCACCGCGGCCAGCGTGCTCTTCACATAGATGCGGGTCGGGGTCAGCAGGGCCTCGCCCAGCGTCTTCCCGGCGTCCCAGGAGCAGGGCGAGTCGTAGCCGAGGCCGGACTTTTCGACCAGCTTGCGGACCAGCGAATAGCCGTTGGAGTGCACGCCGGAGGAGGCGAGGCCGAGCACGACGTCGCCGTCCTGCACGGTGGCGCCGGTCAGCGCGTCCTTGCGCTCGACGGCACCGACCGAGAAGCCGGCGAGGTCGTAGTCGCCCTCGGCGTACATGCCCGGCATCTCCGCCGTCTCGCCGCCGACCAGCGCGCAGCCGGCCTGACGGCAGCCTTCCGCGATGCCGGCGACAATGGCGCGGCCCGCGGCGACGTCCAGCTTGCCCGTGGCGTAATAGTCGAGGAACAGCAGCGGCTCCGCGCCCTGGACGACGAGGTCGTTCACGCACATCGCCACGAGGTCGATGCCCACCGTGTCGTGCCGGTTCGCCAGGATGGCGACCTTCAGCTTGGTGCCGACGCCGTCCGTGGTGGCGACCAGCAGCGGGTCGTGATACCCGGCCGCGCGCAGGTCGAACAGGGCGCCGAACCCGCCCAGCCCGGCGTCGGAGCCCGGGCGCGCGGTGGAACGGGCGAGCGGCTTGATCGCGTCAACGAGCGCGTTGCCCGCATCAATGTCCACGCCGGCCTGCTTGTAGGCGTCGGACGTGTTATTAGACTGGGTGCTGATGGTATCCTCGCTTGGGCTGAGCTATATACCTGGGCCACCTGAACCGGGTCATTTTGGGCCGGGTCAATAGGGAACGGGCCGAACATACTCGAATCGGAAGGCTTTGCAATGCTCCACCGCCGCCATGCGCCGCTGTTTGCGGGCTTCTCCGCCATCACCGTGGCCCTGGCCGTTCCGGCCGGCCCCGTGGACGCGCAGGTGACCGGCGCCGCTCCACCCGCGGTGGCGGCGCCCATGGCCGCTCCGGGGGCAAGTCCTGGGGCGGTGCCCGCGGCGGTTCCGGCGGCGGACCCCTTCACCGTGTCGGGCGTGAAGGTGGACGTCAGCGCCGCCAACGCCAACGCCGCCCGCGATCAGGCGATCCGCGACGCGCAGGTGAAGGCGTGGGCGGAGCTGTACAAGCGCCTCGTCCCCACCGCCAGCAGCGTGCCGCGGGTGTCGGACATCGAACTCGCCCGGCTGGTCCAGGGCTTCGAGATCGACGACGAGAAGGTGTCGGCCACCCGCTATGTCGGCAGCATCACCGTGCGCTTCCGCCCCAATTCCGTGCGCGAGACGCTGGCCGGCGGCGGCCAGCAGTATGTCGAGCCGCCGGCCCGGCCCTACGTGATCCTGCCGGTCACCGTCGTGGACGGGCGCCCCGTCCTGTGGGAGGACCGCACCGACTGGCGCGAAGCCTGGGAGGGCCGGCAAGCCGGCGCCTCGCTGGTGCCGCTGGTCGTTCCGGACGGCGAGCTGGCCGACATTTCCGCCATCGGCGTGAACGAGGCGCTGTCCGGCGATCCCGAGGCGCTGGCCCGCATCGCCCAGCGCTACAACGCCGGCGGCGTGGTCGTTGCCAAGACCGACCTGCCGGCGGGCGGTCTGGATCTCGGCCGTCCGCTGGCGGTCGAGGTGACCCACTACACGCCCGATGGCGCGCGGGACCAGCAGACGGTCAACGTGAAGGCCGACATGGCCGACCGGGCCGGCGACTTCCTGACCCGCGCGACGACCTTCGTGTCGGCCGCCATCGACGAATCCTACCGCCGCGACAACACCGTGGCGAGCGGGCCGGAGCAGTCGACGCTGGTGCGCGTGCCGCTGGCCAGCCTCAACGACTGGGTGGAGACGCGCAAGCGGCTGGGCATGGTCAACGCCGTGACCCGCACCGACGTGCTGTCGATCAGCCGCTACGAGGCGCTGGTCGCGCTGACCCACCGCGGCGACGTGGAGCGGCTGCGCCAGGCGCTGGCCCGCCGCGACCTCGGACTCGCCCGCACCGGGGCGGTCGCGGCACCGGTTCCGGTGCCCGTTCCGGGCCAGCCGCTCCCGCCGGTCGCACCCACGCCGGAATGGCAGCTCCAGGTGCTGGCGAAGGGCGCCGGGGCGTCGTCCCTGGCGCAGCCGGCCGCGGCGTCTCCGGCGTCCGTGCCGGTGACTCCGTCCGCCTTCTCGCCGGCCAGCGCCGCGCCGTCGGCCTATCCCGGCGTGGCGCCGGCTCCGGTCGGCGCACCGCAGGCGGCACCGGGGGCGCCGCCGCGCATTCTGGGCACGCTGCCGGCTGGCACGGCGCGCCAGTGACAGCTGAGGGCGTGACGGTAGAGGGCGTGACGGCGTTACAGACGGGCCGGAACCGGCCCTTGACGGGGCTCCGGCGCAAGGGACAACGGCAGAAGGCACCGCGGTGAGCATCCCGAACATCATCACCTTCGGCCGCATCCTGGTGGTGCCGGTCGCCGTCTACTTCATCCTGGCCGGGGAGCTGGGGGTCGCCTTCTGGCTGTTCGTCGGGGCGGGCGTGTCCGACGCCGTGGACGGCGCGGTGGCCCGCATGTTCCGCGCCCGCACGGTGCTCGGCGCCTATCTCGACCCGATCGCCGACAAGGCGCTGCTGGTCAGCGTCTACGTCTCGCTGGGCCACATCGGCGTGCTGCCGCTGTGGCTGGTCATCCTGGTCGTGTTCCGCGACCTGATGATCGTCGGTGGGGTGATGCTGCTCTACACGCTGAAGGAGTCGCTGGCGATGCAGCCGCTCTATGTCAGCAAGATCAACACGGCGGTGCAGCTTGCCCTGGCGGCGGCGGTGCTGGCCCCGGCGGGGCTGGGCCTGCCCGACTTCCACCTGTTCGGGCGGGAACTGGTGCCCCTGCTGATCTGGGTCTGCGCCGGAACCACGGTGCTGTCGGGGCTGGCCTACATCTACCGCGGCGGTCTTCTGTTCAGCCGGCACGGAGGGGTGCCGTGACGACGGGCAAGCAGATCCGCTTCTGGCTGATCGGGCTTGGCCTGTTCGTTCTGGTGCTGTGGCTCCTGTCCGGCATGCTGCTGCCCTTCGTGGTGGGGCTGGCGGTCGCCTATCTGCTCGACCCGGTGGTTGACCGGGTCGAGCGTTGGCGCCTGCCGCGCTGGCTGGCGACGACGCTGGTTCTGCTGTCCTTCGTCCTGGTGCTGGTGCTGATGGTCCTGCTGCTGCTGCCGCTGGTGCAGTCGCAGGTGTCCCACCTGATCGAGGTGCTGCCCAACTACGCCAACGCGGCGCGGGACCGGCTGATGCCGATGCTCGACCGGCTGGTGCACCGCCTGTCGCCGGAGGATGTCGAGCGGCTGCGCGGTGCCGCCGGCAACTACGCCGGGGACGTCGTCGGTTGGGTCGGACGGGTGCTGAAGCACATCCTGTCGAGCGGGCTGGCGCTGTTCGACGTGTTGTCGGTGATGTTCATCACGCCCATCGTCGCCTTCTACCTGATGCGCGACTGGGACATCCTGGTCGCCAAGGTGAACGGCTGGCTGCCCCTGCACCACGCCGCAACGATTCGGGAGCAGGCGCGCGAGGTCGACGAGACGCTGGCCGGATTCGTTCGCGGGCAGGCGCTGGTCTGCCTCGTGCTCGGGGTGTTCTACGCGGTGTCGCTGTCGTTGGCGGGGCTGGATTTCGGGCTGGTGATCGGGCTGATGGCGGGGCTGCTCTCCTTCATCCCCTATGTCGGCTCGCTCTTCGGATTCGTGTCGAGCACCGGGCTGGCCCTGCTGCAATTCGACGACCCGTGGCGAGTCGCCATCGTCATCGCGATCTTCCTGTTCGGGCAGGCGGTGGAGGGCAACGTCCTGACGCCGAAGCTGGTGGGCGACAAGGTCGGGCTGCACGCGGTCTGGGTGATCTTCGCCCTGCTGGCCGGCGGGTCGCTGTTCGGTTTCGTCGGCGTCCTGCTGGCGGTTCCGGTGGCGGCGGTGATCGGGGTGCTGACACGCTTCGCGTTGGGGCGCTATCTTGAGAGCCCCTACTACCGCGGTACCCCCTCTTCATGACACCCACCCCATGACACTGGCGGCCCAGATACCGCTCGACCTCGGACACCGCGCCGCCATGGGCTGTGAGGATTTCCTCGTGGCGCCCAGCAACGCCGAAGCGGTGGCGTGGCTCGACCGCTGGCCGTCCTGGCCGGCGCCGGCCCTGACGCTGTACGGGCCGGACGGTTGCGGCAAGACGCATCTGGGCCATGTCTGGCGGGCGCGCAGCCACGCCCCCATCGCCTTGGGCGAGGCTCTGGACCAGATCGATCCGCACGCGCTGCTGGCCCGCGCCAACGCCGTGGTGGTGGAGGACGCGGACCGGGTGGCCGGCGCGTCGGCGCGGGAGGAGGCGCTGTTCCACCTCTACAACCTCGCCCGCGACTCGGGCGGGCATCTGCTCCTGCTGTCGCGGCGCCCGCCGTCGCGCTGGCGGATGAAGCTGGCCGACCTGCGCTCCCGCATCAAGGCGGCCCCCGCGGTGGGGGTGGAGGCGCCGGATGACGCCCTGCTCGCCGCCGTGCTGGTCAAGCTGTTCGCCGACCGCCAGTTGCGGCCGGGCATGGACCTCATCACCTACCTGCTGACCCGGATGGAACGGTCGCTGGAGGCGGCTGGGCGGGTGGTCGCGGCGCTTGACCGCGCCTCGCTGGCCGCGCACCGTCCCCTGACCGTGCCGCTGGCCCGCGAGGTGCTGGCCGGTCTGGAGGCCGGGAAGGGAGGAGACGAGGATGGATCTGGGAATCGCCGGACGCCGCGCCATCGTGTGCGCAGCCAGCAAGGGACTGGGTAAGGCCTGCGCCCTGGCGCTGGCGCGCGAGGGTGTGGCGGTCACCATCACCGCGCGGGGCCGCGACCTGCTGGAGGCCGCCGCGGAGGAGATCCGCAAGGAGACCGGCGCCGCCGTGACCACCGCCGTCGGCGACATCGCGACGGAGGAGGGGCGCGCCGCCGCCCTGGCCGCCTGTCCGGAGCCGGACATCCTCGTCAACAACGCGGGCGGCCCGCCGCCGGGCGATTTCCGCGACTGGGAGCGCGACGACTGGGTCCGCGCCGTCGAGGCCAACATGCTGGCCCCGATCTTCCTCATCAAGGCGACAGTGGACGGCATGATCGGCCGCCGCTTCGGGAGGATCGTCAACGTCACCTCGGCGGCGGTGAAGGCGCCGATCCCGGTCCTCGGCCTGTCCAACGGGGCGCGGGCCGGGCTGACCGGCTTCGTCGCCGGGCTGTCGCGCCAGACCGTGCGCCACAACGTGACGATCAACAACCTGCTGCCCGGCCCCTTCGAGACCGACCGCCTGCGCGCCACCATGGAAGGCGGGGCCAAGGCCAACAACCGCAGCCTGGACGAGGAAATGGACATCCGCCGCGCCGGCAACCCGTCCGGCCGCTTCGGCGACCCGGCGGAGTTCGGCGCTGCCTGCGCCTTCCTCTGCTCGGCCCACGCCGGCTTCATGACCGGGCAGAACGTCCTGCTGGACGGCGGCGCCTATGCGGGGACGCTGTAGGCGGTCGGTCGCGGCGTCGGCTTTTGGACACTGCCCCCCACCCCGGCCCTCCCCCGCTAACGCAGGGGAGGGAGGATGATTCCCTCCCCTGCGAAGCGGGGGAGGGCTCGGGAGGGGGCAACGTCACGCGCTCACCAGAACACCGGCCGGTCGCGGAACGCCTTCCACAGCCCCGGCAGCGCCTTGCGGCGCTTGTCGGCCTGTTTGGCGAGCCAGCGGGTGGTGGCATCGGCGGCGGGCCGCCGCTCCGGCCGGTCCGTCGACAGGCCGCGCAGAAGATCGCCGGCCACCGCGGCGTCGTGCTCGGCGTCCAGCGTTGACAACAGGGCGTCGAGCGCGGCGATGAAAGGCACCGTCGCGGTTTCGGCGTAGAGGCCGCGGAAGAACTCCGCCGTGTGGCGCAGCTTGCGCAGGCGGCGGCGCAACCGGTCGCGCGTCGCGGCGTCGGCGCCGTCCAGGTCGCGGCCCGCCTTCAGCGTCCCCGCCTTCAATGCCTTGGCGTGCTGGGCGGCCAGCCAGGGGCCGGACAGCTCGGCCATCGGGCGGTCGAGCTGGGCGCGGACCTCCGGCGCGGCGCCGGACTGCCACGCCCCGTCCTCCAGCCAGGCGCCGAGCGCCAGGATCAGCCCGGTGCAGCGCGGCGACTGGATCGCCTCCACCGCGGCCAGCGCGGGCGCCCGCCGGGCCTCCCGCACCGCGGCGGTCAGCGCGGCGATTGCGTCGGCGGGGGCCTTCCCCGTCGCCGCGAAGGGCGCGATTCCGTGGGACAGCAGCACGTCCCAATCGCGCGCCGGGCCAAGCTGGCGGGAGAACCAGCGGATGTCGTTTCCGGCGCGGCAGGCGTCCGGCACCCCGGCCAGGGGGCGGAACAGGCGGATGGCGGTGCGCAGGCGGCGCAGCGCGACGCGCATCTGGTGCAGCCCCTCCACATCGCCGCCGGCCAGGGCGCAGGCCTCGTTGGCGAGCAGCAGGCGCAGGCCGTGCCGCACGATGTGGCGATAGGCCTCGGCCACCGTGGTGACCGGGGTCAGGCCCAGCGGTTCCGGCAGGACGGGGGAGGGCAGGCGTCCGGTGACGAGGCGGTCGCCGATCTCCGCCTTGCTCTCCGTCCCGATGCGGACCGGCACGCAACGCTGGAGCGCCAGCGCGAGGTCGAACAGGCGGCCGATGCGGCCCGACTTCAGCTCAAGCTCGACCTCGCTGATCCGGGCGCAGGCGTTGCCGGCGGTGATCTGGCCGTCGTCCACCGCCACTTCGATGGAGGTCAAGGCATCCGGGCGGACGAGCAGGGTGGTGCGCCGGAACTCCGTCGTGAACTGCGGGACCAGCGCCGCCCGCGCGTCCTCCGGCACCAGGGCGGCCACGCCCTCGGCGTCGAGGGGCGTCATGTCGGGGGCGGCCGTGGGGATGGCCCAGTCCCATTTCTTGCGGATGGCCACCGCGGCCGAATCGCCGGGGGTGGCGGCGTTGATGGTCTTCAGCGTCTGGACGAAGCGGTCGCCGTCCTGCCGCACCCGCAGGGCCACGCCCCCCAGGAACAGCCGCCGGTCCGGCGTGTCGTAATAGACGGTGCGCAGGTCGCGGACGGCTGGCGCGCCCTCCGCCTTCTCCTTCAGCGCGGGCAGGTCCGCAACGCGGGACAGATCGCGCGGATCGAGATGGAGCTTCATCTCCACCTCGCGCACGGCGGAGACCGCGGCGGGTGCGGCATTCTGGGGCGCGGAAGACACGGGGGGCGACTCCTGCTCGGTTCCGGGCCTGCTCTGTTCGGGGTTGAAATACCCCAATTGGCAAAGGGGCGTTAAGAGAGTTTCCGCGGCAGGATGAAATCGGCCAGCCGTCCCGCCCCGCTGTCCAGGTCGGCCCAGCGGGCCGCTTCGAACAGAATGACGGCGCAGGCACCGGTCGGGAACTTCTCCGCCAGCGCCGCGCGGTGCCGCTCCTCGCCGCTGCCGGTCAGCTCGCGGGCGAGGTCGTGGAGGTCCGGGTTGTGGGCGACCAGCATCAGCGACGACACGGAGTCGGGCGCGTCGCGCAGCCGTTCCAGAAGGGCCCTGGCGCCGCACAGGTAGAGGCCGCGCTCGCGCTCCATCGGGATGTCCGGCGCGTCCATCACCTCCAGCAGGCGGTCGGCGGTGTCCGCCGCGCGCCGGGCGGTGGAGCACAGCACCAGCCCGATGCGCGCGCCGCGGTCCTTCAATTCGTGGCCGACCAGCCGGGCCGCCTTCCTGCCCCGCGGCGCCAGCGGGCGGTCGTGGTCGTCCAGGGAGGGATCGTCCCACGCGGACTTGCCGTGGCGCATGAGATACAGGGTTTTCATCGAGGCGGTCCCTTCCTGTCCGGATCGCGGTCCGGCGGGATGCGCCGGGGGTGCGACTGTTTTCGCAGCGGTATTATCGTGACGGCAGTATTATGCTGTCTGACCCAAAACCGTAACGTAGTTGGGGTAGGTTGCTTGGCCCGTCGACCGCGGCGGGCGGTCCGGCCCGACCGGACTGTAGCGGCACCACCCATCACGCAAAAGCCCGAGGCTGCTGTGACCGAACTTCAGGACTTGGAAGCGACCTGCATCGAAGCGGACGCGCCGGAGCGCTTCATCAACCGCGAACTGTCGTGGCTGGCCTTCAACCAGCGCGTCCTGGATGAGGCGTCCAACCCGAACCACCCGCTGCTCGAGCGGCTGAGGTTCCTGTCGATCTCGTCCAGCAACCTCGACGAATTCTACATGGTCCGCGTCGCCGGCCTGAAGGGGCAGGTGGCCGCGGGGGTGAAGACCCCCAGCGCCGAGAACCTGACCCCGGCCCAGCAGCTCACCGCGGTGAACCAGCGCATCGTCGAGCTGATGAACGCGCAGCAGACCATGTGGCGCAGCCTGAAGCAGGACCTGCGCGAGGCCGGCATCATGGTGGTCGGCGCCGAGGACCTGACCGAGGGGGAGAAGGACTGGCTGGAGGCCAAGTTCCTCGACGACATTTTCCCGATCCTGACGCCCATCGCCGTGGACCCGGCGCACCCGTTCCCCTTCCTGCCCAACCTGGGCTTCTCGCTGGCGCTGCAACTGCACGAGCCGGTGAAGGGGCGGCACCTCGACGCGCTGGTCCCGCTGCCGGCGCAGCTCGACCGCTTCATCCGCCTGCCGGGGTCGGAGATCCGCTTCATCCAGCTGGAAAAGCTGGTGATGCTGTTCATCGACCGGCTCTTTCCGCCGTTCCAGGTGAAGGCCCATGGCGTCTTCCGCGTCCTGCGCGACAGCGAGATGGAGATCGAGGAGGAGGCGGAGGATCTGGTCCGCACCTTCGAAAGCGCGCTGAAGCGACGCCGCCGCGGCAGCGTCATCCGGCTGGCCACCGACGCCGGCATGGCCGCCGACCTGCGCGAGTTCCTGCGCCACGAGCTGCGCGTCTCGAACGACGACGTGTTCATCCTCGATGGGCTGATCGGCCTGTCGGACACCCGCCAGCTGATCGTCGACGAGCGGCCCGATCTGGTCTTCCGCCCCTTCAACGCCCGCTTCCCGGAGCGCATCCGCGACTTCGGCGGCGACTGCTTCGCGGCCATCCGCGACAAGGACATCGTCGTCCACCATCCGTACGAGAGCTTCGACGTGGTGGTGCAGTTCATCCGGCAGGCGGCGCGCGACCCGCAGGTGGTCGCCATCAAGCAGACGCTCTACCGCACCAGCAAGGACAGCCCGATCGTCGCCGCGCTGATCGAGGCGGCGGAGGCCGGCAAGTCGGTGACCGCGCTGGTCGAGCTGAAGGCCCGCTTCGACGAGGAGGCCAACATCCGCTGGGCGCGCGATCTGGAGCGCGCGGGCGCCCAGGTCGTCTATGGCTTCGTCGATCTGAAGACGCACGCCAAGGTGTCGCTGGTGGTGCGGCGCGAGAACAAGGCGCTGCGCAGCTACGTCCATTTCGGGACGGGCAACTACCATCCGATCACGGCGAAGGTCTACACCGACCTGTCCTTCTTCACCTGCGACCCGGCGCTCTGCCACGACGCGGCGGTGATGTTCAACTACATGACCGGCTACGCCACGCCGAAGCTGTTGGAGAAGATCGCCATCGCCCCGATCACGCTGCGCCAGAAGCTGGGCCAGCTGATCGACGCGGAGGTCGCCAACGCCGCCGCCGGCAAGCCCGCGCACATCTGGGTGAAGCTGAATTCGCTGGTCGATTCGGAGATCATCGACCGGCTCTACAAGGCGTCGCAGAAGGGCGTGCAGATCGACATGGTGATCCGCGGCATCTGCTGCCTGCGCCCCGGCGTCAAGGGCCTGTCGGAGAACATCCGGGTGCGCAGCATTGTCGGGCGCTTCCTGGAGCACGGGCGCGTCATCTGCTTTGCCAACGGCCAGGCGCTGCCCAGCCCGCAGGCCAAGGTCTACATCTCCTCCGCCGACTGGATGACGCGCAATCTGGACCGCCGCATCGAGACGCTGGTGCCCATCGAGAACCCGACGGTGCACGAGCAGGTTTTGGACCAGATCATGGTCGCCAACCTGAAGGACGAGGCGAACACCTGGAAACTCGGCCCGGATGGCGTTTATCATCGGGTGGATGCTGGTCCGGACGCGTTCAGCGCCCATAACTATTTCATGACGAACCCCAGCCTGTCGGGCCGCGGCAGCGCGCTCAGCAGCAAAAAGACGCCGCCGCGGTTGAAGCTGCGTACGGTCATCTGATTGAGGACATCGGTTGCTTATGACGCCGGCGCAGGAACACACGGTTGCCACCAAGGCCGTCGAGAAGGTCGCCGATAGGGGCGAGCGGATCGCGGTCATCGACATCGGGTCCAACTCGATCCGGCTCGTCGTCTATGACGCTCTGAAGCGGTCGCCCCTGCCGGTCTTCAACGAGAAGGTCCTGTGCGGGCTCGGCCGCGGGGTGGAGAAGACCGGCTGCCTGAACCCGGACGGCGTGATCCAGGGCCTGGAGGCCCTGGAGCGCTTCGCTCTGCTGGTCGCCGGCATGCGCGTCGGGCGGCTGGACGTCATCGCCACGGCGGCGGTCCGCGACGCCACGGACGGGGCGGCCTTCATCCAGCGGGTGAAGGACCGCACCGGACTGGACGTCAGCGTCATCAGCGGCGAGGAGGAAGCCCGGCTGTCCGCCATGGGCGTGCTGTCCGGCACCCCCGCCGCCGATGGGCTGGTCGGCGACCTCGGCGGCGGCAGCCTGGAACTGGTGCGGCTGGAGCGCGGCGTGATCGGCGAGCATCTGACGATGCCGCTGGGGCCGTTGCGCCTGATGGAGTTGAACCCCGCCAAGCCGAACGGGCTGGTTCGCGCCATCGACCAGCATCTGGAGAAGCTGGACTGGCTGGCCCAGATGCGCGGGAAGCCCTTCTACCCGGTGGGCGGCGGCTGGCGGGCCCTGGCCAAGCTGCACATGGAGCATGTGAAGCACCCGCTGCACATCATCCATCACTACACGGTGCCCTTCGCCGAGGCGCGGGACTTCGCGGCGCTGATCGCCAAGCAGAGCCGGTCCTCGCTGGAAAAGATGTCCGGTTCCCGCCGCCGCATCGACACGCTGCCCTACGCGGCGCTGGTGTTCGAGCGGCTGCTGCGGATGGTCCAGCCGTCCAGCGTGGTGTTCTCGGCCTTCGGGTTGCGGGAAGGGCATCTGTACGCGCTGCTCGATCCCGAGGCGCAGCGGCAGGACCCGCTGATCGCCGCGGTGGAGGATTGGGCGCAGCGCTTTGTCCGCATCGGCGACCCGGCCCTTCTGGTGTCCTGGACCGGCAACCTTTTCGCCGGAGAGGACGACGCGGCTCTGAGGCTGCGGCAGGCCGCCTGCCTGCTCAGCGACGTGGGCTGGGCCGAGCATCCCGATTACCGGGCGGAGCACGCCTGCCTGCGCATCCTGCGCTACCCCTTCCCCGGCATCGACCATGACGAGCGGGCCTTCCTGGCGCTGGCCGTCTACGCCCGTTACGCCGGTTCCATCGACGGTCCGGGCACGCCCAACGCGGTCACCGCGGGGCCGCGGTCGCTGCTCAGCGACGCCCAGGCGCGCAAGGCGCTGGTTCTGGGGCTGGCGCTGCGGCTGGCCCACACGCTGACCGGCGGGGCCACCGCGCTGCTGCAGCGCACGGCGCTGAAGGTGTCGGGGGAGCGGCTGGTGCTGTCCCTGCCGGACGATTTCAGCGTGCCGGCCGGCGAGACCGTGCAACGCCGCCTGGACGCGCTGGCGAAGGCGCTGAACCGCAAGGGCGAAATCGTGCCGCCGGCTAAGCCCCAGGCGGCGGAGTAAAGGTTTTGACCCCTCTCCCGGGGCGGGAGAGGGGTCAAACTGAAAAAGCCCTCACGCCACCTTGGCGTGGGCGATGGCTTCGCGGACGCTCACGCCCTTGCGCAGGATGTTGTCCACGGCGCGGCCCTGCACCATGGTGATGCCGACCTTGTGGGCGTAGACGAGGCTCGACACGCTGTCGCAGCGCGCCAGGATGAACTTGCAGCGGTCCTGCTCCTGGATGCGCTCCATGAAGTACTTCTCGAAGGTCGGGTCCATCTCCAGCATGTCGTTGGACCAGAAGATCTTCGCGTAGTCGGCGTTCAGGTATTCCAGATCGAAGTTCGTCACCCAGAAGGGATTCAGCCCGTCCACCGCGATCTGGTAGCGGCGGTCCTGGGCGAACTCCACGACCTCGTTGAACAGCGACAGGTTCTCGATCAGATCGCCCTTGGAGATCTCAAGCACCACCTGCCCGCGGAAATCGAGGGGAAGCCGCTCGTCGAACTTCACGAAGCCGGTGGAGATGACCGTGGACAGGTTGATGTTGATGCCGATGCGCCGGCCCCGCATGAAGCTGAGCCCGTGATTCAGCGCCCGCAGCACCGACTGGTCGAGGTTGGCGGTGAAATAGTTGAACAGCCACTTGTTGGCCGTGATGTCGTAATCCGGGCAGAGCCGTTCCTGAAGCAGCTTGATCGAGATGTAGAGCTCGAAATAGGCCATGTCCTCTTCGGCGTTGCGGCCGATGTTGGCGATGGCCTGGTTGAACAGGAAGGGCGACAGGTCGAACATCTGCATGGAGCGTTCGAGCTTTGCCATCTCCTCCAGCGTGATCGGCGGCTTCGTCTCGTTGGAGTGGTCGCCGGTCTCGTTGGCCTGCAATTCCTCGATGAATCGGATGACGTTGATGAAGTTCAACGCCAGTTCCATGATCGAGTAGAGCGAGAATTCCTTGTAGGGGTTCGCCCCGGTCAGCGTCGTCTTGGCCAGGAAGATCTGTTCCACCTTCTGGCAGACGTCGGTGACGCCGGTCAGCTTCAGCCCCTTGTAGAGGATGATGACGTCGCCGTTGGAAATGTTGAAGGATTGCAGATAGGAGGCCTTGCTCGCCAGTTCCTGGATGATCGTGCGGACGATCATCTGGCTGGACGGGTCCTTGTCCCGCAACAGCGACAGGTGCATGTGGATCAGCCGCATGCCCTGCAGTTCGGATTTCGCGGAGCGGAGGAGATTCAGCAGCTTGTCATTGTCGAATTCGGGCTTCTGGTCCTTCGAGGCGGCGACGGCAGCTTGCTTCTCCGTCGTGGAGAGGCGGACGCGGTCGCGTCCCATGGGTGGTTTGCCGCCGAACCTGCTCATACGCGAAATCCCCCGGGTGTGCGCATAGGGCGTGTGCGCACCTTATAGGCGAGAATTCCATCCGCGAACCACACCGGGCCGATACACGGCATGGATACGGAGCCCGTGACTTATTAGCCCTGACCTTTTTTAACAATGCCTTAAAGCGCTGTTAATTGCGATGAATTGTTTCATAATTTTGGCTAAACGTCGCGGCGCTGACTGAACCTGTAACGGACCAAGCCGACTCTTGCGCCATTCTGGAATGATTCTGGATGGGGCCGTTTACGACCCCTCTCCATTGCCGGCCGGAACGATGCGGACACGGCGGTCGAGCACCGCCAAGCCGATACGGCCATGCTTCAGCGCCAGCGCGTCGTCGCCGAACAATTCCCGGCGCCAGCCCTGCATCGCCGGCACCTGGGCCTCGTCGTCAGCGGCGATCGCCTCCAGGTCGGCGGCGGACGCGATCAACTTGGACGCCACGTTGTTCTCTTCGCACTTCATCTTCAGAAGCACGCGAAGCAACTCAACGATCGGTTGCAGTCCGGGCGGCGGCTCCTCGCGCGGCTCGATGCGCGGCAGTTCGGACTCCGGCAGGTCCAGGCCCTTCTGGACGCAGGCCAGCACGTCGGCGCCCTGACGGCCTTCCGCGAAGCCGCGGCCCATGCCGCGGGTGCGGGCGAGGTCGTCCACGCTGGTGGGGGCGTGGGCGGCGATCTCCAGCAGCGCCTCGTCCCGCAGCACGCGGGAGCGGGGCAGGTCGCGGCGCTGCGCCTCGCGCTCGCGCCACGCCGCCAGCTCCTTCAGCACGGCCATGAAGCGCGGCTTGTTGGTCCGCACCTTCAACCGCAGCCAGGAGCTGTCCGGGTCCGTCTGGTAGGTGGCCGGGTCGGTCAGGACGGACATCTCCTCTTCCAGCCAGTGGGCGCGGCCGGAGCGGACGAGGCGGCGCTTCAGCTTCTCGTAGGCCGGGCGCAGGTGGATCACGTCGGACAGGGCGTAGGTCAGCTGCCGCTCGGTCAGCGGGCGCTGCGACCAGTCGGTGAAGCGGCTGGACTTGTCGATGCGCGCCCCGGCCAGCTTGGTGACCAGCGTCTCGTACCCGACGCTCTCGCCGAAGCCGCAGACCATGGCCGCGACCTGGGTATCGAACAGCGGGTGGGGGATCTGGCCGGACAGGTGCCAGAAGATTTCCACGTCCTGCCGGGCGGCGTGGAACACCTTGAGGATGGCCGGGTCCACCATCACGCGGAACAGCGGCGCCAGATCGATGCCCTCGGCCAGCGGGTCGATGGCGACCGCGCCGTTCGGCCCGCCGACCTGCACGAGGCAGAGCTGCGGCCAATAGGTCTTCTCGCGCAGGAATTCGGTGTCGACGGTGATGTAGTCCACCCCGGCCAGCGAGCGGCAGAAGGCGTCAAGGTCTTCGGTGGTCGTGATGAGTGTCATGCGGGCTTCATACACGAGCGCGCGACCGCGCGAAAGCTCGCCCTTCGGCAACTCTCCCAGCGTGCAGCGGACGCGGATGGCGACTTGACATTCCCGCGCTGTCGGTGTGGTGTGTCGGGCCGCCTTTCCGCGCAGGATTCCGACCTTTTCCAAGGTGTTTCGACCCATGCACACCTACCGCACGCACACCTGCGGCCAGCTTCGCGAAGAGAACGCCGGTCAGATTGTCCGCCTGTCGGGCTGGATCAACCGCAAGCGCGACCATGGACAGCTCCTGTTCATCGACCTGCGCGACCATTACGGCCTGACGCAGTGCGTGGTCGACACCTCCAACCCGGCCTTCCAGGCGGCGGAGCGGCTGAAGCTGGAATCGGTCATCACCGTGACCGGCAAGGTGGTCAAGCGCACGGCGGAGACCATCAACGACCGCCTGCCGACCGGCCGCATCGAGGTGCAGATCGCCGAGCTGACGGTGCAGGGCGAGGCGGAGCAGATCCCGCTGCAGGTCAACCAGGACACCGACGCCGGCGAGGACGTGCGCCTGCGCTACCGCTTCCTCGACCTGCGCCGCGAGCGCATCCACGAGAACATCCTGCTGCGCTCGCGCGTCATCGCGTCGGCGCGCCGCCGCATGATCGACCAGGGCTTCACCGAGTTCCAGACGCCGATCCTGACCGCCTCCTCGCCGGAGGGGGCCCGCGACTATCTGGTGCCCAGCCGCAACCATCCGGGCAAGTTCTACGCGCTGCCCCAGGCGCCGCAGCAGTTCAAGCAGCTGCTGATGGTCGCCGGGTTCGACCGCTACTTCCAGATCGCCCCCTGCTTCCGCGATGAGGACGCCCGCGCCGACCGCAGCCCGGGCGAGTTCTACCAGCTCGACTTCGAGATGTCCTTCGTCACCCAGGAGGATGTGTTCGCCGCCATCGAGCCGGTGCTGCACGGCATCTTCGACGAGTTCGGCGGCTTCCGCCGCGAGACGCCGCCGGCCATCGACAAGCCGCCCTTCCGCCGCATCTCCTTCGCGGAGTCGATGCTGAAGTACGGCAACGACAAGCCGGACCTGCGCAACCCGCTGGAGATCACCGACGTCACCGCCGTCTTCAAGCGCGACGACGTGGAGTTCCGCGCCTTCAAGCAGACGCTGGAGAAGGGCGGCGTGGTCCGCGCCATCCGCGCCCCGAAGGTGTCCGACAAGCCGCGCAGCTTCTTCGACAAGCTGAACGACTGGGCGCGCGGCCTCGGCGCTCCGGGCCTCGGCTACATCATCTTCGAGGCGGCGGGCGGCAAAGGCCCGATCGCCAAGTTCGTGCCGGAGGCCGCCCAGGCGGAGCTGCGCACGGCGGCGGGCGTTGAGGACGGCGACGCGGTCTTCTTCGTCTGCGACCAGCCCGGCCCGGCGGCCAAGCTGGCCGGCTTCGCCCGCACGAAGATCGGCGAGGAGCTGGACCTGATCGAGAAAAACGCCTTCCGCTTCTGCTGGATCGTCGACTTCCCGATGTACGAGCTGGACGAGGAGACCAACAAGGTCATCTTCAGCCACAACCCCTTCTCCATGCCGCAGGGCGGCCTGGAGGCGCTGAACACGATGAACCCGCTGGACATCAAGGCGTACCAGTACGACATCGTCTGCAATGGCGTGGAGCTGTCGTCGGGCGCCATCCGGAACCATCTGCCGGAGCTGATGTACAAGGCGTTCGAGATCGCCGGCTACCCGCCGGAGGAGCTGGAAGCCCGCTTCGGCGGCATGCTCAGCGCCTTCAAGCTGGGCGCCCCGCCGCACGGCGGCTCGGCCCCGGGCATCGACCGCATCGTGATGCTGCTGGCCGATGAGCCGAACATCCGCGAGGTCATCGCCTTCCCGCTGAACCAGCGCGCGGAAGACCTGCTGATGCAGGCCCCGGCCCCGGTGGACCAGGCGCGCCTGCGCGAGCTGCACCTGAAGCTGGACCTGCCGAAGCCGAAGGTCGCCGCCGAAACGCCGAAGGCCGCCACCTGACGCTTCGGGGTCTTCCCTTCCTTCCCGCTTCGGCGGGGAGGAAAGGGCGGCCAACAAGAAAGCCCCCCGTCCGCGAGGCCGGGGGGCTTTCTTGTTGCATATCGGGAAGGCGTCAGGCCGCGACGTTGCCGACGGGAGCGGAGCCGATCATGCGATAATAGTTGGAGTCCACCAGGACGAGGCAGCTCAGCGTCTTCGCGTCGCCCTCATCCTCCGTGCTGACCACGCGGGCATGCGGGATGCCGAACAGGGTCACGGTCTCCCGCACGCGCCAGGACCGCCCGTTGGTCGCGCCAACGGTCTGGAACACCTGTCCCACCAAAACCTGCTTCTTGGCCATAGGGAAACCCTCATCCTGCTGTCGGTGCACGCCATGACTCCATGGAGGCGTGGGCGCACCATGCACAGCTTAGGCCAGTTTCCTCAGAATATGGCAAATAGAATTGTAACGATTTGCGCCAAAGGCTGTGACCTTTGCGTTCGGCGGTCAGCAGCCTGACTTCGGCAGCGCCTCCACCTTCTCCAGGATGGCGTTCACGGTGAAATCGCCGTAGTCGATCTGCATGGATTCGGCGACGCCGTTCTGCAGCAGGCGCAGGCTCATCTCATACTCCGGCTGGGACGAATCGCTTTTCAGCGGGAAAAAGGCCATGCGCACCGGCCACGCCTTCTTGCCTTTCAGCAGCGGGTCGGCGCCGTCCTCCTTGATCGGCGCCGCCGCGCCGATGACCGTGGACACCTCCGTCGCCCCTTCGGAATCGGCGCCGTCGAAGACGACCCGGTTGAAGAAGGTGTCGCCGGCGCTGGCGTGGTCGAGCACCGCCAGGGTGTGGGCGGTGGGGAACATGGTGTTGGGGGGCAGCTCCATGTCCTGGGGCTCCGGCTTGGAGAAGGCGGCGGTGCCGGTGCCGTCCTTGGCCAGCCGGGCGTCGCCGCGCACCTCCTCGTCCTCCTCCCCGTTGATCAGCTTGCGGACGTTGAAGCGGTAGCGCTGCCCGTCCTTGGCCTCCCACGTCGTGTAATTGGTGGTCATCGCCATCTCGTCGCCTTCGGCGTAGACGAAACGGAGCTGGAAGCGCTGCTCCGTCGTCCAGCCGTCGCAGGCGTCGGCCCATTCGAACAGCATGCGACCCCGCACGTCGCTGACCTTGGAACTGTTGCGGGCGGACAGCAGCGACATCTTGTAGACGGCGCGGTGCGGCAGGATGTTCGCCGCGGCACCGGCCGCCGCCCCGACCGCATTGGCGGGTGCCGCCTGGGCCGGGCCGGCGGCGGGAAGGGCGGTCACGGACACCAGGAACGCGCCGAAGGTCGCGCAAAGGGCGAGGCGGGCGGCGGAGCGGCGGTTCTGCAAAGCGACATCCACAGGTGATTGGCAGCGTCGGATGGATTATGGGTGTTTCGGCGTCGGAGCGGAAGGCCCGACCCCCCGAATAAACGGAAGGCTGAGGACAGATTCATGCGCAGCGACTCTCCCGCATCACGGCCCGTCCTCCTGGTGACCCGGCGCCTGCCCGAGGCGGTGGAAGCGCGCGCCGCGCGCGACTTTGACGCCCGCCTGAACCCGCAGGACCGCGCGCTGTCCGGCGCCGACATCGCCGCCCTGGCGGCGGAGACCGGCGCCGAGGGCATCCTCTGCACCGCCGGGGACCGGCTCGACGCCGCGGCCATCGCGGCCCTGCCCGAGGGCGTACGGGTCGTCGCCACCTTCTCCGTCGGCACCGACCACATCGACCTGAACGCGGCCAAGGCCCGCGGCCTGATCGTCACCAACACCCCGGACGTGCTGACCGACGCGACCGCCGACATCGCGCTGCTGCTGATGCTGGGCGCGGCGCGGCGCGCCTCGGAGGGCGAGCGGATAATCCGTGCCGGCGCCTGGACCGGCTGGACGCCGACCCAGCTTCTCGGCACCCATCTGGGCGGAAAGCGGCTGGGCATCATCGGCATGGGCCGAATCGGGCAGGCGGTGGCGCAGCGGGCGCGGGCCTTCGGCATGACCATCCACTATTCCAACCGGCGGCGCCTGCCCGCCGAGCAGGAGGCGGGGGCCGTCTATCACGCCGATCCCGAGGCGATGCTGGCGGTCTGCGACGTGCTGTCCCTGCATTTCCCGGCGACTCCGGAGACCACCCGTTGGCTGAACGCGGAGCGGATCGAACGCCTGCCGCCGGGCGCCATGGTGGTCAACACGGCACGCGGCTCCGTCGTCGACGACGCGGCGCTGATCGCCGCCCTGGCCTCCGGACGGCTGGCGGCGGCGGGGCTGGACGTGTTCGAGAACGAGCCGAACCTGCACGCCGGCTACCGCGGGCTGGAGAACGCCTTCCTGCTGCCGCATCTGGGCAGCGCCACGGTGGAAACCCGCAACGCCATGGGCTTCAAGGCGCTCGACAATCTGGACGCCTTTTTCGCCGGGATGATGGCACCGGACCGCGTGGTGTGACAGCGTCGCGAGCGGGTCTGTCAGGAGCCGGACAGACCCATTGTTCGAAAGCGGTTCAAAAAAGGAAATAAATCAAAAATAGATAAAATTTTCCGTAATCGGCTGTTCTCCAGGCAAATTCTGCCTGGGGGCGGCCTTGCCCGGCAGAAGTTGCCGGGACGAAAGGCCTAGTCTTCCGGATTTCCTCATATGGCACGGCGATTGCTTTGAATTTGGCGCAGCCAGTGCCGATCATGTGGAGAAAGCCCATGAGCGCCGTCGTGAACACCCAGGACCCGGACGCTATTGCCGCCGACCATCACGACGGACTGCCTTTCGACCGCGGGACCCACGACCGGCTGCTGCGGATGCCTCCCTTACGCAGCCCTCGCATCGCCCATCCGGCGGTCTCCGTGACCGTCGAGGCGTCGGCATTGGAACGTCAGCTTGCCGAGGCCCGCGCAACTATCGCCGAGCAGCGTGACCGGATCGCCTATCTGGAAAGCCTGTCCATGACGGACGAGCTGACCGGCCTGCTGAACCGCCGCGGCTTCTTCAGCCATTTCCGGCGCGAGATCGCCGCCGCGCGGCGGCAGGGCGCCAAAGGAAACGGCGCCAAGGGAAATGGAACGGGCGGCGGGGTGCTGGTCATCATCGACCTCGACGGCTTCAAGCGGATCAACGACACCCATGGGCATATGGCCGGCGATGCCTATCTCCGGCAGGTCGCGCGGATGCTCGTCGGATCGGTCCGCGAGGAGGATGTGGTGGCCCGGCTGGGCGGGGATGAGTTCGCGCTTCTGCTGACCAACACCGACGCGGTCTGCGGCGACGTCCGCGCCCGGCAGATCGCCGCGGCGGCGGGCCGACACTGCGTGCGTTGGAACAACGCCGACCTGCCGGTCCGCTTCTCCTTCGGGGTGCAATCCTACGGGGCCGACGATCGGGAGGAGGAGGTGATCCGCCTCGCCGATTCCCGCATGTACAGCAACAAGGCCGGACGCCGCCCGCGCCCCACGGGACGCAAGGCCGAACGCCCGTCCGGTCATCGCGCGGCGAACCCGCGGACCACCGCCTGACACCGTTCGACTCCGGCCCGGAGGTCACCGCCGGACAGCGGGATCGGGCAGCCTGTCGCACCCCCCAGACCGCGCTTGACCGGGCGGTCGTTCCAGCCGCAGCATCGGCACCTTTCCGTCGCAGAGGTGCCCGTCCTGAACACGTTTTCGGATAGTCCGAATCCTCCTTCTTCGCCATTCCGGGCTGGCCAATCAACCGGTTGGGCCGCCGAAGGCGCGGCCGATGGGATACAGCCGCACGGCGCCCTGGTGGCGTTGCGCAGCGATGGAAAGACGATCCTGGCCTGCAGCGCGAACACCGCGGAATTCCTCGGCCTGGTGCCGGACCGGCTGCTGGGTCGTGACGTCGGGGTTCTCGAACTTCCCGAGCTTGCGGGTTTGTTGACGGGGCTGCGCGCCCTGCCGCCGGACCTGCGGGCGCTGGGATTGCACGCGTCCGTGACGCCGCCGGGAAGCCGGCCGCTGCCGGCCTTTCTGCACGAGCATGACGGTCGGGTGATCATCGAGGTGGAAAGGCTGGTCGCCGGGGCGGAGCATTGGCCCGCCACCACGCCGCCATCCGGCTTCATGCCGGGCGTCGCCGCCCTGCGCGGGGTCGCGGGGCTGGAGGCCATGGCGGCGCACACCGCCCGGACCGTCCGCCGTCTCACCGGGATGGACCGCGTCATCGTCTGCCGTTTCGACGATTTCGGCAACGGCGAGGTGGTGGCAGGGGACGAGGCGCCGGATTGGGCGCACGCCCTTCCGGAAGTCCGGCCCGGCGCGGCCCTGCCGGCAAGCGCCTTCGACCGCGGTCCGGACGGCAGCCCGCGCCTGCGCGTGGTCCTCGACCATGCGGCAGCGCCGGTTCCCCTCCTGCGCGCCGACAAGACGGTTCCGCCGCCCGATCTCGCCCATGCCCATCTGCGCAGCCCGCCTCCGGCCCGCCGGGACTTCCTGAGGCGCATGGGAGCCGGGGCGGCCCTGACCGTCCCGATTTTCCAGGGCGGCAAGCCGTGGGGGGTGATTTCCGGCCACCGCCGCCAGCCCCAGGGGGTGCCGCCATCCGTCCGGATGCTGACCGCCATGGCCGCCGACGCGTTCGGCCTGATGCTGGACGCCGCCGAACGCGCCCTGGAGCGGGAGCGCCGCACCGCCCACGCCACGCGGCAGGCGGAGCTGAACCGGGTCAAGTCCGACTTCCTGACCGGGATGAGCCACGAGTTGCGCACCCCGCTCAACGTCATCATCGGCTATTCGGATTTCCTGCTGCATCCGGGGTCCGGTCCGCTGACCGACCGGCAGCGCGACTACCTCGGCAACATCCGCGCCTCCGGCACGCATCTCCTTGAACTCATCAACGATGTGCTGGACCTGTCGAAGATCGAGGCCGGGCATTTCGATCTGAACGACGAGGACGTGGACGTCGCGGTCGTCGTGGGCGAGGTCTACGCCCTCCAGGAGCTGACCCTGGCGTCGGCTGGGCTGACCTTCGACGCGCTGCTTCCCCGTCCACTGCCGCGCCTGCGCGCGGACCGGCGGTCGCTCCGCCAGATCCTGCTGAACCTGCTGTCCAACGCCGTCAAGTTCACCCCGGCGGGCGGGCGTGTCACCATCGACGTGACGCGCACGGAGGAGGAGGCTGGGGCCGGGCTGAGAATCGCCGTGATCGACACCGGGATCGGCATTCCGGAGGAGCACCATCCCATCGTCCTGGAGCCCTTCCGGCAGGTGCCGGGGGAACGCATCCGCGGCGGTGCCGGAACCGGGCTGGGCCTGCCCATCGTGCGCTCCCTGGTGGAAGCCCATGGCGGGCGGCTGGCCCTCTCAAGCACCCCGGGACAGGGCACGCGGATCGAGCTGCATTTCCCGCCGGAGCGGGTGATCGCATGACGGAATCCGTGGAATCTTCAGGACTTCCCGGGCTCCGGAGGTCCATGCAAGGCATTGCTAACGACAATTTAACCGTCGCGGCGGGACAGTGAACGGGATATACCGGTCTCTCCGGGTGTGGTCGCTGCAAGCAGGAGTGCGGGTCGCACGACGCCCGCGGAACCGAACAGCCCCAAGAAGGCGCCGATGGACGACCGAACCGTGAAGCGTGTCCTGATCGTCGAGGACAACGAGCTGAACATGAAGCTCTTCCACGATCTGCTGGAAGCGCACGGCTACGCGACGCTTCAGACCCGCAACGGGATGGATGCCCTGGCCATCGCGCGGGAGCACCGGCCGGACCTCATCCTGATGGACATCCAACTGCCGGAAGTGTCGGGGTTGGAGGTCACGCGCTGGATCAAGGACGATCCGGAACTGGCGAGCATTCCGATCATCGCGGTGACCGCCTTCGCGATGAAGGGGGACGAGGAGAAGATCCGGGAGGGCGGCTGCGAGGACTACATCGCCAAGCCGATCTCGGTGACCAAGTTCCTGCAAGCCGTTCAGAAGTTCCTCCGTTAACCTTTTACGGGATCGGTCGCACGTTCCATGTCCGCTCGCGTCCTCGTCGTCGACGATGTCCTTCCGAACGTGAAGCTGCTCGCGGCGAAGCTGACGCGCGAGTATTTCAACGTCATCACCGCCAGCAATGGTCCCGAGGCGCTGGAGGTGGTCCGCCGTGAGTCGCCGGACATCGTTCTGCTCGACGTCATGATGCCGGGCATGGACGGGTTCGAGGTGTGCGAGCGCATCCGCTCCGACCCCGCGACCATGCACATTCCGGTGGTGATGGTCACCGCCCTGTCCGACGGCGCCGACCGCGTGCGCGGGCTGGAGGCCGGGGCCGACGACTTCCTGACCAAGCCGGTCAACGACGTGGCCCTGTTCGCTCGGGTGCGCTCGCTCGTCCGCCTGAAGATGATGATGGACGAATGGCGGCTGCGCGAGACCACCTCCGGCCAGTTCGGGGTGCTGGAGCCGACCGGCACGCTGCGCAGCGAATCCTTCGAGGGCGCCCGCATCCTGGTGCTGGAGGATTCGCGGCTCGATCTGGCCAAGATCGCCGAAACGCTGCAGCGCGACCATGGCCATGTCATGTCCGCCGAAACCTGTGCGACGGCGCTGGAGCGCGCGCTGGGCGACGATCTGGATCTCGTGGTGATCAGCCTGACCCTGATGAACGAGGATGGGCTGCGCCTGTGTTCCCAACTGCGCTCGCACGAGCGCACACGGCAGGTGCCGATCCTGCTGGTGGTGGACGAGGGCGATCTGAACCGCGTCGCCAAGGGCCTGGAACTGGGCGCCAACGATTACGTCATCAAGCCGATCGACCGGAACGAGTTGCTGGCCCGCGCCCGCACCCAGATCCGGCGCAAGCGCTATCAGGAGCGGCTGCGCGCGAACTACGAGCAGAGCCTGTCCATGGCCCTGACCGACAGCCTGACGGGGGTCTTCAACCGCCGCTACATCAACGCCCACCTGCCGCGGTTGCTGGAGCGGGCGATCGACAACCACAAGCCGGTGGCGATCCTGCTGTTCGACATCGACCATTTCAAGGTGGTCAACGACAGCTATGGCCATACCGTGGGCGACGAGGTGCTGAAGGAGGTGTCCAGCCGCGCCAGCCGCAACCTGCGCACCTTCGATCTGGTGGCGCGGCTCGGCGGCGAGGAGTTCGTGGTGATCCTTCCGGACACCGACGCCGAAGCGGCGCTGACGGTGGCGGAGCGTCTGCGCACCCGCATCGCCGACACCCCGTTCAAGGTGACCGCCGACGTGGGTGAGATCCCGGTCACGGTGTCCATCGGCTTCACGGTCGGCGGCCGGCTGGGCGACACCGCCGAAGGGCTGATCCGCCGGGCCGACGAAGCGCTCTACGAGGCCAAGCGCGCCGGGCGCAACCGCACCATCGCCGACCCTCGCGCCGACGCCCTGCTGGCCCCCTGACCGGCGCCGGGCCGTCTCCTGACGGAACCTGCGACCCTCCGGACAAGCAAAAGGCCGCCGAAAGGCGGCCTTTTCAATTCCGGCGGTCCCGGGGAAACCTTACTTGATCTTGGCTTCCTTGAACTCGACGTGCTTGCGAGCCACCGGGTCGTACTTGCGGAACGACAGCTTCTCGGTGGTCTTCTTCGGGTTCTTCTTCTTCACGTAGAAGAAGCCGGTGTCGGCCGTGCTCACCAGCTTGATGAGGACGGTGTTCTGCTTCGCCATGATCTCAATCCCGACTAAAAATCCGTGACCCGCCAGCCCGGCGGGGCGGCGTCGTAGCGGGGGAAGATACCCGCTGCAGCCGCGATGTCAAGGGCTAGTAGTGGCCTTGCGCCCGCCCCGCAAGGGGGGTCAGCGCTCCGCCACGGTGTTGGTGGAGGACAGGGCGACCGCGCGCTGGTAGAGCGCCGGTTCGGCGAGGAGGCGCAGCGCCACCTTCAGGTCGAGTTCCGGTTCATGCTCCTTCCACGGGCAGGCCTCGCGCAGGCGGGCCAGCGCCTCCTCGTCGTCGGCGGCGCGGGCGCGCCAGCCGGCGAACTGGGTCATCGGGCGTGCCCGGCCGTCGCGCAGGTCGGACAGCAGGGCGACGGGATCGTCCTGGCCGGTGCGGCTGGTGCAGACCGTCGGCTGCACGCCCTGGCGGTGCAGGGTGTAGCCGGCGGGCGTGTAGATGCGGCTCCAGGTCAGGAACAGCTCACCGTCGTTGGGCAGGCGGGTCACCGTCTGGACGCTGCCCTTGCCGTAGGAGGAAGCGCCCACCACCACCGCGCGGCCCGAGTCCTGGAGCGCCGCCGCCACCACCTCGGCGGAGGAGGCGGACCGCCCGTCGACCAGAACCACCAGCGGCATCCCTTCGGCGATGTCGTCGGGGCCGGCCTCGAAGCGCTGGCGGCTGTCGGGGTGGCGGCCCTCGGTCGTGATGATCTTGCCCTGGGCAATGAACAGGTCTGCCACCGCGACCGCCTGGTCGAGCAGGCCGCCGGGGTTGCCGCGCAGATCGAGCACGAAGCCACGCAGGCCCTTGCCAACGCTCTGCCGCGTGGACAGGACGGCGTCGCGCAGGTTGGAGGCGGTGGCGGCGTTGAATCGATCCACCTTCAGCACGCCGACCTGTTCGGACACGCTGGCGTTCACGGTGTTGGGAACCACGCGCTCGCGCCGGATGGGAGCGCGGCGCGGCGGGTTGTTGTCGCGCGCCACGGTCAGCAGGACCATGGTTCCGGTCGGGCCGCGCAGCCGGTCGCGCATGTCCGACTCGCTCAGGCGGGCGGTCAGGTCGCCGTCGATCGCCAGAAGCTGGTCGCCGCTGCGGATGCCGGCGCGGTCCGCCGGGCTGCGCGGCACCACGTTGCGGATCAGGGTGCGCCCGTTCGCCGTCTCCAGCGACAGGCCGATCCCGCCGTAGCCCTCGCGCTGGGCGCGTTCGCTGGTGGCGCGCTGGGTGCCGGTGTAGCGGGAATAGCCGTCCAGGTCCGTCATCACGGAATCGAGGACCACCTGATAGACCCGCTCCGGCACCGCCTGATAGAGGGTGGGAGAATAGAGACGGGCGCGCTCCACCGCCTTGGTGGTCAGGGCGGCCCAGCCGGCGGCGTCGGACAGGGACGGTGCGGCGTACTCGCCGATCACGCTCCCGGACACGTACAGGCGTACGGTGTTGCCCTGGCGCTCGGCGCGGGCGGTCGGATCGATGGTCGCGAGACCCTTCAGCCCGTCAAGCCCGAGGCGGCCGAAATCGACCTGCTGAAGGTACACTTCGGCGATTTTGCCGTAAGCGACGGCAAAGACCTGCTCGCTGACGAAGGCGGCTTCGGTCGCGGCTTCGGCCGGACGGGGCAGGGACCCGCCGAGGCTTCCGAGGCCGACAGCGAGCATGGCAGCCGCGAGCGGGACCGACAGACGCCCGCGCGGCGAAAATCCTCGTTTCCGTATGCCCATGGCGCGCCGAACGCGGCCTCCTTTCCCACAGGCGGACCCGGACGGTCGCCCGCCGGATTCGAACGGATAAGGAATAGCACTTCAGAAATGAGGGCTGGCGGGACAAAAGACGGGGGGTGGACTCTTTGTTGCGGAATGTCCACCACTGTGACTCAGCGGCCACGCTCCCGTTGCTTCTGGGTTGCGCGGCCCGCGAAACGGGCGCTCCGCCGGAGGGGATCGCGGTGGCCGGATTGCAACGGATGATCGGTGCCCCCAACGGAATCCCCGGAGAAATCCTCCTCGGCGCGGGGCAGGGCGAACAGGGTGCTGCCGGTCAGCGGATCGGCCTCGACCAGCACCACCTTCACCGCGGCGCCCAGACGGTAGCTGCGGCCGCTGCGCTGGCCGACCAGGGCATGGGCGCGCTCGTCATGCTCGTACTGGTCGTCGGGCAGGGTGCTGGCGGGGATCAGCCCGTCGGCCCCGTTGTCGTCGAGCCGGATGAACAGGCCGAAGCGGGTGACTCCGGAAATCCGCCCGGTGAACAGGGCGCCCACGCGGTCGGCCAGGAAGGCGGCGGTAAAGCGGTCGATGGCGTCGCGCTCGGCGGTGGCGGCGCGGCGTTCGGTCATCGAAATGTGCTCGCCGATGTCGGTCAGCCCGGCCATGGCCGCGTCGTCCAGCCCGCCCGGCCCCAGCCCGTGCGCGCGGATCAGCGCGCGATGGACGATCAGGTCGGCGTAGCGGCGGATCGGCGAGGTGAAATGGGCGTAGCGGTCGAGCGACAGGCCGAAATGGCCGATGTTCTCCGGGCTGTATTCCGCCTGCGACTGGCTGCGCAGGATCACTTCGCTGACCAGCTGCGATTCCGTGGTGCCGGCGGCGCGGTCGAGGATCGCGGTGAAATGGGCCGGGGACAGCCGCGGCACCCGCGGCAGCGTGTGGCCGATGCCGGTCAGGAATTCGCGCAGCGTCTCCTGCTTGTCGAGCGACGGCTGGTCGTGCACGCGGAACAGGCCGGGCATGGTCGCCCGCTCCAGGCTGTCGGCCGCCGCGACGTTGGCGCAGATCATAAACTCCTCGATCAGCCGGTGGCTGTCGAGCCGCTCGCGCGGCGCGATCTCCGCCACCCGCCCGCGCTCGTCCAGCCGGACGCGCCGTTCCGGCAGGTCCAGTTCCAGCGTTCCGCGCCGCTGCCGGGCCGCCCAAAGGCGGGCGTAGGCGCCGTAGAGCGGGGCGATGACCGTCTCCAGGAGCGGCGCCGTCGCCTCGTCCGGCGCCCCGTCGCGGGCCGCCTGCACCTGCTCGTAGGTCAGGCGCGCGGCGGAGCGCATCAGGCCGCGCACGAAGCGGTGCCGCAGCAGCGCGCCGTGGCGGTCGATCCACAGATGCGCCGCGACGCAGGCGCGGTCCTCGTGGGGGCGCAGCGAGCAGAGGTCGTTGGACAGTGCCTCCGGCAGCATCGGCACGACGCGGTCGGGGAAGTAGACGGAGTTGCCGCGCTCGAAGGCCGCGCGGTCCAGCGCCGCATTGGGGCGGACGTAGAAGGCCACGTCGGCGATGGCGACCAACAGGTGCCAGCCGCCTTCATTCGCCGGGTCGGGGTCCGGCTCCGCCCACACCGCGTCGTCGAAGTCGCGGGCGTCGGCACCGTCGATGGTCACCAGCGGCAGGTCGCGCAGGTCGGTCCGTCCGGTCAGCGAGGGCACGGCGGCGTGCGACGCCTCGCGCAGGGCGGCGGGCGGGAAGTCAGTGGGCAGCCCGTGGGTGTGGATGGCGATCAGGCTGACGGCGCGCGGCTCCGCCGTATGGCCCAGCCGCTCCGCGACGCGGGCCTGCGGCAAGCCCATCCGGGAGGCCGGCAGCAGGTCGGCCAGCACCAGTTCGCCCGGCTCGGCATCGTTGCGGTTGGCCGGCAGGACCAGCAGTTCGGTCTTGTTGCGCTTGTCCGTGGGGACGATGCGCCCGCCGTCCGCCGCGGGGTAATAGACGCCGAGCACGCGCCCCACCGTGCCGTCCAGCCGGCGGATGGTGCGGGCCTCGTAGAGCCGGTCGTTGACGCGGCTGAGCTTCGCCAGCACCCGGTCGCCCGCCCCCATCGTGGGGTGGCCCTTCCTCTCCGGCATCAGGAAGATGCGCGGCGGGTTGCCCTCGCCGGTCCAGGTGACCGGGCGCGCGGTGACCTCGCCGTCCGCATCGGTGCCGGTCACCTCCAGCACGGCGACCTCCGGCAGCGACTGCGGCGGGGCGACGCGCTTGTTGCGCCCGCGCTCCACGGCGCCGTCGGCTTCCAGCTCCTTCAGAAGTTCCTTCAGCCTCTCGCGGTCGTCGCTGCCCGACAGTTTGAAGGCGCGCGCGATCTCGCGCTTGCCGACCGGGGTCGCGCTGTTGCGGATGAAGGAGAGGACCGTGTCCTTGTCGGGAAAGCTTCCGGGAAAGCTGCCGGAGCGGCGGGAGATGTCGGTCAAGGGAATCCGTGCCGTGGAGGGTGGACCGCTTAAGTAAGCCCTGGGCGCGGCGAATCCAACCGCCGCGCCATGGCTCCGCCACAAAGACGCGCCAGAACCGTGCCGGGCGTGGCGGGAGCGCATCCATGAGGGTGGTACGGAACGGGGTGGCGCTGGCGTTGGCCGTTCCGGCGATTGCGGCCGGAGCCTACTTGCTGGCTGCTGGGGTGCTGTCCCGCCTCGCGGTGGAGGGGCGGCCGGCGGCGCGGGAGGGCGTGGAGGTCTTTGTCTGCACCAACGGCATCCACACCGATCTGGTGCTTCCCGCCGTCACGGACGCCGTGGATTGGACGACCGACCTGCCGCCCGGCAACTTTCCCGGTGCAGGTTCCTGGGCGAGCCATCGCTCCTTCGGCTGGGGCGACCGCGCCTTTTATCTGGAAACCCGCCAATGGTCGGACCTGAGGCTCGCCACGGCGCTGTCCGCCCTGTTCGGCCGCGGGCCATCGGTGATGCACGTCTACGCGCTGCATCGCCCGGCAGGGAGTCCGGACTGCGGGGCGCTGACGCTGGGCGCGGCGCAGTACGGAGCCCTGGCGGCCTTCGTGAGCGGCAGTTTCCGCCGGGACGGGGAAGGGCGGGTGTTGCCCCTGCCGGGCAGCGGCTATGGCGCGACCGATCTCTTCTACGAGGCGATCGGCCATTACAGCCCGGTCGAAACCTGCAACGAATGGTCCGGCAAGGCTCTGCGCGCCGCCGGGGTGACCGTGGGTGCCTGGACCCCGTTCGAGAGCGGCGTCATGCGTTGGGTGCGGTAGGGAGCGGTGAGCGGCAGTTATCCCCTCTCCCCTCCGGGGAGAGGGTTAGGGTGAGGGGGATGCACTTTTGCCGGACATGCCGCTTTGCCGGACATACCGCCATGCACATCCCCCTCACCGGCCCTGCGGGCCACCCTCTCCCCAGAGGGGAGAGGGTTAAGAGGGGGCGGTCGATGAGTGTGAGGGAGTAATCAAGCCCGCTTGCGGGCGGCGGGCTTATCCTCGCCGGCGTCGGTCTTGTCGGTGTCGGAGCTGTCGGCCTTCTTGGCGGCCGCCTTTTTCGGAGCGGCCTTCTTGGCCGCATCCTTCTTGGCCGGCTCCTTCTTGGTGGCGGTCGCCTTGGCCTTGGTTGCCTTCTCGGCCTTGGTGGGCGCCTCGGCACCGTCGGCCGCCGCCGGCTCGGCGTCCTTCGGAGCCTTGCCCTTCTTGGCGGCGTCCTTGGCGGCTTTGGCCTCCAGAAGCTCCAGCGCCTGCTCCAGCGTCACGCTGTCCGCTTCCGTGCCCTTGGGGATGGAGGCGTAGACGGAGCCGTGCTTGACGTAGGGACCGAAGCGGCCGGACCCGGTGGTGACCGGCTTGCCGGTCTTCGGATGGTCGCCCAAGGTCTTGGCGGGGGCCGACGCCTTCTTGGCGGCGCCGGCCAGCAGGTCGACCGCGCGGTTGATGCCGATGGTCAGCACGTCGTCGTCCGGCGTCAGCGACTTGTAGACGCTGCCGTGCTTCAGATAGGGGCCGAAGCGGCCGATGCCGGCGCTGATGTCCTCGCCCGTTTCCGGGTGGTTGCCGATGCTGCGCGGCAGGGCGAGCAGCTTCAGCGCGGTGTCGAGATCCACGTCGGCGGCGGCCATGCCCTTGGGCAGGGAGACGCGCTTGGGCTTTGGAGCCTCGGTCTTGACCTTCTTCTTGCCCTTGGTCTTCTTGCCGTCGGCGGGAGCCTCCTCGACCACCGCCTCGGCCGGGGCCGCCGCCGCCGGGGGCGGGCCGAGCTGGATGTAAGCGCCGTAGGGACCGCGCCGCACGGTCACCGGCAGGCTGGTCTCCGGGTCGTTGCCCAGCTCGCGCGGGCCCTCCTGCGCCTCGCCGTTCTCGTCGTTGGCGACGGCGAGCGGGCGGGTGTAGCGGCATTCCGGGTAGCGCGAGCAGCCGATGAAGGCGCCCATCTTGCCGAGCTTCAGCCCAAGCCGGCCCTGGCTGCACACCGGGCAGACGCGCGGGTCGTGGCCCGGCGTGCCGCTGTCGGCGTTGGTCGGGAAGAAGTGCGGCCCCAGCTCCTCGTCCAGCGTGGTCAGAACCTGGGTGATGGTCAGGTCCTTGGTCCCGTCCACCGCGACGTGGAAGGCGCGCCAGAAGTCGCGCAACACGGTCTTCCAGTCGATCCGCCCGTCGGAGATCTCGTCGAGCTTGTTCTCCAGGTCGGCCGTGAAGTTGTACTCGACGTAGCGGTTGAAGAAGTTCTTCAGGAAGGCAGTGACCAGACGGCCGCGGTCCTCCGGAATGAAGCGCCGCTTGTCCAGCCGCACGTAGTTGCGGTCCTGGAGCACTTGAAGGATGGAGGCGTAGGTGGACGGGCGGCCGATGCCCAGCTCCTCCAGCTTCTTGACCAGGCTCGCCTCGGTGTAGCGGGGCGGCGGCTGGGTGAAATGCTGTTCCGGGCTGATGTCGCCGCGGGCGAGGGCGTCGCCCTGGTCCATGGCGGGCAGGCGGCGCTCCTGGTCGTCGTCGGCGGCGCCGTCGTCGCGGTCCTCCTGGTAGACCTTGAGGAAGCCGTCGAACACGACGACCGAGCCGGTGGCCCGCAGCACGACGTCCTTGGACGGCGAGGCGATGTCCACCGCCACCTGATCCAGCACCGCGCTTTCCATCTGGCTGGCCAGCGTGCGCTTCCAGATCAGCTCGTAGAGCCGCAGCTCGTCGCCTTCCAGATAGGAGGCGACCTCCTCCGGGCGGCGGAACAGGTCGGTCGGGCGGATGGCCTCGTGCGCTTCCTGGGCGTTCTTGGCGGCGGTCTTGTAGACGCGCGGCTGCGCCGGGACGTAGCGCTCGCCCCAATGAGAGCCGATCAGGTTGCGGGCGCCCTCGATGGCCTCCTGCGACAGGCTGACGCCGTCGGTTCGCATGTAGGTGATCAGGCCGACCGTCTCGCCGCCGATGTCCACGCCCTCGTAGAGCCGCTGCGCGGTGCGCATGGTGCGGGTGGCGCCGAAGCCCAGCTTGCGCGAGGCCTCCTGCTGCAGGGTCGAGGTGGTGAAGGGCGGGGAGGGGTTGCGGCGGCTCTGCTTGCGCTCGACCGTCGCGACCGAGAAGGCCTGCGGGCTGATGCGCGCCACCGCGGCCTCCGCCGCCTCGCGGGCGGGCAGAGCGAATTTGTCGAGACGTTTGCCGTCGAGCTGGGTCAACTGGGCCGTGAAGGAGGCGCCGCCCGGCGTGGCGAAGCCCACCTCGATGGTCCAGTATTCCTGCGGCTTGAAGACCTCGATCTCCGACTCGCGCTCGCAGATCAGGCGCAGCGCCACCGACTGCACGCGGCCAGCCGAACGGGAGCCCGGCAGCTTGCGCCACAGCACCGGCGACAGGGTGAAGCCCACCAGATAATCGAGGGCGCGGCGGGCCAGATAGGCGTCCACCAGCTCCCGCGAGACGTCGCGCGGAGCCTCCAGCGCGGCCTGGACGGCGCTCTTGGTGATTTCGTTGAAGGTGATGCGCTGGACCTTGGAGTCGTCGATCAGCCGCTTTTCGCGCAGCAGCTCCGACAAATGCCAGGCGATGGCTTCCCCTTCGCGATCCGGGTCGGTGGCGAGATAGACGCGCTCGGCCCCTTTGACCGCCTTGGCGATCTCGTCGATGTGGCGCTTGGAGCGGTCGCCCAGCTCCCAGTCCATGGCGAAGTCCTCGTCCGGACGCACCGATCCGTCGCGCGCCGGAAGGTCGCGCACATGGCCGAAGCTGGCGACCACGGTGTAGTCCGAGCCAAGGTATTTGTTGATGGTTTTCGCCTTGGCCGGCGATTCGACGATGACGACGTTGCTGCCCGGCAAGAGTCCGCGCCCCTGAAAGTGCCTATCCCATACACCGGCGGTGCGGATCGGGATCAGATCAGGTTCACCTGATTCCCAGGCTGGCGCTGGACACGGCCCGCAAGCTCAAGTTCCAGCACTACGGTCAACACCACCGGAGCGGACAATTGGCACCCGCGGACGAGTTCGTCAATGGCAACCGGCGTATGGCCGAGGTTTTCCAGGATGACGGCGCGCGCCGATTCAAGGTCCGCCTCGGACGGAACGGCGGGGCGGGATTGGGCGAACAGGTCGCCCTGGCGCTCCCGCAGGGTCGGCGGCGACAGGTTGTCCAGCGCCCGCAGCACGTCGTCCACCCCCTCCACCAAGGCCGCCCCCTGACGCAGAAGATTGTTGGTGCCCTGGCAACGCGGGTCGAGCGGGGAGCCGGGCACCGCCATCACCTCCCGCCCCTGTTCCAGCGCCATGCGCGCGGTGATGAGGGAGCCGGACCGCAGCGCCGCCTCCACCACCAGGACCCCCAGCGACAGGCCGGAGATCAGCCGGTTGCGGCGTGGGAAATGGCGGGCCTGCGGCGTGGTGCCGACCGGGCTTTCCGCCACGATCACGCCCTGCTGCACTATGTCGCGGTAGAGTTTTTCGTTCTCCGGCGGGTAGACGACGTCGGCGCCGCCCGCCACCACTGCCGCGGTTCCGCTGCCGAGAGCCCCGGCGTGGGCCGCCGTGTCGATCCCGCGCGCCAGCCCGGAGACGACCAGCAGCCCGGCCTCCCCCAGTTCTCGCGCCAGCCGTTCGGCGAATTTCTTGCCGTTCATCGAGGCGTTGCGCGCCCCGACCAGCGCCACCGCGCGCCGTTGCAGAAGATGCGGGTGACCGAGGACCGACACCGCCGGGGGCGCGTCGTCCAGCGCCGCCATCGGTTCCGGATAGTCGGGCTCGCAGGAGCAGATCAGGCGGGCGCCGATGCGGTCGTTGGCGACCAGCTCGCGGTCAATGTCCGCCTTCGGCGCGATGCGCAGCGGCTTGGTCCGCCCGCCGCGCCTGGCGAGGTCGGGCAGCGCCTCCAGCGCGGCGCCGGCGCTGCCGAACCGCTCCAGCAGGCGGTGGAAGGTGATCGGCCCGACATTCTCGGTTCGAATGAGTCGGAGCCAGTCGAACCGCTCGGCGGCGGACAGGGTGCGGCGCGGTTGAGTCATGCGTCCATTCATACAACCGGCACCGGGGCGCTATCAACACGCAAACGTGTGCGTCTGGGCTCTTCTCAGGGACTCGGCAGAGCGGTCATTTGCGCCAGAAGCCGAAGAGCCCCTTCTTCTTCGGCGGAGCCTCCGGTTCGGGCTCCGGCTCCGGCTCATCGTCGAAGGAGAAGGGATCGTCCTCGGCGTCAGCCTTTGCGGTTTCGGCCGGCTCGGTTTCGGGCTTGGGCTCGTCCGGATCGTCGTCCGTGTCGAAGGAGAACGGATCCTCGTCCGGTTCCGCATCCGTCTTGGCGGGGGCGACCTCGGCCGTCTCCTCCGTTTCGTCATCGTCGAAGCTGAAGGGATCGCCGTCGTCGTCGGCGCTGTCGGCCGAGCCGGTCGCTTCGGCCGTTTCGTCTTCGGTCTTCTCCTCCGCGTCGTCGGTGTCGAAGCTGAAGGGATCGCTGCCGTCCTCGTCCTCGTCATCATCGAAGTTGAAGGCGTTGGCGTCACCGCCGCCCGCATCGTCGTCCTTGGCCTCGTCATCATCATCGTCGTCGAAGCTGAAGGCGGAGAAATCCGAGGATTCGTCCTCCTCATCCTCGTCGCCACCGCCGAGGGCCATGGCGGCAACGGCGACTGCGCTCGCCGCGCCCTGGCCGCGGCGCATCTCCGCCTTGAAGCGCTCAAGCTCCTCGCGGAAGCGATCCTCGGCCTCGCTCCAGCGCTGGCGCTCCTGGTCGAGGGTGGCGAGCAGTTCCTCTTCCCGCTTGCGGGCGGCGGCGCGTTCCGTGTCGAGCGCCTGGATCAGCTCCTCCTGGCGCTGGAGCAGCGACTCGTGCCGCGTCTCCATCGCGTCGATGACTTCGCGCACATACTGTTCGAAGGCGCGGAACTGGAGCGCCAGAACGTCCTCGTCGGCGTTGGCCGCCGCTGCGGTGGCCGCCGCCTTCACGGCCTTGGTCGCCTTGGTCGTCCGCGTCCCGCCGGGTGCTCGCGGCGGTGGGGAGGGCGTGGCGGCGGCGGGCGGTGTGCGCGGACCGCCGGGGGTGGCGCCGTCACCCCCCAGCCAGCGCGACACCAGGATGTAGGAAACTTGCAACTCCTCCGCGATGCGGCGGTAGCTCCAGCCCTGGGCGCGCAGCCGTTCGGCCATGCGCTGGCGGTCCGGCTCCTCGCTGGGAGTCGCCGGGCGCGTGGGCAGGGAGGATGTCGGGCCGATCCCCTCGGTGGGGGTCGCGACGACGATCACATCCTTCAGTTTCTGGTCGGCCATCGGGTCTCCGCCGTCCTGCGCGCAGGGCGTTCCTTACCGCGATGTTGGCCGCGTTCGGGGGGCGCTGTCGATCCGGGACGGGTCCCGGTTGAAGCAGTCTGGGCGGGGAACCCGCCGGACCGGGCCAATTCGCGCCGATCCGGCCCGTTCCTGCCGGTCAGGTCAGCTCCTGGATGTGCTCGACATAGCCGGACAGGGCGGCGATGCCTTGCTCGGTCAGTTCGATGAAGACGCGGCGGCCGTCCTTCTCGTCGGCGATCCGGCGCACCAGCCCGCGGTCGTGCAGCTCGGTGATCCGCCGCAGCGCCGTGGTCTGGGCCACGCCGGAGGCCATGCACAGCGACGACACGGAAATCCGCCGCCCGCGCAGATGGTTGGCCATCAGGTCCAGCAGCATGTCCCAGCAAGGGTCCTCGAACAGCCCCTTCGGGAAATACTTGTCGCGGGCGACGCGGGATTGCTGGAGCGTCCTCAACACCGCCAGCCGCCGGTTCTCTCCATTTGCGGCGGAAACGGAAGGCGAAGTGACGGGGGCAGGAGCCGGAGCGGCATGCGTGGTCTGGCTCCCACGCAGCGCCTTCACCGCTTCGATAAGGGCGAGGCCATGGCGGTAGGCGTCCTCCAGCGCCCCATGCAACTCGCCGTTGCCGGCGGGCGGAGGCGGTGCGGGCAGCGGAGCCGCCGCCTGATGGGCGGCCAAAGCGCGGGCGAGCGCGCCGTGAAGCTGGCTGCCGTCCTGCGGGTCGCTGACGAAATCCGCCGCGCGCAGGTGCATGGCGCGGACGACGTCCGCCGCCGTGGCGTTGGGCGCGACGACGATGACCTGGAGGTGCCGCTGCACACTCTTGCGCATCCGCTCGACCAGCGCCAGACCGTCGAAATGGGGCAGGGCCAGTTCCACCGCCACGATGCCGATGCTGCCGTCCGTCTCCAGCGTATCGAGCGCCGCGATGGGGTCGTGGGTCACGTGGATGCGGTGGCCGTTGCGTTCGAAGGCGTCGTGCATGCCGATGCCCAGCGCGCGATCCGCGCAGGCGATCAGGATGGACGTCGCCGAAACATGAAGGCCGGCGCTGGTTTGGACCGGGCGCACCGGCCATGCCAAGGGTCGCTCCAACTCGATCCGCATCGAAGCCCTTCCCCCCGTTGGGTGCATGGAATGCTGTGCTTAAGGATTACCACGCAAAGCAAACCATCATGGATGCAATCATGGTCCAAAATAGAGCGATCGATAAATGTCTCGAAATTCCGCAAAAATTTGATGGATTAGGCGGAATGGCATAAGACTGCGGAATTGCGTCGTCGTCTATTCTTGGTTTGATAAGTCAAATTCAACAGATTGCCCTTTCCGGTTGCGGTGCGGTGGGCGAAGGTGCGCGCCGGGAGGGGTCGGGCCGGAGCGGAGCCATGTCGCCGGGGTCTTCTCCAGACTGGACCCGTCTCGGAAACGGCGGTGCGGGCGATGCGCGTAAGGTGGCCGCACCCCTTGCCGGCATCGGACCCATGCGCCTGACCCTGACGACCAAGATCATTTTGCTGCTGCAGGTGGCGCTCTGTTTCGCGCTGCTCTCCACCGCGGCGCTCTCCTATCTGAAGATGGAGCGCATGGTGGAGGACACCGTGGCGTCCCGCTTCACCGTCGCCCTGCGCGGGCTGGCGGGGGAGGTCGAAGGCGCCGTCAGCCTCGGCGTGTCCATCACCGCCCTGCGCAATCTCGACGCGCTGATCCAGCGCGCGATGGCGCGGGACGACCGCATCACCGGTCTGGTCCTGTTCACCGACACGGGCGAGGTGCTGGCCGCGGCGGGCCGGGGGGCGGGCCGCGGCGGGCCGGTGGGGGCGATCTCCGCCGGCTGGAAGGCGGCCTTCGCCCGCGACGGCAAGTCCGACCGGGTGGCCGCCGTCGCCGACGGCGACAGCCAGGCGCTTCTGCTCGGCATCCGCAACGCCTTCGGCGGTGTCGCCGGCGGCGTTGCTCTGACCTATTCGCTGGGCGAGGTGCAGGCGGGCATCCGCGGCACCATCCCGGATCTTCTGCTGTCCGGCGGCATCAATCTGGTGACCGGGCTTCTCGTCACCATGGTCGCGGTCTGGCTGCTGCTGCGCCCGATCCAGCGCCGGCTGCGCGAGATGACCGTCAGCATCAACCAGCTGGGCATGGGCGAGCCGCCCAACCTGACCCCGGAGCTGGTGGCCTTCGCCCCCGGCCTGAAGGATTTCGCCGACCGCATCCTGGAACAGCAGCAGCACGGCGCGGAGGAGGACCATCCCCAGCCCGCCGGTCCGGCGGCGGAAGCCGCGCGCCCGGCGGGAGTCACGCCATGAAGCTGTCCTTCATCCGCCGCCTGAACTGGATGCTGACGGGCGTCGTGTCCGTCCTGATGCTGGTCAGCCTCGCCGTCCAGACCAACCACGTCAACACGCTGTTCCGCCCGCTGATCGAGCCGGAACTGGCCCGCAAGGCCGAGGTCGTCGGCTCCTACGTGGTGGCGCAGATCGACCGCGCGGTGGCGCTCGGCTTCGAGCTGGACAAGCTGGTCGGGGTGGACGAGCTGCTGTCCGACGCGCTGGCCGCCAACCCGGACGTCAAGTATCTGGCGCTGGAGATCGGCGGGCGCCTCCACGCCTTCTCCGGGACCGAGGAGGCGCGGTCCGGCAGCCGCCTGACCGTGGCCGACGCCCCGCCGGAGGGCGAGTCCCCGCAGTTCCTCGACACCGTCCTGCCGCTTGAGGGCAACGAGGAGGCGCGGCTGCACGTTGGCGTCGATTCCGGCTATGTCCGCTCGGCCATGAACGAGGTGGTGTTCGACCTCGGCTCCGTGCTGATCGTCGCCATTCTGCTCAACATCGAGATCCTGCTGCTGGTCGTTGGCTCCTCCGTCGCGGCGCCGCTGCGCCGGGTGACGGCGGTGATGAAGCAGGCCGCCGACGGGCATCTCGGCGTGCGGGTCGCCCTGCGCAACCGCGACGAGGTGGGGGAGCTGTCGCGCGCCGTCGACTGGGCGCTGGACAGCGTGCAGCACAAGGCCGACATGACCGCCTCCGAGCAGGCGATGACCAAGATCGGCATGATGCAGCGGGTGGTGGAGCTGCGCTTCGCCATCTTCATCTTCTCCCTGGCGGAGGAGCTGACCCGCACCTTCCTGTCCGTCTACATCAAGCAGCTGTTCGAACCGGTGCCCGGCCTGTCGATGGAGATGGTCATCGGCGCGCCGATCGCCCTGTTCATGCTGCTCTGGGCGGTCAGCCAGCCGATCGCCGGCAGCGTGTCGGAACGGCGCGGGCGGCGGGCGGTGTTCCTCGGCGGGGCGCTGCTCTCCTTCGTCGGTCTGGTCGGCTCCGGCCTCGCCACCGACCTCATCCAGCTCATCGTCGCGCGCTGCCTGACCGCCATCGGCTACGCCAGCGTCTTCATCGCCGCGCAAGGCTTCGTCATCGACGCCACCGATCCCAAGCAGCGCGCCCAGGCCATCGCCATGTACGCCGGCGGCATCCTGAGCGCCGGCGTCTGCGGCCCGGCCATCGGCGGGGTGATCGCCGGGCAGGTGGGGTTCCGAACGACCTTCCTGATCTCCGCCGGGCTGGCGCTGCTGGCCGCCTTCATGGCGTGGCAGGTGCTGCCGCGGGTGCGCGCGGCCCAGGCCAAATCCAGCCGCGGCCTGCGTCTGGCCGACGCCGTGCTGTGCCTGCGCAACCCGCGCTTCGTCGGGCTGGCCGTCTTCAGCGCGGTCCCGGCCAAGCTGGGGCTGACGGCCCTGCTGTTCTTCCTGCTGCCGCTGGCTCTGGACGACCAGGGGGTCAGCCAATCCTGGATCGGCCGCGTGCTGTTGCTCTACTGGCTGCTGATGATCGTGGTGTCGCCGATGGCCGCGAAGCTGTCCGACCGCTCGGGCCAGCGCATCGGCTTCCTCGTGGCGGGCGGGCTGGTCGCCGCCGGGGCGGCCTGGGTGCTCTCGATGCCGGGATCGCTCGGCACGGCGCTGGCCGGGGTCGCCCTGCTGGGGGTGGCGCACGCCATGCTCGGCGCGCCGCAGCTCGCCATGCTCGCCGATGTCTGCGTCAAGGAGCGGGCGGCGCTGGGCGAGACCACGGTGATCGGCATGTTCCGCCTGATCGAGCGGCTGGGCTCCGTCGTCGCCCCCTTCCTGGCCGGGTTGTTCCTGGCCCATTACGGCTACGCCGGGGCGCTGAAGGGCATCGGCGCGGTGCTGGCGGCCTGCGTCGCCGTGCAGCTTCTGCTGAGCGCCCTGTTCCGCCCGCGCCCGCCCGCCGACTTCCCGCAGAGGACCCCCGCATGAGCCTGTCCCGCCGCACCGTCCTGACGGGAGCCCTCACCGCCGGAACGCTGGCCGCGGGCGGCGTCCCGGCCCTTGCGCAGCCATCCTTCGGTCCCACGGCCAGGACCTTCACCGCCGCCAAGCCGGCGCGCATCGTCGTGCTGACCCCGCGCAAGGATGTCGGCGACGTGCTGGGCCTGCGCGACTTCATCGCGTCGAGCGGCCTGTCCGCCACGGTGGAGGTGCGCGAGGTGCCGCAGGCCTCCGCCATGCCGGCGCTGCTGCCGGAGATCCGGGCGTCCAAGCCCGATCTGGTCGTGACGGTCTTCACGCCGCTGACGCTGGGAGCGGTCGGGCGCTACGACGATCCGGACCCGTCGCGCTTCCTGACCGACGTGCCGGTGGTCTTCACCTCGGTCACCGACCCGGTGGCGTCGCGCGTCGTGCGCGCGCTCGACCGTCCGGGGCGTGCGGTCACCGGCACGCGGCACATCGCGCCGGCCGCGGTGCAGATGAAGACGATGCTGTCCTACCGGCGCTGGAAGAAGATCGCCGCGGTCTACAACCCGGCGGAGGACAACATGGTCGTCGCCGTGCGCGACCTGAAGGAGGAGGCCGCCCGCCAGGGGGTGGAGATCCATGACGCCGCGCTGCCGCGCGACGCCTCCGGCGCGCCGGTCGCCGCCGCCATCCCCGACCTGATCGCCGACGCGGCGCGCGCCGGATCGGAGCTGGTCTACATCGGGCCGGACACGCTGGTCGCCTCCAACAACAATGCGGTGGTGGCGGAGCAGGCGCTGGCGCACCGGCTGGCCACCTTCTGCTCCACCGAGCTGCCGATCCGCCGGGCCAACCTGCTGATGGGGCTGGTCAGCCCGGCGGTCAACGTCGGGCGCTTCGCCGGGCTGAAGGCGGTGGAGATCCTGACCGGGGCCAAGCCCGCCGACGGCATCCCGGTGGAGACGCTGAACCGCTTCTCCCTGCTGCTGCGCATCGGGGCGGCCAAGCAACTGGACCTCTACCCGCCGATGCGCCTGCTCAACATCGCCGAAATCGTGCAGGACGCCTGACATGACGGTCCTCTTATCCCCCGAACAGACGGTCCACACGGGCATGCTGCGCGTCCGGTGCGGCGAGCCGGTCTGCGTTCCCTACCGCATCCGCTTCCTCGGCCCCGCCGACCTGCCGGCGCTGGAGGCGTTCCGCGGCTACATCTTCGGGCAGCTGCCGGACATCGACGCCTATTTCCCCGAAACGCCGGAGTTCGCCGGGCTGCATCTGGGCGAGCGCGGCGTGACGCTGGGGCTGGAGGCCGAGGGGCGGCTGATCGGCTGCGCCATCCTGGGCCTGCCGCAGCCGGGCATGCCGGCGTTCGTGGACGATCTGCCGGGTACGCGCCCCGCCGTCACCGCCACGGCCCACATGGCGAGTTGCATGGTCCATCCGGACTTCCGCGGCAACGGGCTGCAACGGCTGCTGGTGACTCTGCGCACGCTCCATGCGCTGGGGGCGGGACGCCCGCATCTGTTCTCGCGCGTCGCCCTGTCCAACCCGCGCAGTCTGGCGAACCTGCTGGCCGGCGGCTTCCTGGTGCGGCGGGTGCTGGTCATGCACGCCAGCGGCCGGCTGCGCTACCTGCTGCACCGTGACCTGGGCGCGCCGCCGCCCGCCTGGGTGCCGGGCAGCGAGCGCGTCTTCGCCGTGCCGGAGTTGGACGAGCAAAGGGCGGTGATCGAGGCCGGCTGGGTCGGGCGTTCGGTGGAGCTGGACGGTCCCGTGCCGCTGGTCACCTACGCGCGCCCGGTGGAGGCTGCGACGGCCCTGCCGCAGGACTCCGCGCTGGAGGTCACGCCGTGAACGCCTCGCGCAAGACGGCGGTCGTCGTCGATCCCTATTCCACCGGCATCCTTCTGGCGCCACGCCTGCGCGCGCGGGGCTACGAGGTGATCGCGGTGCAGAGCCGCCCGGACCTCGCCCCGTCGTTGCTGCGCAGTTACCAGCCCGACGATTTCGCGGCGCACATCCTTCATGACGGCGATCTCGACGCCCTGGCGGAGCGGTTGCGCCCGCTGGCCCCGGCCTTCATCCTGCCGGGCAACGAGTCCGCGGTGGAGCTGACCGACGCGCTGGGCGCCGCTCTCGGCACGCCGGGCAACAGCCCGAAGCTGACCGCCGCCCGCCGCAACAAGTTCATGATGATCGAGCGGCTGGCCGCCGCCGGCCTGCTGACCGCCCGCCAGACCATGGCGACCGGCGCCGCGGAGGCGGTGGAATGGGCGGCGCAGGCGGGCTGGCCCGTGGTGGCGAAGCCGATGGCCAGCGCCTCCACCGACCATGTCTATTTCTGCGACACCCCCGCGCAGTTGCGCGCCGCCGTCGACGCCATCCTGGGCAGCCGCGACTTCTGCGGCTCGGCCAACGAGCGGGTTCTGGTCCAGACCTACCTGGACGGGCTCGAATACGTCGTCAACACGGTCAGCCGCGGCGGTCGCCACTATGTCTGCGACGTGCTGCTGTCCGCCAAGCGGGCGCTGAACGGGTCGCCATTCGTGTACGACTATTACCGTCTGCTGCCGCCGGAGGAGCCGGTGGCGCAGGCGCTGATGGCCTACATCCGCCGGGTCCTCGACGCGCTGGAGATCACCGACGGCGCCGGCCATGCCGAGGTGCGGATGACCGCGCGCGGACCGGCGCTGGTGGAGATCGCGGCGCGCGCCATGGGACCGGCCGGTTCGACCACCGGCATCGCGGCGGGCACCGGGCATGATCAGGTCGATCTGCTGGTCGACGCCTTCGACGGGGCGGCGATGGTCGGGCCGCTGCTCGACGGCCATTACCGGTTCCTGGCCGACGCGATGGTCCTCTATCTGCCGGTTCTCGTATCGGGCCGGGTGGAGGCGCTGCCGGATCTCTCCGTTCTGGACGGATTGGCAAGCGTGCGCGGCTACGGCCTCGTGCCGCGGGTCGGGGACGCGGTGGTTCCGACGCTCGATCTGACGCAGGTGCTGGCGAAAATCTATCTGGCGCATCCGGACCGCGCCGTGTTTGAGCGCGATTGGGCCGCCATCCGCTCCCTGGAGGACCGCCTCCAGCCGACCGTCGCGTAGCGTCGGAGCGGGCGGGCGCCATGGCCCATGTCCCTTACGAGCAGCGCTGGGCCGCGGCCCGCAAGCGCTTCGAGGCTGCAACGGCCAAGCATCGGCCGAAGGACGCCAAGGCCGTTGTCGCCGCGCTGAACGACGACGCCGCGCTGGTCAAGGCGCTGAAATCCGGCGATGCCGTCCACCGCGCCGCAACCGCCGGTGACGAAGCCGTGAAGGATCTCGTCGCCGCGGGGAAGGACGCCGCAAAGGCGCGCAAGGCCTATCTGGCCGCGCTCGACAAGGCGCTGGACGAGGATACGGCGAGTCGTGGCGACAAGGCCGCGGCGGCGGCGTGCGAGCGGGCGATGAAGGCGCTCGCCAAGGACCTCGCCGAGTTGGAGGCGGACATCGGCGCGGACGCCGACCGCTTCAAGGCGCAGGCCGCCCAGGCCGAGAAGGACGCGGCATCGGCGGAGCGGGCGCAGAAGCGGTGGGAGGCCAATATCAACGGCGCGCTCGCGCGCGCCGCCGCCGGGGTCGCCAAGGTGCGCGCGAAGCCGACGCCGGAGACTTACAACGAGCTGTTCCCGGCGCTGGCCCGCGATCTCGCCACCCAGCTCGCCGCGGCCAAGGCGCTGAACGGGCTGCGCGCCGATCCGGACTTCTACCGCCGGAAGCTCGCTCCCTGGGCCGGGTCGGGTGGTGACGGGCCGCCGATGCGCGTGCCGCCCGATTACACCGCCCGTCAGATCACCGATCTCATCAAGGAGTTCGCCACCGTCTGCAAGGGCGTGGTGCAGCTGGTGGGTGGCCGCTGAAACGGGGCGGGGACGGAAGCCGCCGTTTTGGACCCAATCGACCCCCGGTAGGGGCGGGAGAGGAGCAATCGCCGATTCCGACGGTGTCTCCCGCCTCCTACCATGCGGACCGATAGGGTGAATGCTTGGTTAAGCGGAGGAGCTGAGACATGGGTGGTCCCCTGAAGCGCATCGACATCCCGGACATCCTGACCCAGAAGGACTGGGACAAGAAGAAGGGCGCCATCGCCAAGATCGCCGGCAAGACCGGCGTCGGCGACGCGATGAAGGCGGTGGACAAGGCGCACGGCGCCATCGACTGGAAGAAGCTGAGCGTGTCGCTGAACGCTCCCAGCAACGCGACGCTGGACGATCTCGACTCGCTGCTGGACGAAGCGCGGGCGGAGTACAAGCGCTCGGTCGAGCCGCTGCGCACCCAGCTCCAGAAACTTCGCGATCTGGCCGAGGCGACGGCGAAGAGGTTCAAGTCGAACAAGCTGATCCCGAAGGACTCCGCTGCCCATGCGGAGAAGGTGGCCAAGACCGCCGACCAGCTCTTCGTCGCCTTCAACCAATCCTCGCTCGGCGACAAGATCGTCGATGACTACGAGGGCATGAAGGACGCCATCGAAAAGGCCGACAAGGTGCGGGCCAAGGGGCGGGAGATCCTGGAGAAGTACATGCTGTCCCTGGCGAAGAAGCTGAAGACGGCGAAGACGGTCGACGATTTCCAGGATCTTTGGAAGGAAGACATCCGCGGCGTCGGCACCCAGCTGCCGAAGATGCCCGAGCTGAAGGCTTTCCTGAAGGAGTGGCGCAACATCTCCTCCCAGGACGGCATCCCGGAGACCGACGAGGATGTGAAGAGCCGCTGCAAGGAGGTGATGGCCGTGCTCGCCCGCATGGACAAGCAGATGAAGGCCATGGCCTGACCGCGCTCAGCGCAGCGGCCGATCGGGTGCACTGTGTGGGAGCGTCCGGAAATTCGCCTGTGATCGGGCGGTTCCGGACGCTCTTCCTATTAGCGATCTCTGTTGAAACCGCCGCGTCCGCCGGTCTGCGCCAAGTATGGGCCGTATCCTCGATTGAGAGGTTAAAACCACATTTTCTATAGGATTTACGATTGATGAAGCTTGTCGCGAATTTCTGAGTCGTTGTTGCGCCGATGGCTGATTATACTTTGCGGCGTGACTGGTTTCGGTGTCGTGGGGTTTCGGCTTTAAATGCCTGGGTGCATCGGTATTTCCGCAACAACCGTTTTGCGATACCTCTCATGATGGGATTGGCTGGGCGCCATTCGACCTGCGGGTCGGGCCGCGGCCTGTGCCATGCGCCTGTCGAAGGAACTGTGCCCCGGTGCCTCTGCCGCCTGCCGTCATGCCGTCCGTAACCGCCATTTTCGCGCGTGTCGCCCGAAGGCTGGGCGCGGTTCTGCTTCTCGTTCTTCTTTGCACCACTCCGGGCACCGTTCCGGCCCTGGCCACCGTCCTGCCGCAGGCGGAGCGCGGCGTGCTCGATCTGCGCGGCTGGTACGCCGACCTCGACGGGCCGGTGTCGCTGGACGGCGAATGGCTGGTGTCCTGGGACCGTCTGGCCGGTGAGGAAAGCCTGAATCCGCTGCCGGAGCCGGATGGATCACTCTGGACGCCCTTTACCCTGCCGGCGATCTGGAACGGGGCGGAGCGCCCGGACGGGCAGGAGATGGGTGGGTTTGGCGCCGCCACCTTCCGCCTCAAGATCCTGCTGCCGCCCGGCATGCCGCCGCTGACGCTGAAGATGCCGCCCGTGAATTCGGCCATGCGGGTGTGGGTGGACGGCCGGTCGGTCGCCGCCGCGGGGGTGCCGGCTTTGGCCGCCGCGCAGGAGCAGTCCTCCTCCGTCTCCCGCTTCGTCACGCTGCACGGCGGCCAGCGGGTGATCGAGCTGGCGGTGGAGGTCTCCAACCATTTCCATTTCGAGGGAGGGATCGGGCGCACGATCTATCTCGACGCCAATGGAGGCTTGTCGCGTCTGTGGCAGCGGCAGCTGATGACCAACGCCGGGGCGTTGATGTCGCTGTCCCTGATGGCGCTGTTCATCGGCGCCTTCCTGCGCCGGCGCCTGTCGGCGGCCCCGCTGTTCCTGGTCATGTTGCTGGCGGCCTGCGCCATGCGGCTGATCTGCACCAGCGAACTGCTGCGCGTCTTCTTCCCCGGCGTGTCGGAGGTGTGGGCCTATCGGCTGGAATATCTGCCGATCTACATGTTCTACCCGATCTACTTCCATCTGCTGCGCGAGCTGTTCCCCGGATGCCTGCACCGCGGGGTGGGGCGCGTCATGATGGCGGTGGCCGTGCCCGGCATGTTCCTGGTGCTGGTGACCGAACCGGCGCAGTTCACCCGGTTGCGCGACGTGGCGAGTCTGCTGCTGGTGCTGTCGGCCCTGTATTTCGCGTGGCGCCTCGCCGTGGCCGCCCTGCGCCGCCATTCCGGCGCGCTCCTGCTGGGGGCGGGGGCGCTGGCCTTCCTGGGGTCGGTGGTGCATGACGCGTTGATGTACGCGCATTTCTTCGAGAGCATCGACCTTGTTCCCTACGGTGCGCTGCTGTTCCTGTTCAGCCACGCGCTGGTGCTGGGGCGGCGGGTGGAGACGGCCTTCCTCAACGAGCGCCGACTGTCGCAGGAGCTGGCCGCGCTCAACGAAGGGCTGGAACGCCAGATCGCCGAGCGCACCCGCGCCCTGTCGGACAAGTCCGCGACGCTGGAGCGCTTCCTCGCCAACCTCAGCCACGAGGTCCGGACCCCGCTGAACGCCGTCCTCGGCATGGTGCGGGTGATCCGCCGCGAAGGCCCGACCGGTCAGCTCGACGAGCGGTTGCGCGTCGCCGACGAGGCGGGGCGGCATCTCGTTTCCATGCTCGACACCATCCTCGACCTGTCGCGGCTGGAGGCGGGCCGGATGGAGTTGCATCCCCAGCCCACCGACGTGGTCGCGCTGGTGGAGGACGCGGTGGCGCTGATGCGCGCGGGCGCCGAGGAGAAGGGGCTCAACCTGTCTTTGACGGTCAGCGGGCTCGGGGCGGCGCGTTTTTGGATCGATCCACTGCGCCTGCGCCAAATCGTCCTGAATCTGCTGAGCAACGCCGTGAAATTCACCGAACATGGCGGGGTGGAGGTGGCGCTGACCGCGACGCCGGCCCCGGCGGGCACGGCGAGCGGGACGGTCGTTCTGTGCCTGACCGTGGCGGACAGCGGCCCCGGCGTGCCGCGGGCGGCGCAGGCCATCATCTTCGAGCCCTTCCATCGGCTGGAGGGGAGCCGGCTGGAGGGCAAGCGCCGCGACGGCGCCGGGCTGGGTCTCGCCATCGTGAACGGTCTCGTCCGCCTGATGGGGGGCGACGTCTGCCTGGAAGGCCGTGCGTGCGGCGGCTCCCTCTTCACCGTCTCGTTGCCGACACGCCCGCTTCCGGTCGCCGATCCGTCGCCGTGCCGCTCCGCTCCCATGCCGGCGCCGGGAAGCCTGGACATCCTGGTGGTGGAGGACGCTCCGGAGAATCAGGCCATCCTTCGCGAGTATCTGGCGCCCGGCGGCCACCGTGCCGTCTATGTGGACAGCGGCGAGGAGGCCCTTGCGGTGTTGGCCAGCCGCGTCATGGACGTCGTCCTGCTCGACATGCGGCTGCCGGGGATCGACGGGGTGGAGGTGACGCGGCGCATCCGCGCGTTGCCGGACGCCGAGCGGGCGCTGGTGCCGGTGATCGCGGTGACCGCCAACAGCTCTCCGGAGGATCGGGCGGACTATCTGGACGCCGGCGTAGACGAGGTGGTGGCGAAGCCGGTGGATCCCGACGCGCTTCAGGACGCGCTCGCCCGCCACGCGCCGTCCGGCTCCTGCGCGCCCGCTCCGTCCGTCGAGGTCCAACGGGCGCCGCTCTCCGGTGCACCCGTCACCGGCGGGCTGTCCAGCGCCGACCGCGCCCGGCTGATGGAGCGCTTTGCGCAGGCCTGCCGCGACGTGCTGGCGGTTCTCGATGACGCGAGCTCGCCGCCCCGGCGTGTTGTCGACGCGGCCCACCGCATGAAGGGCAGCGGCGGCACCTATGGCTTTCCGGAGGTGAGCGCTGCGGCGCGGGCGTTGGAGCGGACGGCGCAGGCCGTCGAAGGCGGAAGCGGGGGGGCCGCTTCCATGCAAGGGGACGCGGCGGCGCTTCGGGATCGGCTTCACGCCGCCCTGCGCGCCATCGAAAAAGGGGAGGCGGGGCTGACATGACGGCGACGGGGATTGTTGCGAGGGGAACGGCAGCGGCGGGCAGGGCGGCATGAGCGTCGGATCGGAACTGGTCGGGCGGACCGTGCTGGTGGTCGAGGATTCTCCCGAAACGCAGGATTTGATCGCCACATACCTGGAAAGCCAGGGGTTGCGCGTACTGCGGGCCGCAAACGGGGCGGAACTGACCGAACGGGTTGCGCAGGACCGGCCGGACCTTGTGCTGCTGGACATCAACCTGCCGGATTGCGACGGGCTGGCCCTGGCCGAGCGGCTGCGGCTGGGGGAAACCGTTCCGCTGATTTTCGTGACCGGGCGCGACAGCCCGACCGACCGCATCGCCGGCCTGTCCCATGGCGGCGATTATGTGACCAAACCGGTCGATCTGTTGGAACTGCTGATCCGCATCCGCAACCTGCTGCGCCGCTCCGGGGCGTCCGCCGTCCCGTCCGCATCCGTGGAGGGGGCGCCAGGTCCGGCGCCCGACGCGCCGCTGACCTTCCGGGGATGGCGTCTGGATCTGGTGCGCCGGGCGCTGTTCCGTCCCGACGGCTCCTACCTCGCCCTGACGACGGGGGAATTCAACATCCTGGCGGCGCTGGCGGCCATGCGGCCCAACCCGGTCAGCCGCGAATATCTGCTGGACGTGATCAGCAACCGCGACCCGCGCTCCATCAGCGAGCACACGGTGGATACGTTGATCACCCGGTTGCGTCGCAAGATGCGGCTGGACGATGGCGCGGTCTCGCCGATTGTTACCGTCCGTGGGGTCGGTTATGCATTGGAATCTGACGAATCTTGACGATAATGATTAATATGCAATAATAAACCGCACGTTACTCCGATGGAAAAGTATCAACGGCCGTTGATACGCGTTCGAACGGGGTAATGCTATACATCACCCAACGAATGATTGACGGTTCCAAGCGGGTACCTGGGGGTGGCGGAGTGTTCCGCCGCATCGGGTCGCCGCGCCGGGCCTGACACCGCCGCCGGCCAACCGGCGCGCGATTTGATGCGGGTGAGAGCGGCATGCAACGGTCCCTGGTTTCGCGTTCGGTGGAGCGTCTCGCGCTGACTGGTCACATGGCGTCCAGTCAAACGGCGGCCAGTCAAGCGGCGGCGGGCTACTCGGCACCGAATTGCTCAGCGGTGGCGCCTTCCATTCTGATCATCGGCAACGACAGCGCGGCCATCACCGGAATCCGTGACTGCGCCCTGCGGCTCGGTCACCGGGTGCAGGACACACGCGATGTGATCTCGGCGCTGGGCCTGCTCGACGTGGATCACGGCGTCGGGGTCGTGTTCGTGGATGGCGGATCGCCCTGGTTCGACGGTCTCGCGCTGATGGAGCGGCTGCACCGCACCCATCGCGGTCTCGCCTGCATCCTTTTCGCCCGCAACCCGGAGGCGGACGACGTGGTGCGCGCCCTGCGGCTGGAAGCCGCCGACGTGGTGACCGACCCGGAGGACGAGGCGCAGATCGAGCGCGCGCTGGCCCGTGTCCTCAATGGCGGGGAGGGGGGCGCGTCGTCGGTTCCGGATCACCAGCCGGTGTCCATGGGCAGCCATGACGACGCGCTGGAGCAGGCCTACCGCCACGGGCTGGCGTTGGTCGAGACGGTGCGCGCCTTGCGCGGAGAGGCCGCCGCGGCCCGCGTGATGCCCTTCGTCGCGGCCCACCGCACGGTGGCCGTACCCGCAACGACTCCTGCGGCGATCACGACCGCAGTTCAAACCGTTTGCGAACCGGTGCCGGAGGGCGGCGCGCCGGACAGCCTCGGCATCCTGACGGCGATCCGGCGCAAACGCGCCGCCCGCGAGAAGTTCTTCCCCAAGGGGCTGTTCGAGGACCCCTGCTGGGACATGCTGCTGGACCTGATGATCAATCATCTCCAGGGGCGGCGGATTTCCGTGTCGTCGCTGTGCATCGCGTCCGGCGTCGCCCAGACCACGGCGCTGCGCCGCATCACCGACCTGCACGACCGCGGGCTGGTCCGGCGCATCGCCGACGACAAGGATGGCCGCCGCGTCTTCATCGAACTGACCGAAGAGGGCGTGGCCGCCATGGAGCGTTACGTGGAAACGGTCGGCCCGCTGGGCTGACCGTCCGCCGCTCCGGCCTCCGCCTGGCGGGAGCAGTCCGGCCAGGGGCAGGCGCAGGAGGGGAAGCGGCACTCGTCGCCGTTCACGTCGCTGGCCTGCACGGCGATCTTGTAGCGCAGGCCGTGGGCCGACGGCGTGTCGATCAGGCCGCAGGCCTCGTAGACCTCGACATTGACACGGGCCGATTGCAGGGCAACCCGCGCGATCTGTTTGGGATCCTTCATCATCGGCGTCTCGGCCTCGCTTCCGCTGCGTCGTCGGTCTCTTCAACGCACGTCCGGCGCCATTGTGCCAGAGCGTATCGGAAGAACTTCCTTTGGCCTGCCCACGGCACCCTTACGGCGCACCCTTACGGTTCGTGCGTATGTCCCTTCCACATCGACCGGAAGGCCTCCTCCAAAGAGCGGGCGAAAGCCGGTGCGTCGCACAGCGGGGAGTGGCGCATGCGCTCGCGCAGGCCGGCGCGCAGAGCCGCCAGGGACTCCAGGTCGCCGACCAGGGCGACGGTCTTGGCGATGTAGTCCGCCGGGCTGTCCGCCACCAGGCGGTCGGCGAGACCGAGCGTTTCCAGAAAACTGCCCCCGATCCGCCCTGCCCAGCGGTCGCCGCGCAGGGTCACCACCGGCACGCCCATCCACAGGCTCTCGGCCGTCGTCGTGCCGCCGCCGAAGGGGGTGGGGGACAGCGCGAGGTCGATGCGGTTGTGGCTGTTGAAATAGTCCGCCCGCGGCGTCTTCCCCTCCATGCGCAGGCGGTTCGACGCGACGCCGTGCGCGGCGAACTGGTCGCGCAACGCCTGCCGCACCCCGTAGTCACTGAACTCCCGCGATTTCAGCAGCAGGCGGGCCTGCGGCAGGGCGGCCAGGACCTGCGCCCACAGCGCGACGGTCGGACGGGTGATCTTTGCCCGGTTGTGGAAAGCGCCGAGCGTGACCGATTCGCCGCCGAGGGCCGGGAGCGGCCCGACCGCCACCTCTTCCGCCGGCGGGGTGAAACACAGATAACTGTCGGGAAGGCGCCAGACCTTTTCGGTGAAGAACCGCTCCTCCCCCGGTGGCAGGACGTGGCGGTCGGCGATGATCCAGTCCATGGCCGGCAGGCCGGTCGTCCCGAAGTAGCCCAGCCAGCTCACTTGGACGGGCGCGGGCCGCCGGGCGAACAGGGTGAGGCGGTTGTTTCCCGTATGGCCGGAGAGATCGACGAGGATGTCGATGCCGTCCCGCCGGATCAGGTCGGCCACCGCCGCGTCGTCCATGCCGACGATCGGGCGCCATGCGTCGGCGGCGGCGCGGAGGCTTTCCGTCACGTCGTCGGTGCGGCCGTTGTTGGCGTAACCGAAGGCGGTTACCGCCTCGCGGTCGTGCGCCCTCAGGACGCTTTCCAGGAAATAGCCGACCGGATGGCTGTTGAAGTCGCTGGAGACGTAGCCGATGCGCAGTGGGCGGTGACCGTCGTCGCGCACCACCGGAGCGGCCACCGGGAGTCCGCCGTCGTTTCGTCCGGCCCAGTCGCGGGCGGCGGCGAGGAAGTCGGCGTTTCCGCACTCCGGCAGGTAATGCTGGGCCATCAGGACGTTGCTGTGCGCCATCGGAAAATCCGGGCGGTGCGTTAGCGCGGAGCGGTAGGCGGCCATGGCCTGGTCCAGATGCCCCTGTCCTTTCAGGACGTTGCCGAGGTTGGACCAGCCCAGGGCGAAATCGGGCCGGAAGGCCAGGGCGACGCGGTGAGCCGCCGCCGCCTCGCCCAGCCGGTCCTGCAGGTCCAGGGCGTAGCCGAGGTTGCCGTGGGACTGGGCGTTGGCCGGCGCCGCCTGGATGGCGTCGGTGAAGGCGGCGACGGCGGCGTCGGTTTGCCCGACCTCCAGGAACAGGGAACCGAGGTTGTTCAGCGCCTCCACGAAGCCGGGCTGGAGCGCGATGGCCTGACGGTAGGCGGCGACGCTTTCGTTGGGCCTCCGCTGCAGGCGGAACAGATTGCCCAGCCGGAAATGGATGTCCGCCCGCTCCGGGCCGAGGCGCAGCGCCGCCATCAGGGCGTCCAGGGCCTCGTCCACGTGGCCCGCGTCGAGCAGAGAGGAGCCGAGATTCAGGTGGTATTCCAACGCCTCCCGGATGGACAGGGCGGTGCGGATGCTGGCGATGCCGGACTCGTGATCGCCCTGCTCGGACTGCAGCACGCCCAGAAGATGCCAGGCGTCGGGGTTCCGCGGCTCATGCTTCAGGATCTGGCGGTACGCCCGCTCCGCCTCATCGCCGCGGCCGTCGTTGTGCAGGGTCAGGGCATCGGTGAGCGAGGGCCGGGCGTTACGGCTGTCCGTCATGGAGCGTCCATCTTGAGGAGCGGGCATCGCGGGGAAGGGCGGTGCAACTCGGGGGAGAGTAGACCGCCCGGCCATGTCACGTCCACGAAGGAAGGGCGGGTTCTCAGCGGAACAGGCCGGGGACGATCCGGACCATGATTCCCGAGCGGGATGCCACCAGAACGGCGTCCGACCCGGCGCGGACCCAGTGATGGCCGCGCGGCGGCCGGTGCAGGTGATACGCGGCGGGCGTGGCGATGACGTAGTGCCGCGACGCGTAGGCGGCGGGCAGGCGGTCGCCGGGTTTCCAGTATCGTGCCGCGCGGCGGACCGGCGGAGGCGGGCGATGGGCTTCCGGGCGGTGCGCATTGGGGCCGCGGTGGTCCCGCTCGATCCGCGGCGGATCGCGATGGTCCGGTCCCCAGCCTGCGGCGGAGGCGTCCTGGGCGCCCAGTCCGACCAGCACGGTGGCGGCGGTCAAGGCGGTGGTCATGGCGGCGATCAGGATGCGCGACATGGGGGTGTCCCTCTTCTCGTCAGGCCGGGATCGTGATCCCGATACACCGATGCTGCGCGCGCCGCGTTGCCGGCGTGTGTCCGGCAGTCCCCTGTTTGGTAACGGACTGTTACGGCTCAGCTCTGCCCGTCTTCAGCCCAGTTCGAAGGTCGTCACGCCGAACAGGCGCGCGGTGTCGATGGCCGGGGCGGGGCCGAGATACATGCGGGCGGTTTCGAACTGCGGGGTCAGGCCCAGCTCCTCCACCAGCAGGACGGCGTCGCGGTTGACCTCCGGAACGTCGAGGAAGATCGGTCCGTCCCCCGCCGTGGCGGCGAGCGCCAGAGCGAGATCGCGCGCCGTGCCGCGGTCGGCGGCGTAGAGCGGGCCGATCTTGCTGCCGGTGTGGCAGGGACGGATCACCCCGAAGCCGCGCAATTCACCGTCGACCACGGCGGCGAGCGCGGAGGCGCCGGGCAGGGTGATCCAGTTGGACAGGAAGCCGGCGCGCGGCGCCGGGAACAGCGCGCGGTCCCAGTCCAGAAGACGGTCGAAGGGCACCGTCCGCACGTCCAGCAGCGCCGCGGCGGAAGAGGTTCCAGCGGGCGGGGCGCCGCCGTAACGGACGTTGCGATAGGCCAGTGCGAAGCCGGACTTGCGGTAATTGTCCTGCTGCGCCACCACCCCGTCGAGCCCGACGGTGCAGCCCTCCAGGTGCTTCAGTCCGGCCTGCCAGAGGTCCCAGCCGAGGCCGCGGCCACGCATCTCGGGCCGAACGATGTAGAAGCCGAGGAAGCCGAAGTTGTGGGGATAGCGGACGACGGAGATGCAGGCCGCCGGCTCGCCGTCCAGCTCCCCGATGAGGAAGCCTTCGGGGTCCACGGCGTGGAAGGCCCCGGCGTCGTGCAGGCCGGGGTTCCAGCCCTCCGCCCGCGCCCAGTCGACGGCCAGATCCAGCTCGGCCCGGCTCATCACGCGCACGCGGTAGCCTTCCATGGCGTCCCTCCGGTTCAGGGCTGCGGGGCGGGGGCAAAGCGCGCCATCTCCCCGGCGTAGGGTTTGGGCAGGGGGAAAGCGTAACCGCCGGTCTTGCCGGTGCGCAAGCCCAGCACGGCCAGCCCCTCAACCAGCTTCACCGCGGCGGTGACGCCATCCACCACCGGCACGCCCATCTCCGCGGTCAGGGCGCGGGCCAGATCGGCCATGCCGGCGCAGCCCAGAACGACGCTTTCCGCCCCGTCCTCCGCGATGGCTTGGCGGATGGTCTCGCGCACCCGCTCCACGGCGCCCGACGCCGGGTCCTCCAGCGCCAGCACCGGCACTCCGGCGGCGCGCACCCGGCAGCGCCCGGCCACGCCGTAGCGCTCCGCCAGATGCTCCAGCGCCGGGACGGAGCGCGGCATGGTGGTGACCACGCTGAACCGCCCGCCGAGCAGGGTGGCGGTCTTCATCGCCGCCTCGCAGATGCCGACCACCGGGATGGCGGACAGGCAGCGCGCGGCGTCCAGCCCGACGTCGTCGAAGCAGGCGATCACCACGCCGTCGATGCCCGGTGCGGCGCGTTGGCGGGCGGCGATCACCTCCAACAGGCCGGGGACGGCCAGCGCCTCGTCGTAGTAACCCTCGATGCTGGCGGGGCCCATGGCCGGGTTGGCGGCGACGATCTCGGTCCCTGGTGCGGCGACAGCGCGGGCGGCGGCCCCGGCCTTCTCGGTCATCGAGGCGGTGGTGTTGGGATTGACGACCAGGATGCGCATGGTTGGCTCTCTGCGTCTCAAGCGGCGGCGCCGGTCCGCCGCAGCCGGCGGCGGCGCAGGATCATCACCCCGGCGAGGAACAGGCCGATCACCGTGAAGGAGAACAGCGTCGTCAGCGTGCCCAGCGCGTAGAGCACCGGCGTCGTGACGTTGGTGGTCATGCCGTAGATCTCCAGCGGCAGGGTGTTGAAGGACCCCGCGGTCATCAGCGTCCGCGCGAACTCGTCGTAGGACAGGGTGAAGCCGAACAGCCCGACGCCGATCAGGCTGGGCAGCAGGATGGGCAGCACCACATGGCGCACCGTCTGCCAGGGCGTGGCGCCGAGGTCGCGCGCCGCCTCCTCGTAGGCGGGGTTGAAGCGGTTGAAGATGGCGAAGACGATCAGCAGGCCGAAGGGCAGCGTCCAGGTCAGGTGCGCACCGAGCGCCGAGCCGTACCAGGTCGGCTCGATGCCTAAGATGTTGAAGAGCAGGCCGATGCCCAGGCTGACCAGGATCGACGGCACGATCAGGCTCGCCACCGCCAGATAGAACAGCGCCCCGCTGCCCAGGAAGCGGCGGCGGAAGGCGAAGCCGGCGAGCAGCGAGAACAGCACCGTCAGCACCATCACCGTCAGCCCCAGCGCGATGGAGCGGCGGAAGGAGCCGCCGAAATCGCCGACCGCCTGCTGCTCGAACAGGTTCCTAAACCAGTGGAGGGAGACGCCGTTCATCGGGAAGGTCAACCCGCCCTCCGGCCCCTGGAAGGACAGGATGGTGATGGTGGCGATCGGCCCGTAGAGGAACAGGACGAACAGCCCGAAGAAGGCGGCGAGCAGGTAGAAGGACAGGCCGCGCCGGGTGCCGGTGCCGGTCATCGCTTACAGCTCCTTGCGGATGTCGACGATGCGCAGCATCGCCACGACCATGATGAGGACGACGGCCAGCAGCACGACCGCGTTCGCGGCGGCGGCGGGGTACTGGAGCAGCGAAATCTCGTTGGCGATCATCAGCCCGATGGAGGCGCTCTGCCCGCCGCTCATCAGCCGGACGGTGATGAAGTCGCCCATCACCAGCGTGACCACGAAGATGGAGCCGATGGCGATGCCCGGCTTGGCCAGTGGCAGGATGACGTTCCACACCACCTGCGCCGCGCTGGCGCCGCCGTCGCGCGCCGCCTCGACCAGGGCGCGGTCGATGCGCATCATCGAATTGAAGATCGGCACCACCATGAACAGCGCGTAGAGGTGCACGAAGGCCAGCACCACCGCGAAGTCCGAGAACAACAGGAACTCCAGCGGCTGGTCGATCAGCCCGGCGGAGATCAGCCCGGAATTCAGCAGTCCGTTGCGCCCGAGGAAGGGAATCCACGAGATCATGCGGATGATGTTGGAGGTCCAGAAGGGGATCGTGCAGACCAGGAACAGCACCATCTGCCAGGTCGTGGACTGGACATGGAAGGCCAGGAAATAGGCGACCGTGAAGCCGATCAGCAGCGTGATGACCCAGGTCAGCGCCGCGAACTTCACTGTGTTCAGGTAGGTCTTCCAGGTGACCGGCGAGGTCAGCAGCTCCTCGTAGTTGGTCAGCACGAAGTCCGGGTAGATGCGGATGCTGTCATAGTCCCAGAAGCTGACCGCGACGATGGTCAGGATGGGGATCAGCAGGAAGACCAGCAGTGTCAGCGCCAGCGGCCCGGCCTGGAGATAGGGGGCGACCCGGCGCAGCACGGAACGGCGCACCCCGCCGCTCCGCGGTGCCGCGGACGCGCTGGACGCTTCGGATGGGACGGCGGAGACGGTCATGGTGGAGGGGTCCGTTGCCGTGGGGGAGTGCTGGTGTGGGAGAGTCTTGCCCCCACCCTGACCCTCCCCCGCTCTCGCAGGGGAGGGGAATTGGCCCTCCCCTGCGAGAGCGGGGGAGGGAGGGACCCGCGAAGCGGGAGGGTGGAGGCAACGGAGCCTTACGCCGCGACGAACTCGTTCCACTTGCGGACCATGTAGCGGTCCTCGTCCATCACCGCGTTCCAGCAGGCCACACGGCCCATGCGGTCCTTGAACGACCCGCCGTCGCGCACCGCGCCGGCCTTCTCCATCACCTTGCCTTCGGGGCTGAGGATGTCGGTCTTGGCCGGCTGGCCCTCCATCCAGAAGGCCCACTCGTCCGGCGACATGTGCTCCTTCGCGGTGTCGAGCACGGCGGAGTAATAGCCCTGGCGGTTCAGATAGGCGCCGACCCAGCCCGACAGGTACCAGTTGATGTACTCGTAGGCTGCCTCCAGCTCCAGCCCGCTCAGATGCTTGGCGATGCCGAGGCCGCCGCCCCAGGCGCGGTAGCCTTCCTTCAGCGGCTGGTAGACGCACGGGATGCCCTTGGCGCGCACGGCGGCCACGGCCGGCGACCACATCGACTGGATGATGACCTCGCCCGACGACATCAGGTTGACGCTCTCGTCGAAGGTCTTCCAGAAGGCGCGGAACTGGCCGGCCTTCTTGGCGTCGGTCATGATCTTGAGGGTCTTGTCGATCTCCTCCTTGGTCATGTTGCCCTTGTCGCCGTACTTCACCTCGCCCATGGCCTCGCAGACCATGGCGGCGTCCATGATGCCGATGGAGGGGATGTTCAGGATCGACGCCTTGCCCTTGAAGGCCGGGTCGAGCAGGTCCGTCCAGCTGGTGATCGGGCGGCCGACCAGATCGGGGCGGATGCCCAGCGTGTCGGCGTTGTAGATGGTCGGGATCAGCGTCATCCACTGGGTGGCCGACTTGGCGAACTTGATGCTGTCCTTGCCCTCCACGAAGCCGACGGTGTGCGGCGCGGTGCCCTGGGCGACGGCGCTCTCCGGGGTCAGCTTGCCGTTGACGAAGATCGGGACGATCTTGTCGAAGTTCTTGATCTTGGAAACATCCATCGGCTGCATCACGCCGGCCGGGAAGACCTTCTTGCAGATCCAGTATTCGATGTCGGCGATGTCGTAGGACTTCGGCTGGGTCACCGCGCGCTGGGCCACCGCGTCGCTGTCGAGCGCGGTCATCTGAAGCGTGAAGCCCAGGTCCTCCTTCACCTTGTCGGCGACGGCGTTCAGGTTCGACACGCCGGTGCCGAACTGGCGCAGCGTGACGTTCTTGATGTTCTGCGCCCAGATGGTGGGGAAGCCGGTGATCGCCCCCGACCCGATGGCGACACCCGCGGCGGCGGCGGCGGTGCCCTTCAGCAGCGTGCGGCGGCTGACGCCCGTGGTGGTCCCGGCGGAAAGGGGCGAGCCGGTGCGCGTCTCGGTCATGCTCTGTGCCTCCAGTGTGGTCGGTCGGTTCTTGGGGAGTCGGTTTTTGGGGATTGGTCGGGGAAATCAGGCAACCAGGGGATGGACGTCGCGCGCCTTCCAGCCCGCGGTCACGCGGTCGCCGACGGCGAGCGGGGCGTCGTAGAAGCGGGATTCGTCCAACACCACGGCGAAGTCCTCCGAGCCCGGCACGTCGAGCGTCAGGTGGACCGATGCGCCGTGATACTCCAGCGCCCGGACGGTGCCTTCCAACTGGTGGTCGGTCCCGTCGGGTCGGCCGAGCAGGATGCGGTCGGCCCGCACGGCCCGGCGGCCGGCGGCGTCCTCCACCACATTGTGGCCGCCGATGAAGCGGGCGACGAAGGCGGTGCGCGGCTGGTTGAAGACCTCGCGCGGCGGGCCGGCCTGCTCGATCCGCCCCTGGTTCATCACCACGACGAGGTCGGCCAGCGCCATCGCCTCGGTCTGGCTGTGGGTGACGTGGACGAAGGTGATGCCGAGTTCCGTGTGCAGACGCTTCAGCTCCTCGCGCATGCGGATGCGCAGGAAGGGGTCGAGCGCCGACAGCGGTTCGTCGAGCAGCAGGACGCCCGGCCGGGTGATCAGCGCGCGGGCCAGCGCGACGCGCTGCTGCTGGCCGCCGGAGAGCTGGGCGGGCAGCCGGTCCGCGTACTGGGACATGTGGACGAGGTCCAGCATCTCCCGCGCGCGGCGCCGCCGCTCCTCCTTCGCGACACCCTTCATCTTCAGGCTGAAGGCGACGTTGTCGGTGCAGTCGAGGTGCGGGAACAGGGCGTAGCTCTGGAACATCATGGCGGTGCCGCGGCGGGCCGGCGGCTCGCCGTTCACCACCGTGTCGCCGATCAGCAGGTCGCCGTCGGAGATGTCCTCATGTCCGGCGATCATGCGCAGCGTGGAGGTCTTGCCGCAGCCGCTGGGGCCGAGCAGGCAGCAATAGGCCCCGGCGGCGATGCGCAGGTCGATGCCGTCCACGGCGACGGTGGAGCCGTAGAACTTGCGCAGCTTCACCAGTTCGACGGTTGATCCGGTGGCGGGCGATCCGGCTGCGGTCGTTCTGGCGGTCATGGCCCTCTCCGATTTTGTGCACAATCCGCAGGTCCCGCTGCGGCTGTCGAGTATGTCCGCAAGTTCCATGCCAGCGTGTGAATGGCGGAATCCCGCGGCTTTCCGGCGGCGAAAATCGGCGAATGGTCAGGATTTCAGCGCTGTGGCGCGAAATTGTGCATGGGTGGGCTGTGCTCGGTGCATGGGCAGGCCGCGGCGGTGGCGTTTGTCCGCTGGTCCGTTTTGTGCACAATCTGCGGCAACAAACTGAACAGCGCCCGTGCCATCATGAAAACTGTCCTGAGCGCCCCCCGCCGCGCCGTCCGCGGGCGGGGGGAGGGGGCGGAGGCCCGCATCGTCCGCAGCATCGGCGAGGCCATCGCCGACCGCCGGCTGCCGCCCGGCACCAAGCTGGCGGAGGAGAGCCTGGCCGAGGTGTTCGGCGTCAGCCGCGAGCGGGTGCGCAAGGTGCTGTTGCTGCTGGCGCAGCGGCGCGTGGTGACGCTGATCCCCAACCGCGGCGCCTTCGTCGCCAAGCCCACCGCGCGGGAGGCGCGCGAGGTGTTCGAGGCCCGGCGGGTGATCGAACGCGCCGTGGTGGAGGCGCTGGAGCGCAACCCCCGCCCGCTACCGGACGAGATGTCGGCGAAGCTGCGCGCCCATCTGGCGCGGGAGGAGGAGGCCGACCGCGCCGGTGACCGCATGGCGCTGATCCGCCTGTCGGGTCAGTTCCACCAACTGCTGGCCGACTTCGCCGGGAACGCCACGCTGGCCGGCATCCTGGCCGACCTGATCGACCGCTCCAGCCTCGCCATCGCGGCGTTCGAGCGGCGGTCCTCCCATTCCTGCTCCGCCACCGAGCACCGGCGCTTCGTCGAGGCGCTGGAGGCCGGCCCGCCCGGCGTGGCGATGCGGCTGATGATGGAGCATCTCGACGAGGTGGAACGGCAACTCGACCTCGACGCGCGGTCGGACGGCGCGGTCGATCTGAAATCCGTTTTCACCGAACGGCCGTAAGAGCCTGTCCGAACGGCCGGAGGATAGCCCGGCCCTATCGACCGCATAGGGACAAAGGGCTGCTTCCGATGGGTTCGGCTCGCTATTATGCTGCCCGCCGCGACATCGAGGTGACCGACATCATGCAGCCCATTCCCAAGCCCGCCGACCATCCGCCGGTTCCCGCGCGCCGCGTCGGTGTGCTTCTGATGAATCTCGGAACGCCGGAGGCGACCGGCTACTGGGCGATGCGCCGTTATCTGAAGGAGTTCCTGTCGGACCCCCGCGTGATCGAGGTGCCGAAGGCGGTGTGGTGGCCGGTGCTGAACGGCATCATCCTGACCGTGCGTCCGGGCAAGAGCGGCCATGCCTACAAGAGCATCTGGAACGAGGAGCGCAACGAAAGCCCGCTGAAGACCGTCACCCGTGCCCAGGCGGAGGGCGTCGCGGCGGCGCTGGCGGCGCGGCACGGCGAAAGCGTGGTGGTCGACTGGGCCATGCGCTACGGCCAGCCGGCGGTCGGCCCGGCGATCCAGCGGCTGAAGGAGCAGGGCTGCGACCGCATCCTGCTGTTCCCGCTCTACCCGCAATATTCGGCGACCACGACGGCCACGGCCAACGATCAGGCCTTCCGTCACCTGATGACCATGCGCTGGCAGCCGGCGGTGCGCACCGTCCCCGCCTACCACGACAAGCCGGGCTACATCGAGGCGCTGGCCCGCTCGGTGGTGCGGCACATCGCGGCGCTGGACCACACGCCGGACGTCCTGCTGGCGAGCTTCCACGGCCTGCCGAAGGTCTATCTCGACCGTGGCGACCCCTACCACTGCTTCTGCGTGAAGACCGCGCGCCTGCTGGCCGAGCGGCTGGGCTGGGAGCCGGGGCGCGTGCAGTACAGCTTCCAGTCGCGCTTCGGCAAGGCGGAGTGGCTGAAGCCCTACACCGACAAGACGGTCGAGGAGCTGGCCCGCGCCGGCAAGACCAAGATCGCGGTGATCGCGCCGGGCTTCTCCGCCGACTGCGTGGAGACGCTGGAGGAGATCCAGTTCCAGGTGAAGGACGCCTTCATGGCGGCGGGCGGTGAGCGCTTCACCTACATCCCCTGCCTGAACGACCATCCCGACCATGTCATCTTCCTGGCCGACCTCGTCGAGCGCGAGCTGGGCGGCTGGGTGGACGGCGCCCGGACGCGGGCGGACCGCGACGCGGAGGACCACGTCACGGCGTGACCCCCTTCTCCAAAATGGAGGGCCGCACAGGCGGAAAGGGTGGGTTGTCGCGGCGGCCCGGCTTCCCCATGCTGGCGGACGGACAGATTGGACGATGGTTGGGAGGATGCGGGGGATGCGGCGTGTGGTTCGGGCGGTGGCCGCCCTGGCGCTGGGAGCGCTGCTGACGGCGGGGAGCGCAGTGGCGGCGGACGCAGTGGCGGCGGACAAGGTCCGTGTCGGATCGAAGCTGGACGCCGAGAGCGGCCTGCTCGGCACGATGATCCTGCAGGTGCTGGAGGCCAACGGCATCCCGGTGGAGAACAAGATCCAGCTCGGCCCCACCCGGATCGTGCGCAGCGCCCTGCTGGCCGGGGAGATCGACGTCTATCCGGAATACACCGGCAACGGTGCCTTCTTCTTCAACCTCGACAGCGATCCGGCCTGGAAGAACGCCGCCGCCGGCTACGAGACGGTGAAGCAGCTCGACCGCGACAAACACAACATCGTCTGGCTGACCCCGGCCCCGGCGAACAACACCTGGGCCATCGCGCTGCGCCGCGACGTGGCGGTGCCCAACAACCTCGCCACCATGGAGGACTTCTCCCGCTGGGTCGGTGCCGGCGGCACGGCGAAGCTCGCCGCCTCGGCGGAGTTCGTGGAGAGCCCGGCGGCGCTGCCCTCCTTCCAGAAATCCTACGGCTTCACGCTGAAGCCCGACCAGATCCTGGTGCTGGCCGGCGGCGACACGGCGGCGACCATCCGCGCGGCGGCAGAGGGCACGTCCGGAGTCAACACCGCCATGGTCTACGGCACGGACGGCGCCATCGCCGCCCTGGACCTCGTGGTCATGAAGGACACCAAGAGCGCGCAGATGGTCTACGCCCCGGCCCCGACCATCCGCGACGGCGTGCTGGACGCCCATCCGAAGATCCGCGACCTGCTGGACCCGGTCTTCAAGTCCCTGGACACCGAGACCCTGCGCGGGCTGAACGCCAAGATTTCCGTGGAGGGGCAGGACCCGCGGGCGGTCGCCACGACCTACCTGAAGTCGAAGGGTTTCCTGAACTGACGGCCTGAATCGACGGAATGACCGGCGTCCGTCCGATCCACAACCGCGTTGCCTTGCTGCTCGCCGCCATGACCGTGGCGGCGGCGCTGGCCCTGCCGTTCCTTGGCTTCGCGCCCAACCGGCTGTTGTCGGGAAAGGCCGTCGCGTTGAGCGCGGTGGCGGGCGCGGGGTGGAGCGGGGCGGCGCTGCTGCCGGTCGCCCTGCTGCTGGCCATGCCGTTCCTGCGGCCGGGCCGGGCGGTGAATGCCCTGGCGGTGAATGCCCTGTATGTCGGGGCGGGAGTGCTGGCGGCGGCGGGTCTGGTCTGGCTGGCCGGGCAGCACGCCGCCTTGCTCGCCGCGACGGCCAGTCCGGCGGCGCGGACCTCCTTCGGGGCGGGCTTCTGGGTGATGGAGGCGGCCGCCTTGCTTGCCGTCCTCGACGGGGTGCGGCGGCTGGGGTTGGGTCCCGCCGGGCGGGTCGCCGTGGGGGTGCTGGCGGCGGCGCTGATCGGCGGGCAGTTTGCCGCCGGGCATCTCGACCAGCTGTCGATCATGAAGGAATACGCGAACCAGCGGGACGTCTTCGCCGGGGCCGTGCTGCGCCACGCCGCGCTGGTCTCCGCGGCCCTGGTGCCGACCCTGCTGATCGGCGTGCCGCTGGGCATCGCCGCACAGCGCTCCGCCGCCGTGGGTCGGCTGGTCTTTCCGGTGCTGAACGTGGTGCAGACGATCCCGTCCATTGCCCTGTTCGGGCTGCTGCTGGCCCCGCTGTCGGCTCTGGCCACCGCCTTTCCGGGGCTGGGGATTGGCGGGGTCGGGCCGGTGCCGGCGGTGATCGCGCTGACGCTCTATTCGCTGCTGCCCATCGCGCGCAACACCGCCGCCGGGCTGGCCGGCGTGCCGGAGCCGGTGCGGGAGGCGGCGCGCGGCATCGGCATGACGCCGCGCCAGATCTTCTGGCGGGTCGAGGCGCCGCTGGCCCTCCCGGTGTTCCTGGCCGGGCTGCGCATCACCCTGGTCCAGGCGGTCGGGCTGGCCGCGGTGGCGGCGCTGATCGGCGCCGGCGGGCTGGGGGCGATCATGTTCCAGGGGCTGTTCGCCAACGCGCTGGACCTCGTGCTGCTGGGGGCGGTGCCGGTGATCCTGCTGGCCGTCGCCGCCGACGCGGCGCTGAAGCTGGCCTCGGCGCTGGCGCTGTCGAGACTCGGGAGGACGGCGGCGTGATCGCCTTCGAGGGAGTGACCAAGCGGTTCGGCGCCTGGACCGCCGTGGACGACCTGTCGCTGACCGTGGCGGCGGGGGAGTTCCGCGTGCTGATCGGGCCGTCCGGCTCCGGCAAGTCCACGGTTCTGCGGATGATGAACCGGCTGATCGCCCCCGACGCCGGGACCATCCGGGTGGAGGGGGAGGACATCGCCCGCCTGAAGCCGGAGGCGCTGCGCCGCCGCATGGGCTACGTGATCCAGAGCATCGGGCTGTTCCCGCACTGGACGGTGGAGCGCAACATCGCCGCCGTGCCCGAGTTGCTCGGCTGGCCCAGGGCGCGGGTGCGCGACCGGGTGACGGAGCTGCTCACCCTGCTGAATCTCGACCCGGAACGCTACCGCGGCGCTTATCCCCATCAACTGTCCGGCGGGCAGCAGCAGCGCGTCGGCGTTGCCCGCGCGCTGGCGGCGGAGCCGCACATCCTGCTGATGGACGAGCCGTTCAGCGCGCTCGACCCGATCACCCGCGGCGCCTTGCAGGCGGAGATGGCGGCGATCCACAAGGCGACCGGGACCACCATCGTTTTCGTCACCCACGACATGGACGAGGCGCTGGCGCTGGCCAGCCGGATCGCCGTGCTGGACCGCGGGCGGCTGGTGCAGACCGGCACGCCGCTCGACATCCTGACCGATCCCGCCGACGACCGGGTGCGCGATCTGGTGGGGCGCGAGGATTGGGGGCTGAAGCGGCTGGCGGTGGAGACGGTGGCGGAGCGGCTGCGCCCCGGCGAAACGGCGCCGGGCGATCCCCTGGCGGCGGGGGCGTCGCTACGTCAGGCGCTGGCCGCGATGGTGGCGCGCGGCACCGACCGGCTTCCCGTGGCGGACGGGCAGGGACGCTTGGCGGGCACGCTCCATCTCGCCGACCTGCTGCGCGGGCCGGACCGGCCGTGAGCCGCCTGCGGAGTCTGCTGACGGACCCGCTGGCGCTGGGGCTGCTCGTCCTGGCGGCGCTGGTTTTGGGGATGCCGGCGCTGAAGCCGCTGTTCGCCGCGGCCTTCCCGGCGCTCGACCGGCCCTTGTACGAGGCGGACGGTTTCCTGGCCCTGACGCTGGACCATCTCGCCCTGACCGGCGGGGCGAGCCTGCTCGCGGTTCTGCTGGGCGGGGCGGCGGGCATCGCGGTGACCCGGCCCTTCGGCCGGGAGTTCCGCGGCGTCCTCGACGCGGTGGCGGCGATGGGCCAGACCTTCCCGCCGGTGGCGGTGCTGGCCGTCTCCGTCCCCGTCCTCGGCTTCGGCCCGGCCCCGGCGCTGATCGCCCTGACGCTCTACGGGCTGCTGCCCATCGTGGAGAACACCGTGGCCGGCCTGGAATCGGTGCCGGAACCGGTGCGCGAGGCGGCGCGCGGCATGGGCATGGGGCCGGGCGCGCTGCTGTGGCGGGTGGAGCTGCCGCTGGCCGCCCCGGTGATCCTGGCCGGGGTGCGGACGGCGGCGGTCGTTAATCTGGGCACGGCGGCCATCGCCTCCACGGTCGGGGCGAAGACGCTCGGCCTGCCGATCATCGTCGGGCTGAACGGCTCCAACCCCGCCTACGTCATCCAGGGCGCGGTGATCGTGGCCGCCCTGGCGGTGGTGCTGGACGCCGGATTCGACCGGCTGGCGGCGCGGCTGACCCGCTGGCGGTCCGGCGTTGTTTGAGAGTCACTTGTGGCCGAGCTTGCGCAGGGCGGGTTCGCCAAGCGCCCTGGCGAGCGGCAGTGTGTGCGTTTCGACGTTCACCATCACGTGCCCCCGAATCTTCTTCAAAGCGTCCGTGTAGGCGCCGTCTTCGATTCCTTCGAGAAAATCGTTGCGAAACTCGTCCGGGATGTTCAGGCCTTTGGGGCTGTTCTGAGCGATGAACGTCTTGTAGAGTTTCGGCGCGTTCGTCTGTTCGACACCCTTGCGCGTGAGAGACAGGAATTCGATGACCTCGCCGTTCCGCCCCTGCTCGGCGAAGGCGTGCAACAGCAGCGTCAGCTTGTTGTTTTTCAGGATGTCTTCGATTCTTTTTCCTTTGAAGGGGTTCACGAACTCACTGCTCTTGCTCTGCGCCTGCGCCTTCTCGGCTGTCTTGAGCTCTTTCTCATAGGCCGCTTCGTCCTTCGCCAATCGGGCGCTGATGTCCTTGCGGTCCTTGGCGATGACCTCCTCGAACGCCTTGATGAACTTGCTCGTGACGCCCGGCACCGATTTGGCGAAGGCCAAGGCCTTCTTCGCCACCGTGGCCTTCGGGTGAGCCTTGGTCAGAACGCCCAGATCCTTTGCGGCCTCCGCGGCCAGAGTGCCGACGGTCTTCAGCTTCCGGAGCATGGGGTTGATGACCTTGGCCACCTCGGCTTCGTAGGTGCTGATGATGTCGTCGTCCAGCGGTTCCGGCTTGGCGAGGGCGTGCAGCATCACCCGGTTCCAGGTGATCGACTCGAACGCCTTTTCCGCGGCGGCAAGCCCCTCCAGAAACTTCACACAGGCTGGGCGGTCCTGGCAGGTGCCCAGGCTGGCCGCCGCGACGCGCGGAATGAGTTCGTCCGGGTATCCGATGATCTTCATGGCCTGCGCCTCCCTGCCGGTTTGTGGGGGAGAGCCTGCCGAAGCGGCTTGGGCGGAGCAATTCGAGATCGGTCGGAATGACGGGAGACTCCGGCACGATCTGCACCTTTGCGGACCGATCCCGCGGCGGGGTCTCTTCCCCCCGCCGCGGGACGGTGCCGCGTCACTGCGGCGGGATGCGCAGGACCTGACCGGGATAGATCTTGTTGGGGTCCTTCAGCATCGGCTTGTTCGCCTCGAAGATGGCGTTGTAGCGGTTGGGGTCGCCGTAGACCTTTTTGGCGATGGCGGACAGGGTGTCGCCCTTCTCCACCGTGTGGAACTGCGTCTGGCTGGCCGGCTGCTCGGTCGGCGGCACGGTCGGCTGGTCCGGGCCGCCCGGTCCCTGGTCCTTGGCGATGACGGCAGTCTGGTCGTCCACCCGCGACACGCCCTTCACGTTGCCGAGCGCCACGGCGATCTTCTCCTTCTCCTCCTGGGAGGCGGCGCTGCCGCGGACGGTCACCGTGTCGTCGGCGACCTGGATTTCCAGTCCGTTCGTCGGCAGGCCGACCTGCGATAGGTGGGATTTCAGCTCGTCGGCGGTCGGGGTGTCCGCGGCACCGACCTTTTCGCCATGATCGCGACGGAAGAAATCGAACAGGCCCATCATGTCCTCCCTCGGTTGGTCGCCTTGGTAAGCGATCCCGAACAACATCGCTGCGGCTCGCTGGTTTCACGCGCGGAGGAGGGGGTGCGGAACGCCGGGCTTAGCAGCCGCGTTCGACTTCCCAAATAAGGCCATGGAGCCCAGATAACGCGATAGAGAATCACGCCGAAAGGGGAGAGGATCATACCGCCCCCTGCGCAAAGGAGCCGCCGATGAACCCGTCCGACGACTGGCGGATTCCGCCGCAATTCCAGCCCGATCCGGATGATCTGGCCTATGACCTGGACCGGGCGCTGTCCGCCGTGGTCGGGCTGCGCGCCAGCGTTCCCGAAGACGCCTACACCGCCGGCGTGCTGGGCACGGAGCGCGCCGGGCAAGGCGCCGTCATCCGCGAGGACGGGCTGGTCCTGACCATCGGCTATCTGATCGCGGAGGCCGAGGAGATCTGGCTGACCACCAACGACGGGCGGGCGGTGCAGGCCCATGTCGTCGCCTACGACCACACCAGCGGATTCGGGCTGGTGCAGGCGCTGTCGCCGCTGGGCGTGCCGGCGCTGATGCTCGGCTCGTCGCGCCATGTGCAGTTGGGCGACCCGGTGGTGGTGGCCGGGGCAGGCGGGCGCCAACGGTCCATCACCGCGCGGGTGGTCGCCCGGCAGGAGTTCGCCGGTTATTGGGAGTACATGATCGACGACGCCCTGTTCACCCTGCCGGCCCATCCGAACTGGGGCGGAACGGCGATGCTGGGGGCGGGCGGCGAGTTGCTGGGCATCGGCTCCCTCCAGCTCCAGTACCGGGCGCCGGAGGAGCGCGTCCTGCCGCTGAACATGAACGTGCCGATCGACCTGCTGAAGCCGATCCTGGACGACCTGATGACCCTCGGAAAGGTTGCCGGCCCGCCGCGCCCCTGGCTCGGCCTCTACGCCACGCAGGACGAGCGGGAACGGGTGGTGCTGGTCGGGCTGGCCGGCGACGGACCGGCGCAGCGGGCGGAGCTGCGGGCCGGCGACGTGGTGCGCGCCGTCGCCGGGCAGCCGGTGGGCTCGCTGGCCGACTTCTACCGGGCCCTGTGGAACCTCGGCCCGGCGGGGGTCGACGTGCCGCTGACCATGGAGCGGGAGGGCGACGTCTTCGACATGCGCGTCGGCTCCAGCGATCGCGAGCGTTTTTTGAAGGCGGCGCGGCGGCACTGACACGCCCTTCTGTGCGACACTGGCGCTCCAGAACCAAGAAGACGGGTTGGAGAGCGCTTTTATGGACAACTTGATGAAGGGGGAACCGGCCTCCGGCTTCCAGACCCTGCTCGGCTACACGCTGGTGCGGTGGGACGAGGGCGTGGCGGAGGTGGAGCTGACCATCGCTCCGCAGCACCGCAACCGGGGCGGCGTCCTGCATGGCGGCGCGCTGATGACCCTGCTCGACACCGTCATGGGATTCGCGGCGACCCATTGCACGGTGCCCGGCCATTCCCGCCGGGTGGTCACGCTGTCGCTGTCCTCCAGCTTCCTGGGTGCCGTGGCGGAAGGCACGGTGGTGGCCCGCGGCACGCTGCTGGGCGGCGGGCGCAAGATCGTCGGCTGCCGGGGCGAGGTGCGGCGCAAGGACGACGGCGCGCTGCTGGCGTCTGCCGAGGGAATGTTCAAATATTCTCCGGGAAGTGAAAATCCGGAGGGAACGCCCCGATGACCGACACGAACGATAAGAATACCGGCTTGGACATCGCGCAGGACGGCCGTGTCCTGCGCCTGACCATCAACGACCCGGCCACCCGCAACTCCATCGGCCCGGCGCTGATGGAGGCGGCCCGCGCCGCCTTCGACGCGGCGGCGGCGGACGCGAGCGTCGGGGCGGTTGTGCTGACCGGCGCCGAGGGGGCCTTCTGCTCCGGCGGCAATCTGAAATGGCTGAAGGAGGCACGCAACGGCGAGCGCGAGTCGGTGCGGGCGGGGGTGGAGAGCTTCCACGCCATGATCCGCAGCCTGCGCGCCTGCCCCAAGCCGGTGATCGCCGCGGTCGAGGGGCCGGCGGGCGGGGCGGGCTTCCCGCTGGCGCTGGCCTGCGACCTGATCGTGGCGGCGGAGGACGCGGTCTTCACGCTGTCCTACATCAAGGTCGCGCTGACCTCCGACGGCGGCGGCACGGCGTCGCTGGCCCGCGCGCTGCCGCCGCAGCTCGCCGCGGAGATCCTGTTCGAGGGCGGGCGGGTCGGTGCGCCGCGTCTGGCGCAACTCGGCATGATCAACCGTCTGACCGCCCCCGGCGGTGCGCTGGCCGAAGCGACCGCCTGGGCGGAGCGGCTGGCCGCCGGCCCGACCGCCGCGCTGGGCCGCGCCAAGGGGCTGCTGGAGGTGGCTTACGGCGGGCTGGCGGAACAGCTCGACCGCGAGCGCGACGCCTTCGTGGAGTCGCTGTTCAACGACGAGGCCGGGGAGGGTGTGACCGCCTTCTTCGAGAAGCGGGCGCCGGTGTTTCCGAAGGGGTGAGTGGGCGAGTCGGGCCCCCACCCTAACCCTCCCCCGCTATCGCAGGGGAGGGGACTTGTTTCTCCCTCCCCCGCCCAGCGGGGGAGGGCCGGGGTGGGGGCCCGTGCCGCGGCCTCAGGCCCCCTTCCACTCCGTGTGCACCATGCCCGGCCGGTCGGTGCGCTCGTAGCCGTGGGCGCCGAAGTAATCGCGCTGGGCCTGGATCATGTTGGCCCACAGCCGGCCGCTGCGGTAGCCGTCCCAGTAGGACAGGGCCGAGGCCATCGCCGGCACCGGCACCGCGGCCAGCGTCGCGGCGGCCACCACGCGGCGGAAGCCGGCGTCACCGCGGGTCATCAGGCCGGCGATGTCGGGGTCCAGCATCAGGTTCGGCAGCTCCGGCGCGCGGTTCAGCGCGGTCAGGATGCGGTCGAGCAGACGGGCGCGGATGATGCAGCCGCCGCGCCAGATGCGCGCCACCGCCGCCAGATCGACGTCCCAGCCGAACTGCCGGCTGCCCGCCGCGATCACCGCGAAGCCCTGGGCGTAGACCGCGATCCGCCCGCTGAGCAGCGCGTCGCCGACCGACGCGACCAGATCCTCCGTGGAGGGAACGTGCGGGATGGCCAGCGCCTCGGCGGCGCGCACGCGCTCGTCCTTCAGGGCGGACAGGCAGCGGGCGTGCACCGCCTCGGCGATGGTCGGGGCGGGCATGCCCAGCTCCAGCGCGGTGGTCGCCGCCCAATGGCCGGTGCCCTTCTGGCCGGCGGCGTCGCGGATCACCTCCAGGATCGGGGCGCCGGTCTCGCCGTCCTTCGTGCGCAGGATGTCGGTGGTGATCTCCATCAGGTAGGACGCCAGCTCTCCGCCGTTCCACTCGGCGAAGATGTCCGCCAGACGCTCGTAGGAGCAGCCGCCGATCTCGCGCAGAAGATGATACGCCTCGGCGATCAGCTGCATGTCGGCGTATTCGATGCCGTTGTGGATCATCTTCACGAAATGGCCCGCCCCCTCCGGCCCGACGCGGGCGAAGCAGGACTCGCCGTCCGGGGCGCGGGCGGCGATGGCGGCCAGCAGCGGAGCGACGGGGGCCAGCGCTTCGGCGTCACCGCCGGCCATCAGGGCGGGACCGCGCCGCGCTCCCTCCTCGCCGCCCGACACGCCCAGCCCGACGAAGCGCACGCCCGCCGCCGCGGCGAGTGCCGCGCGGCGGTTGGTGTCGCGGAAATGGGAGTTGCCGCCGTCGATCAGCACGTCGCCCGGCGACAGGCGGGGCAGCAGGGCCGTCGTCAGCTCGTCCACCGGGGCGCCGGCGGGCACCATCATCAGGATCGTCCGCGGCGCCTTGAGCGCGCCCAGCAGTTCCTCCACCGACGCGCAGGGGACGGCGTTGCCCACCTGGGCGGCGAAGGCGCCGCGGCGCCCCTCGTCCAGGTCGTAGCCCGCCACCACGGCCCCGTGGTCAGCCAGATTGGCGGCGAGGTTGCGCCCCATCACACCCAGGCCGAGGACGGCGATGTCGGCCGAGCCGACGGCGGTGGTTTCCGCCCCGGTCCTGGTCGAGTTGCCCTGCACCATCACAACGAACTCCCGTACATTCTCTTTGATGACACCCCGCGGCGCGGGGGGCGGTTGCGGTCTCTCAAGTGGTCTCGCGGACCATCAGGCGAAAGCCCAGATCCACGCGGTGCGGATTTTCCCGGTCTTTCGGCGCCCGGTCGGTCATGCCCGCGATCAGCAGGCGGGCCGCCTCCACACCGATCGCGCGGCGGGGGGTGGCGACGGTGGTCAGCGGCGGGACGGTCCAGGCCGCCCCGGCCAGATCGTTGAAGCCGGCGACGGCCAGCCGCCCCGGCACCGGAATGCCGAGCCGCGCGCATTGGAACAGCGCGCCCTGCGCCAGATCGTCGTTGCACAGGAACAGCGCGTCGGTGTCCGGGTGGGTGGCCAGCGCGCGCTCCAGCAGCTCCGCGCCCAGCGCGACCGAGGTGGCGTCCGGCACCATCAGTTCCAAGGCGGGGTCGTGCCGTCCGGCGTCGCGCAGCGCTTGCCGCCAGCCGTCGCAGCGCTGGCGCGTCCGCGGGTCGAGCTGCCCGGCGATCAACCCGATCCGCCGCCGCCCCCGCGCGGCCAGATGAGCGCCAACGGCGTAACCGGCGTCGAACTGCGAGAAGCCGACCGTCTGCACCGGGCAATCGCTGTGTTCACCCTCCGCGGTCAGATCCATGGTGTGGACGACCGGGATCGTGAGGCTGCGCAGCAGGTCCCAGGTGCCCGGCGTGTGGTCGAGCCCGCTCAGGATCACCCCGTCCGGATCGTGGGCGAGCTGCGTGCGCAGGACGCGCTCCTCCGCCTCCGGGCCGTAGCCGGTGATGCCGATCAGCGGCTGGTAGCCCTGCGGGCTCAGCGTCTCCTGCACGCCGGCCAGCAGGTCGATGAAGACGGCGTTGGTCAGGGAGGGGATCAGCACCGCCACCGTCATCGTCCGCGCCGAGGCCAGCGCCGAGGCCACGCGGCTGGGCACGAAGCCCAGGCGGCAGCTCGCCTCCTCGACGCGGGCGCGCACCTCCTCGCTGACCGTGTCGGGCCGGCGCAGGGCGCGGGACACGGTCATGGCGCTGACCCCGGCGGCGGCGGCGACGTCGGCCATGGTGGCGCGTCCGCTGCGCGAGGATCGGGGTTTGCGGGGGGTGGCGGTCATCAGCGCTCCAGTGGTCCGGCGGCCATTATCCCGCGCCGGATTGGCCTTTACAAGCCTCGTTTGTTAGCGGTAACATGCGCATCTCTCCCACTCATTTTGTTTCGAGGATCGACCGGTATGAGCGCTCTTCCGTCTCCTGATGTTACCGCTAACATAAGCGGGGCCGTGGATGCGATCGTGGTGATGGGCGTGGCGGGCTGCGGCAAGACCTCGGTGGGGGAGGAACTGGCCCGGCGGCTCGGCTGGCAGTTCCTGGAGGGCGACGGCTTCCATCCGCCGGAGAACATCGCGAAGATGTCCGCCGGCATCCCGCTCCAGGACGAGGACCGCTGGGGCTGGCTGGACACCATCGCCGCCCACATCGTCCTGGCGCGGGAGGCGAAGGCGCCGATCGTCGTGTCCTGCTCCGCGCTGAAGCGGCGCTACCGCGACCGGCTGAGCGCCGGCGGGACGCGCGTCCTGTTCGTTCATCTCGACGGCAGCCGGGACACCATCCACGCCCGCATGGCGCTGCGCGCCGGCCATTTCATGCCGACCACCCTGCTCGACAGCCAGTTCGCCGCTCTGGAACCGCTGGAGGCCGGAGAACTCGGCATCGTCTGCGACATCGACGCCAGCCCGGCGGAGATCGCCGCCCGCGTCTCCTCCCGGATCGCTCGCGCCGCCTGAACAATCCGCCGTCTGGAAGGACCGCGCCATGATGAGTCTTCATCCCGTCCTCGACGCCGTCACCCGCCGCATCCGGGAGCGCAGCCGCGCCACCCGCGCCGCCTATCTGGAGCGTCTCCGGGCTGCGGCAGCGCAGGGACCGCGCCGTCTCGCGCTGGGCTGCGCCAACCGGGCGCACGGCTTCGCCGGCTGCACCGCCGCGGAGGACAAAGCGGCGCTGCGTGGCGGCTCGACCCCGGCCATCGGCATCGTCACCTCCTACAACGACATGCTGTCCGCCCATCAGCCCTACGGCGACTATCCGGAGCGGCTCAAGGCGGCGGTGCGGGCGGCCGGCGGCGTGGCGCAGGTGGCGGGCGGCGTGCCGGCCATGTGCGACGGCGTGACCCAGGGCGAGCCGGGGATGGAGCTGTCGCTGTTCTCGCGCGAGGTCATCGCCATGGGGACGGCGGTCGCCCTGTCGCACGGCACCTTCGACGGCGTGCTGTGCCTCGGTGTCTGCGACAAGATCGTTCCGGGGTTGCTGATCGGCGCGCTGTCCTTCGGCCATCTGCCCACCGTCTTCGTGCCCGCCGGCCCGATGCCCTCCGGCCTTCCCAACAAGGAGAAGGGGCGCATCCGCCAGCAATACGCGGAGGGCAAGCTGGACAAGGATGCGCTTCTGGAGGCGGAGGCTGCGTCCTACCACGCGCCGGGCACCTGCACCTTCTACGGCACCGCCAACTCGAACCAGATGCTGGTCGAGATGATGGGGCTGCACCTGCCGGGGGCGAGCTTCGCCAACCCCGGCACAGCGTTGCGCGACGCGCTGACCGACGCGGCGGCGCGGCGGGTGGTCGCCCTGCGCACGCCCATCGGCGAGATCGTCGACGAGCGCGCCATCGTCAACGCGGTGGTCGGGCTGCTGGCGACGGGTGGCTCGACGAACCACACGCTGCATCTGCCGGCCATCGCGGCGGCGGCGGGGATCGCCCTGACCTGGGAGGACTTCGCCGAGCTGTCGGCGGTGGTGCCGCTGCTCGCCCGCGTCTACCCGAACGGCAGCGCCGACGTGAACCATTTCGAAGCCGCGGGCGGCATGGCCTTCCTGATCGGGGAACTGGCCGACGCCGGGCTTCTCCATGGCGACGCCCGCACGGTGTGGGAGGACGACGGCATCGCCGCCTACCGCCGCCCGCTGCGGCTGGAGCACGGTGACTTGGTGCGTGGTGCGGCGGTCCGGGAGAGCGCCGACCCCGCCGTGCTGGCGCCGGTCGCGTCGCCCATGGCGGCAGAGGGGGGCTTGCGCGTGCTGAGCGGGCCGCTGGGCCGCGCGGTGGTGAAGGTCTCCGCCGTGAAGCCGGTCCATCGCGTCATCGAAGCGCCAGCCCGCGTCTTTACCGACCAGGAGTCGGTGCAGGCCGCCTTCCGCCGCGGGGAGCTTCACCGCGACGTGGTGGTGGTGGTGCGCTTCCAGGGACCGAAGGCCAACGGCATGCCGGAACTGCATAAGCTGACGCCGCCGTTGGGCGTGCTTCAGGATCTCGGCTACCGGGTGGCGCTGGTCACGGACGGCCGGATGTCGGGGGCGTCGGGCAAGGTGCCGGCGGCGATCCACGTCACGCCGGAAGCCGCGGCGGGCGGGCCGCTGGGGCGGGTGCGGGATGGCGACATGCTGCGGTTGGACGCCGAGCGCGGCACGCTGGAGGTGTTGGTGGACGACGTGGAATGGACCGCCCGCCCTCTGGCGGACGCGCCGGCCGATGCCGGTGTCGGCTGCGGGCGGGAGCTGTTCGGCGTGTTCCGCCGGGCGGTCGGCAGCGCCGAGGCCGGAGCGTCGGTGTTCGGGTGAGGGGCGGTCCTGTGGCAGGTTCCCTCTCCCCTCCGGGGAGAGGGTTAGGGTGAGGGGGGTGCGCTTTTGACGGACTTGCCGTCATGCGCAACCCCCTCACCGGCCCTGCGGGCCACCCTCTCCCCAGAGGGGAGAGGGCTATAAAGAAGGCCAGAGGTGATGGCCTTGGTCAGGGAAGAGGGGAACTCGATCACTTCACCGTCAGTTCATACGTCCCCATCGTCCCGTACACGGCCACCGACGTGCTGCCCGCAGGGACCATGACGGTGCCGACGTGCGACCCGGTGGTCACCACGTCGCCGGCCTTCAGGCCGCCCAGGCTGACCGCGCCGGTGTTGGCCATCCACACCAGAAGCCGCACCGGCTCGCCCGCGGAGTTGCCGGCGACCGTGTCGGCCTTCGTCTCGCCGTCGACGACCAGGGCCACCCGCTCCTTCAGCGGCTCCAACGAGCGCCAGTCGGCGATGGCCGGGCCGACGACCAGGGCGCCATGGTTGAACTGGTCGGCCATGTGGCTGAACCAGTCCTGCGAGCCGAAACCGGCGAAGCGCGTGTCGACGATCTCGAAGGCGGGATGGACCGACTCGACAGCGTCAAGGACCTCTTCGCGGCTGTAGGGCTCGGTGCGGGGCGGCAGGTCCTTGGCGAATTTGTAGGCGATCTCCGCCTCCATGCCGATGACCTGATAGTCCGCGGCGGGAAGCACCGTGGTGTCGAAGAACAGCGTGTCGGCGTGGATGGGGGCGCGGAACGGCTCCGTGTCCGGGGTGCGGGCGCCGACCTTCCAGGCGACCACCGGGCCGAGGCGGCGGGCCACGGCGTCCTGGATGGCGTAGGCCTCGGCCTCGCTGGTGGGGCGGGTCGGCAGGGCGGACAGCCAGTCGCGGCTTTTCCGCGCCTGGATCAGGGCGTCAACGGAATCGCTGAATGCGGAGTCGTTCATTATCTTCGGGCCTTCGCTTTTCTTTGGTTATTGGTGCTTGTCGGGTTGGACTCTCATGGCGCCGCAGGACTCGCGGACGACCAGCCGGGCGGGCAGGATCACGCGCTCCGGCGCGCCCTGCGGGTCGGCGATGCGGCGCAGGAGCAGGCGGGCGGCCTCCTGTCCGATCTGGCGGGCGGAGGTCGCGACGGTGGTGAGGGCAGGACGGCTCATCGCCGCTTCGGCCATATCGTCGAACCCTGTCACGGCGATGTCCCGTCCAGCCCGCAGACCACGGGCCTCCAGCCCCAGCATTACGCCGAACGCGACCAGATCGTTGTAACAAAGCATCGCGGTGGGCGGGTCGGCAAGGTCCATCAGCGGCCCCACCGCGTCCAGCCCGCCGCGGCGGGTGGCCGGACAACGCACGACGAGGTCCGGGGTCAGGCCGTGGCGGCGCAGCGCCGCGGTGAAGCCGACGCGGCGCCCGGCGAAGGCGGAGTGGGACAGGTTGCCGCCGACGAAGGCGATGCGGCGATGGCCGATCCGCAGCAGATGCTCGGTCACCATCTCCATGCCGAACTCGTAATCCACCCCGGCGTAATCGCCTTCGCGGGCGGAGAGGAAGCGCAGCGCCTGGACGACGGGAAGCTGCCACTGGCGCAGCCGGTCCAGCAGCGTCGGTGACGTGCCGGCGGCGGGGCAGATGATCACCCCATCCACATTCTGCTCACGCATGCGCTGGAGGTAGCGGTCCTGCCGCTCCCCCGACTCCGCGGTGTTGGCAAGGAAGGCGACGACCCCCTGTTCACCCAGGACGTCGTCCACCCCGGCGGTCAGCTCGCCGTAGAAGGAGTTGTTGATCTCGCAGACGAGCAGCCCGACCGTGTCGGTGCGGGCGGCGCGCAGGGTTGCCGCGCCGCGGTTGTAGACATAGCCCAAGGCTTCGATGGCGGCCTGCACGCGCTCCCGCGTCTCGGCGGCGACCAGCGGGCTGCCGCGCAGGACGAGCGAGACGGTGGACCGCGACACCCCGGCGTGGTGTGCCACCTCCGTCAGGGTGATGCGGGCCGGTCCGCCGCGCTCGTCGAGGATGGTCATTCACGCCGCCATTCAGACGACGGCGGTCGGCAGCGGCTGGCCGGCGAAGAAGGCGGACAGGTTCGTCAGAACCAGATTGCCCATGGCCATCCGCGTCTCCACCGTGGCGCTCGCCTGATGGGGCTGGAGCACCACATTGTCCAGGCCGAACAGGGCCTCCGGCGCGTGCGGCTCGTTGGCGAAGACGTCCAGCGCGGCCCCGCCGAGGCGCCCGTCGGCCAGGGCGGCGACCAGTTCCGGCTCGTCCACCACGGCGCCGCGGGCGACGTTGACCAGCAGCCCGTCCGGCCCCAGCGCTTCGATCACCGCGCGGTTGACCATGTTGCGGGCGTCCGGCCCGGTCGAGGCGGCGACGATCAGGATGTCGCTCTCCCGCGCCAGATCGACCGGGGAGGCGACGAAGCGGTAGGGCACGTCGGCGCGCGGCTTGCGGTTGGTGTAGGCGATGTCCATGCCGAAGCCGGCGGCGCGCTGGGCGATGGCCATGCCGATGCGGCCCAGCCCCAGGATGCCCAGCCGCTTGCCGGTCACCTTGCGGGCCAGCGGCAGGCCGCCGCCCGGCCAGCGCCCGGCGCGCACGAAGCGGTCGCCGACCATCATGCGGCGCGACCCGGCGATCATCAGCCCGATGGCGAGGTCGGCCACGTCGTCGGTCAGCACGTCGGGCGTGTTGGTGACGCGGACGCCGCGGCCGGCCGCGTGCTTCAGGTCCACCGCGTCGGTGCCGACGCCGTTGATCGCGACGATCCCCAGGTTCGGGCAGGCGTCCATGATCGCGTTGCTGACGCCGGTGCCGCCGCCGGTGACGACGGCGCGGACGCGCGGCCCCACCTCCGCCACCAGCCGGTCACGGTCTGGCGCGCCGGCGAGGCGGTGGACGGTGTAGCCCGCGTCCAGCGCCGCCTCGATGTCCGGCATCATGGATTCGACGAGGAGGATCTCCGGCTTCATCAAAAGCGTCCTTCGTGGGGTGGGCTCAGTGGGTGAGGATCTGGCCGAGGAAGTTGCGGGTCCGCTCGGACTTCGGATTCGTGAAGAACTCGGCAGGGGTGGCCTGCTCGACGATCTCGCCGCGGTCCATGAAGATGACGCGGTCGGCGACCGACTTGGCGAAGCCCATCTCGTGCGTGACGCACAACATGGTCATGCCGTCCTCGGCAAGCCCGATCATGGTGTCGAGCACTTCCTTGACCATCTCGGGGTCGAGCGCCGAGGTCGGCTCGTCGAACAGCATGACCTTGGGGTTCATGCACAGCGACCGCGCGATGGCGACGCGCTGCTGCTGCCCGCCGGAGAGCTGGCCGGGGTACTTGTCCGCCTGCTCCGGGATGCGCACGCGCGCCAGATACTTCATGGCGATGTCGCGCGCCTCCTGCTTGGAAGTGCCGCGCACCCGCATGGGCGCCAGCATGCAGTTCTCGACCACGGTCAGGTGGGGGAACAGGTTGAACTGCTGGAACACCATGCCGACGTCGCGCCGCACCTGATCGAGGTGGCGGTGGTGGGCGTCGATCGTGACGCCGTTGACGGTGATGGTGCCCTTCTGGTGCTTCTCGAGCTGGTTGATGCAGCGGATCAGCGTGGACTTGCCGGAACCCGAGGGGCCGCAGATGACGATCCGCTCGCCCTTGTGGACCTCCAGCTCGATGTCCTTCAGCACATGGAAGCTGTCGTACCATTTCTGGACGCCGGCCATGCGGATGACGACCTCACCGCTGACCGGCCGCGGCGCGGGGACGTCCGTGGTATCGTAAGCCGAGGCCATGGGGGACTCCTCCTTTATCCAAACCCTCTCCCCTCCGGGGAGAGGGGAGGGTGAGGGGGATGTGCGTGTCGGAGCGTCCGGCAAAAGCGCAACCCCCTCACCCCAGCCCTCTCCCCAGAGGGGAGAGGGAGTTACGTCGTTACGGCTTGGTCAGCGGGGGCAGGTCGGTGCCCAGCCACTTCTTGTGGATCTCGTTCAGCTCGCCGTTCGACTTCGCGGTGTCGATGAACTCGTTGACCCACTTCAGCAGGGCGTCCTGGCCCTTGCGCATGGCGATGCCCTGGACCTGACGGTTCAGCACGAACTTCATCTCGTAGTTGGCCTGCGGGGCCAGCTTCTTGATCTCCCTGGTGACCACGTTGCTGAGACCCAGCGCGTCCACCTGACCGGACAGCATGGCCTGAACGGCGCTGGCGTCGTCGTCGAAGCGCATGATGCGCGCGTCCTTCGGGGCGACTGCGGTCAGGGCGTTGTCCTGGGTGCTGGCGCGGGCGACGCCGACGCGCTTGCCCGACAACTCCGCGGCCTCCTTGATCTTGGTGTTGGCCGGGGCGACCAAACCGATCTCGATGGCGGCGTAGGGTTCGGAGAACTGCACCTGCTCGGCGCGGGCCGGGGTGATGCCCAGCGAGGCGACCAGCAGGTCGACCTTGTTGGTCAGCAGGTAGGGAATGCGGTTCGGGCCGGTGACCGGAACGATCTCAACCGGGACGCCCATGTGCTTGCCCAGCAGCTTGGCGACGTCGGCGTCGTAGCCGTCCGGCTTGCCGTCGGCGGTGGTGATGCCGAAGGGCGGGAAGTCCACCAGCATGCCGATGGTCAGCTTGCCCTTCGACTTGATCTCGTCGACGGTCTGGGCGGCGGCCGGAACGGCCAGGACGACGGCGCCAACGGTGGCGGCAGCCATCATGGCGCCGGCGACGGCGAGGCGGCGGGTGATCGACAGCGTCATTGGGTGTTTCCTCACGGTTCTTATGAAAAGGGGGATCAGCGGGTGGCGAGGGCGTAGCGCCGCTCCAGACGGGCGCTGAGCAGCGACAGCGGCCAGCACATCAGGAAGTAGAGCACCGCCACGATCCCGAACACCAGGAAGGGCTGGAAGGTCGCGTTGTTGACGATCTGCCCGGCGCGGGTCAGCTCGGTGAAGCCGATGATGGCGGCCAGCGACGTGCTCTTGATGAGCTGCACGAGGAAGCCCACCGTCGGCGGCACCGCGACCTTCACCGCCTGCGGCAGGATCACGTAGCGCATCAGCCCCGGATAGCGCAGGCCGAGCGCCGAGGCGGCCTCCCACTGGCCGCGAGGCACCGCCTGGATGCAGCCGCGCCAGATCTCGCCGAGGAAGGCACTGGCGTTCAGCGTCAGGCCGAGCGCCGCGGCGGTCCAAGGGTTGAGGTCGAGCCCCATCACCGTGGCGCCGAAGAACACCAGGAAGAGCTGCATCAGCAGCGGCGTGCCCTGAAAGAGCTGGATGTAGCCGGTGGCGGCCAGCCGCACCGCCTTGATGTCCGAGGTGCGGGCCAGCGCGATGACCAGCCCGACCGTGGCCCCGCCGATGAAGGCGATGGCCGAGAGCGCCAACGTCCATTGCACGGCGCTGAGGAGGAAGAGGAATTCGTTGTAACTGAAGGCGCGGATCATGGCTCGGTCCTCCCTCAGCGCCGGTCGGTGTCGTAGGCGAAGGCCAGCTTGTAGATGCCGGCGAACAGCGCGGAGAACATCATCGCCAGCGCCAGATAGATGCCGGTGACCACGATGTAGATTTCGAAGCTGCGGAAGGTCTGCGACTGGATGTTGTTGGCGACCGAGGTCAGCTCGTCCGCCGAGATCGCCGAGACCACGCTGGAGCTGAGCATCAGCAGGATGAATTGGCTGGTCAGCGCCGGATAGACGGTGCGCAGCGCCGGCTTGATGACGATGTAGCGGAAGACCTGCAACGGCTTCAGCCCCAGCGCCAGCCCGGCTTCGATCTGGCCCTTTTGGATCGATTCGATGCCGGCCCGGATGATCTCCGTCGCGTAGGCCCCGACATTGACCACCATGGCGATCAGCGCGGCGAGGTCGGGCGACAGGCGGATGCCCATGGTCGGCAGGCCGAAGAAGATCAGGAAGATCTGCACCAGGAAGGGCGTGTTGCGCACCACTTCGATGTAGGCGTTAATCACCCAGCGGACCGGCTTCGGCCCGGACGTCTTGCCGAGCGCGCAGAGAATGGCGACGATCAGGCCGAGAACCATGGCGCCGATCGACAATTGCACGGTCAGCCAGGCGCCCTGGAGCAGATAGTCCCAGGACTCGATGACCGCCTTGAAATCGAAGGTGTAGTTCACGGGTTTTTCCTCCGCATCCGGGCCGGCCGCATCCGGACCGCTGTGCGCGTTCGGTGAACGGTCCCTTGTGCGGGATTCTCGTTGTCGGCCTCTCGTCGTCCGGCGGGCCGTGGCGATGCCTCCGGCGCCGGATGTGGGGAGCCTATTTGGATCGATCCAAATGCGCAAGACGGAAAACGCAGCGCTGCGAAAATTACTACGTGCAGCCAACAATCATCCCGCGCATTCGCCGTGGTGATGTTAAACCGCAATGGTGCGTCCACGAACGGACGCTTGCGCCGCGCCGCGTCTTGACGATGATCAAGGTCGAACACGGCCGCGCACCGGACTATCCGGGGTGATACGACGCGGTGCCGCCCCCCTTTGGGGTGGCCCAATGGAGAAGGATTGTCGCATGGACTGCTTCGCCGCTCCCGCCCCCTCCGCTCCCCTTCCGCTGGACGAGGCGTTAGCCCGCGTGGAGCACGTCTACGGTGCGGTGACGGAGCCGGAGGAGGTGCCGCTGCGCGCCGCGCTCGGCCGCATCCTGGCGGAACCGGTGACGGCGACGGTCAACGTGCCGCCGGTCGCCGTCTCGGCGATGGATGGCTGGGGATACGGCAAGGCGGACGCCGTGGGGGCGGACGGCGACGTCCTGCGGCTGGCCGTGGTGGGGCGCGTGCCCGCCGGCTCGGTCTTCCCCGGAACGGTCGGGCCGGGCGAGGCGGTGCGCATCTTCACCGGCGCGCCGATCCCGGCGGGGGTGGACACCGTCGCCATGCAGGAGGATTGCCGGGCCGGGGACGGGGCGGTGCTGGTGCCCGCCGGCCTGAAGCGCGGCGCCAACATCCGCGACGCCGGGGAGGACATGACGGCCGGGTCGGTCGTGCTGACCCCCGGCCTGAGGCTGCGCGCCCAGGAGGTCGGGCTGGCCGCCGCGGTCGGGCGGTCGAGCCTGTCGGTGCGCAAGCGCCTGCGCGTCGTCCTGTTCTCCACCGGCGACGAGCTGCGCGAGCCGGGGACGGAGAAGCCGGAGGGCGCGATCTACGACGCCAACCGCTACACGCTGGCCGCCCAGCTCGACGCGCTGGGGGCGGATGTGCGCGACCTCGGCATCCTGCCCGACAAGCCGGACGTGACCCGCGCCGCCCTGGCCGACGCCGCGGCGACCGCCGACCTCGTCGTCACCTCCGGCGGCGCGTCGGTGGGTGAGGAGGACCATGTGAAGAGGGTGGTCGGCGAGCTGGGGTCGGTCGATCTGTGGAAGCTCGCGCTGAAGCCGGGCAAGCCGCTGGCGCTCGGGCGCATCGGCACCACGCCGTTCCTCGGCCTGCCGGGCAATCCGGTGTCGGCCATGGTGACCTTCATGCTGGTGGGGCGCCCGCTGGTGCTGCGCCTGTCGGGGGCGGAGAGCGCGCCGGCCCCGCGCTGCCTCGTCGTCGCCGGTTTCGAGTTCAAGAAGAAGCCGGGGCGGCGGGAGTTCCTGCGCGCCCGTCTGGCGATCGGACCGGATGGCCGCCCGGTCGCCCACAAGTTTCCCAGCGACAGTTCCGGCGTCCTGACCTCAATGGTCGAGGCCGACGGGCTGGTGGACATGCCGGCGGACGCCACCACGATCCGCGACGGCGACATGGTGGAGTTCCTGCCCTTCACCGGCCTGTTCGCCTGAACGCCGGACGCTCCCTCTCCCGGAGGCGGGAGAGGGAGAGAGAGCCTTTACTTCTTCGGCATGTGGCCGCTGATCTCGGCGTGCAGGGGCTTGGTGTCCTCGAAGGTCTTCTGCTGCTCGGGGGTGGCTTCCTTCTGGTGCTTCGCCTTCCATTCCGAATAGGGCATGCCGTAGACGGCGATGCGGGCCTCCTCGTCGGTCAGCGGCACGTTCCGCTCCCGGGCGGCGGCGGCGTACCATTTGGACAGGCAGTTGCGGCAGAAGCCGGCCAGATTCATCAGGTCGATGTTCTGCACGTCGGTGCGCTTCTGAAGATGCGCGACCAGACCGCGGAACGCGGCGGCTTCCAACTCGGTGCGGGTCTTCTCGTCCATTCCAATCCCTCTCAATTCTGTTCGTTGTGCAGCGTGACGAAGCGGCCATGGCGGTGGAAGCTCTGGGACGAGCCCCCGGCCAGGATCGCCTCGGCCACGGCGTCGCGGTTCTCCACCACGAAGCCGGCCAGCGCGGCGATGCCGTAGCGGAACAGCCGCGGGGTCAGCGGCGTCCCCGGCCCGACCAGGGCGACGCGGGTTCCCTCCGCCACCGACAGCAGGCGGGGCAGGGTGCGGTTGGTCAGGGTGGAGGCGGTGATCGCCGCGCCCTCTGCCCCCGGCAGCAGCCATTCCCCGGCGGCCTCCGGATACTCCCCGTCGCTGGGGTTCATTTCGACCACATGGGCGTTGGGCAGGCGACGGGCAATCTGCGGGAAGGCGCCGAAGACGACGACGCGCCCCTCCATGCCGGTGAACAGGTCCAGCCCGTTGGCCGAAGAGCCGGTCAGGTCGGGGCGGTTGTAATGGGCGTTCAGCGCGGCCATGCCGACCGCGGCCTCCTGCGGGTCCCAGGAGCGCGCGGCGTGGGCGGCCAGTTCGGCGAGGCCGACGCCGGCCCAGCGCGCCGGATCGGGCGGCGGCGCCGACTGCGGGCGAGCGGCCAGACCGATGCCGGGTCCCCCGGCGCCGTCCGTCTCCACCATGATCCATTTGGCGCCGATGGTGATGGCGCGGACCTCGGCGTCCTCCACGCCGTGCAGCAGGTCGTCGTAAAGCCGGTGCGCTCCCCACCAGCGCCACAGCGCGTCCTCGTCCGGCGAGATCAGCGTGGTGAAGCCGCCGGTGAAGCTCTGCCATTCGTTGAGGAAGCGGCTGCCGACGCTGGTCAGCACCGGGATGCCCTCGGCGATGCCGGCCAGCAGCTCGTCCGCCAGCCCTTCGCCATGCGCTTCCAGCCCGGCGAACTTGTTGACCACCAGCAGGTCGGCGCGCTCCGCGATGGCGCGGCGCAACGCCTGGCTGGCTTCGGCCACCCCCTGGGGATCGACGCGGCAGGACTGCGATTCGCGGCCGAGATGCTGAGAGATGTCGTAGGCCTGGCCGGTGGCGACGTCCACCAGTTCCATCAGGTCGGCGCAGTCGCCGGGCGCGCCGGTGTTGCGCTGGATCACGCCGCCGACGCGGAAGCCGCGCCGCCGCAGCTCCATCACGAAGCGGTCGATCATCGCGTCGACGGCGATGGAACCGGGGCCATGGACCACAGCACCAGGACGCAGCGGGGGCGGGACCGCGGGGCGCAGGGTCGGCATGGGGCGGACTCCTTCAGGAATGGAGATGAACGTCAGGCGGCGGAGACGCCGCGGCGGATGTGGTACACGAACACCTCCCCGCGCGTCTCGTGCGCCAGCAGCACGTTGTCGGTCGTGTTGCAGAAATGCTTGAAGTCGATGATCGATGCCGGGTCGGTGGCGTAGACGATCACCTCCTCCCCCTCGGCCATTTTGTCCAGCAGGGCGCGCGTCCGCAGGATGGGCAGCGGGCAATGCAGCCCCTTCACGTCGAGTTCCTTGGCCGCCACGGACGTAACCTCTTCTTCTGCATGGGCACCGGACGCCGCGACTGTAGCGGGTTCGCGCCGCCGTCTCCACCGTTCCCATAGATTTGGTGTTCCGGACAGTTTGGCGGTCCGTTGGCCCAGGGCACCTTTGCCGGGCTGGGATGTTAGCCAGGGAAACGGATTCGAACGAACAATGCGGGAGCAACGCTTATGGCCGGTCGGCATTTCGACAAGGTGGTGGTCATCACCGGGGCGTCCAGCGGGATCGGCCGGGCGACCGCCCTGGAGTTCGCGCGTCATGGCGCCGCGGTGGTGCTGGCGGCGCGGCGCCACGCCGCCCTGCACGAGGTCGCGGAGGACTGCATCGAGGCCGGGGGGCGGGCGATGGTCGTGCCCACCGACGTGCGCGACCACGAGCAGATGAACCGGCTGGCCGAGCGCGCCATCGAGGTGTTCGGTGGGATCGACGTCTGGGTGAACAACGCGGGCGTCATCGCCTTCGGGCGCTTCGAGGAGACTCCGCAGGACGTGTTCGAGGAGGTGATGCGCACCAATTTCTTCGGCACCGCCAACGGCTGCCGCGCCGTGCTGCCGCATTTCCTGGAGCGGGGGGAGGGCACCGTCATCAACGTCGCCTCGCTGGCCTCCATCGTCGGGCAGCGCTACGCCGCCGCCTACGCCGCCAGCAAGTTCGCGGTGCGCGGCTTCTCCGAGACGCTGCGGCAGGAGCTGGTGGAGGATCCCGGCATTCAGGTCTGCACCGTGCTGCCCGGCCCCATCGACACGCCGCTGTGGCAGCATGGCGCCAACTACACCGGCCGCGCCGTCAAGGCAATGACGCCGCTGCGCCCGCCGGAGGAGGTTGCCGAGGCCATCCTGCGCTTGGCCGAAAATCCCCGGCCGGAGCTGTTCGTCGGCGCCGCGGGGCGCTCCGCCGCTCTGCCGCATGTGGTGGCGCCGGCGCTGGCCGACCGCATGCTGGCCCACCGGATGGACCGCGACATGTTCGACAACCGCCCGGCCCACGACACCTCTGGCGGCGTTCTGGAGGCCATGCCGGATTACCGGGAGGCGAGCGGCGGCTGGATGGAGCGCGCGGCCGCGCAGGCGCCGCAGGGCCGGGGAGACGGACGCCGCGCCTTGTGCTGGACCAACGTCGCCTTGTTCCTGCTGCCCATCGGCCTGATGAGCCGACTGCCCGCCCATGTCTGGGAGCGGCGGGCGTGGGAGAACTCGCGGATCAGGCCGTCAGCATCTTGAGGGCGGACAAGGCGAGGATCGCCGCCAGCAGATAGCGCAGTATGGCGGTCGGCAGATGACGGCTGCCCAGCCAGGCGCCGACCGCGCCGCCCGCTCCGGCGGCAGCCAGCCACCATGGCAAAGCCGCGGGCAGGGTGGACGCGGTTGTCCAGGTCCCGGCCAGCGCCGCCGCCGAGTTCAGCAGGTTGTAGGCGGCCGAGACGGCGGCGGCGCGACGCGTCTCGACCCAGCCCATAAGCAGAATCAGCGGCGCCAGGAAGATGCCGCCGCCGGTGCCGGTCATTCCGGACAGGAAGCCAACGGCGGCCCCGGCGGTGAGCGCCGGCAGGAAGGGTGGTGCTGCCGCATCCGTGCGCCCGGGCGTCCCACGCGCCACCCAGGTGGACCGCGCCAGCTCCAGCGCCGCCAGGAGCAGGATCGCCCCGACCAGCGGGTAGTAGAGTTGCGGCGGCAGGTGCATCGTGCCGCCGAGGAATGAGAAGGGCATTCCCAGCACGCCGAATGGGTAGAAGGCCCGCCACGTGAACAGCCCGGCGCGGGCGAAGCGGATTGTGCCGATGGTCGCCACCAGAAGGTTGAGGGCGAGCGCGGTCGGCTTCATCGTCGCGGGGTCGAGCCCGACGATGCCCATGACCGCGAGATAGCCGGAGGCTCCCGCCTGCCCGACCGCGGCGTACAGCGTGGCGATGACCAGAATCAGCGTCGTCAGTCCGACCGTCTCGTTGAACACCCGCGTTTCCCCTCAAGCCGTGCCGATCGCTTGTAAACCGGGGCGCGTGGGAGGGGCCAGGGAAAGGGTGGAGATTTTCCGAACCATGGCGGCGTGGCGCTGTTGGCGGAAGGAGGGCACCGACGCCCATACCCCCACCCCTGTCCCTCGGAGGCTGCCCATGCACGCCCGCGAAATGATCAGCACGCACCCTCAGGTCCGCGGCAACACCAACGACGCGCTCATCCGCTGCATCGAGGCCTGCTACGACTGCGCCCAGACCTGCACCACCTGCGCCGACGCCTGCCTGGGCGAGGATCAGGTGGCCGAACTGGTCCAGTGCATCCGCTTGAATATGGATTGCGCCGACGTCTGCACGGCGACCGGCTCCGTCGCAACCCGGCGCAGCGGCTCCAACGAGGCGGTGATCCGCGCCATGCTCGACGCCTGCGCCACCGCCTGCCGTCTGTGCGCCGAGGAGTGCGAGCGCCACGCCGGCATGCACCAGCATTGCCGCATCTGCGCCGAAGCCTGCCGGACCTGCGAGGACGCCTGCCGCAAGGCCCGGCAGACCCTGAGCCATTGACGGAAGCGGCGGTTTATCCAGCGTTGCCGAGGATCACCCGGTCCAGGTAATCGGCAAGCAGGGGGCCATCACCCAGCCCGAGCAGCAGCTTGGACGAGACGTTGCCGTTCTCCGTCCGCAGGCCCGGAACCGCGGCGTGGCGGGCCAGGAAGCCGTCCAACCCGGCGTTCCAGGCGGCATCGGCGTTGCGGCAGAAGATCTTCGACAGCGAGAAGTGCGGCACCTTGCGGAAGGGGCCGGCGAGACGCTTTCCCTGGAAGACGGCTGGCGGGTTGCCGAGCGCGCGGTAGCGGGTTTCCAGAGTCTTGCGGAAACTCTGGAAGGTCGTCCCGCCGCTCTCCATGCCGATGGTGACGACCGGAACGCCGAGCAGGGCCACCGAGTCGGCGATCAGGCGGGCGTTTTCCTCCTGGTCGCGCCGGATGGCCTCGGCGAGCGCCGGATCGCCGCGCATCGCCTCGGTCAGCCCCACCGTGCGCGGTGTGTGGAAGGAGCTTTTGTTCAGCACCATCACCTTGCGGCGGAAGGAACCGGCGCCGAAGATGCCGTCGAAGAAGCTGTGCGCCATGGCCCCCGCGCGCCCCTGGACACAGAGATAGACGGACTGCTCGAACTCCCGGCGCCCCGGATTGTCGCCGACCAGGATCAGCGCCGGCAGCGGGCCGTCGGTGGTGGCGTAGGCGGCGAGGTCGCCGTTTTCGACGAACAGCGGCGACACCGAGGCCTTGAGGGCACTGACCCGCTCTCCGTGTTCTGCGACGTGGCTGCGGAACAGCGCGACCGCGTCCGGCCGGTCACCCTCGGGCGGGACATCGCCCAGGATCACGGACAGCCGCCGCAGGGTGGCCTCATGCTCCGTTGCCGCCGCGTCGATCGAGGATACCGCCATTCCCATCACCCCTTGTGCAAAGCGGCCCCATCTAAGGGACTGGTGATTGTGTTGTCGAGAGGCGTCGATCCGGCTATAGAGTGCGCCAGGGACGCGACCGGAGCCGCGCCGATTGCGGGTTCGCCAGGAGGTTCGGAAGGAATGAAGCTGTCAGACGTCGATATTCGCCGATACCTCGCCGAAGGACGCATCGAGATCGACCCGTTGCCGGCGGAGAGCCAGATCGGCGCCATGTCGGTCGACCTCCAGCTCGGGAGCGCCTTCCAGGTCTTCCCGCCGGGCAAGGCGGCCTTCGTTGACCTCGCCCCGCCGGAGGGGCATCCCAGCCAGGTTCCCGACAAGCTGATGGACCGCGTCGAGGTTCCCGTCGGCGAGCCGTTCTTCCTGCATCCGGGCGAGCTGGTGCTCGGCATCACCGTGCAGCGCATCGGCCTGCCCAACGACATCGCCGGTCGCCTGGACGGCCGCAGCAGCCTCGCCCGCCTGGGCCTGATGGTGCACGCCACCGCGCACACCATCGATCCGGGCTGGAACGGCCGCATCACGCTGGAATTCTTCAATTGCGGACGGCTGCCGCTGGCGCTGCGCCCGGGCATGCGGATCTGCGCCCTCAGCTTCGAGACGCTGATGTCGCCGACTTCCAAGCCCTACGCCGCGCGCCCCGATGCCAAGTACCGCGACCAGCTCGACCCGTTGCCGAGCCGGATCAACCTGGAACAGCCCTGAGGGCTGATTTCCGAAGGCCAACAAGAAAAAGGCGCCCCGTTTCCGGGGCGCCTTTTTCGTTCGCGGGGGTGCTGAGCGGGTTCCGTTATCCGGGTTCCCACCCCTCCGGCGCCATCTCGAAACCGGCGAATTCGAAGGCGGGGGATACGGTGCAACCCACCAGAACCCAGCCCGCCAGCGGCCGTGCCGCCTGCCACGCCTGCGCCGGAACGACCCCCTGCGGGCGCTGGCCGCCCGCAAGGTCCATCCCCAGCACCACACGCTCCACCGACCGCCCGTCGGTGGAAATGGACAGCTCCAGCGGCCCTCCGGCGTGCCAGTGCCACATCTCGACCGCGTCCACCCTGTGCCAGTGGGAGCGCTCGCCCGCCTGCAGCAGGTAGTGGATGCCGGTCTTGACCCCGCGTCCGCCGCCCGACGGGGCGTCCCGGAAGGTTTCCACATAGTGGCCGCCTTCCGGATGGGGCTGCATGCCCAGCGTCGCGATGATGCGCTCGGGCGTCAGGGTCTCCATGGCGTCGTCCTTTCCCACGGCGGCCCTTACGCCGGCGGCGGCGTGGTGCGGCGGAAGCTGTCGAGGTCGGAGGCGGCGGCGAACCACGCCGCCAGCTCCGGACGGCCCGCCCGCCAGTCCTCGTGCCCGAAGCGGAAGTCGAGGTAGCCGAGCGCCACCAGGATGGACAGCGTGCCGATGGTCAGCCTGCCGTCGAGGGCCGGCGCCTCCGCCTCCAGCACGTCGAGCGCGCGGGCCACGGCGCGGCGCTGGCGGTCCGCCCAGGTTTCGGAGCGCTCACCGTCCGGACGTTGAAGCTCCAGGCGGCGCAGGATGGCGGCGTCGCAGATGCCGTCGGCCAGTGCCTGCTGGCGCAGGGCCGTCCAGCGCGCCGGGCCGGCGGCCGGGAACAGGCGCGGGCCATCGTGCAGCGAGTCGAGATACTCGGCGATCACCGGGCTGTCGTAGAGTGCCGAGCCGTCGTCCAGGATCAGGGCCGGCACCTTGCCCAGCGGGTTGTCCGCCGGCAGGTCGGTGTCCGGCGCCCAGGCGTTGGTCACCTGCTTCTCGACCGCCGACTCCAGCCCGCATTCGATGAGGACCATCGCGACCTTGCGGACGTAGGGCGAGGTCGGGCTCCAGCGCAGCTTCATCAAAATCTCTCCTCCCGTTCTGTGGGCGTCAGCGTAGCGCGAGGGCGCGCCGTCTTGAAAGCGGTCCCTCTTAAAAGCGATCCTTGCGGCCGCGGATCTCGGCAAAGACCGCCACCGGGTCGGCCCCGGCCATGCCGAGGGCGGACTGGACCTCCGGCACGTCGGCGCGCAGGAAGGGGTTGGTGGCCTTCTCGACGCCCAGGATGGAGGGGATGGTCGGCTCCCCGCGCTCGCGCTGTGCGGCAATCTCCGCCGCGCGGGCCTTCAGGGCGGCGTTGTCCGGCTCCACCGTCACGGCGAATCGGGCGTTGGACAGGGTGTATTCGTGGCCGCAATAGACGCGCGTGTCGTCCGGCAGGCCGCGCAGCTTGACCAGAGAGGTCCACATCTGGGCCGGCGTGCCCTCGAACAGCCGCCCGCAGCCGAGCGCGAACAGCGTGTCCCCGCAGAACAGAGCCTTGGCCTCCGGAAACCAGAAGGCGATGTGGCCGGAGGTGTGGCCAGGGACGAAAAACACGTGTGCGGTGAGCGATCCGAACGAAATGGTCTCGCCTTCGCCCAGACACGTCTCCATATCGGGAATGCGGGCGACGTCGGCGCGCGGACCGATCACGTCGGCGCCATAGCGCGCCTTCAGCGCGTGGTTGCCGCCGATGTGGTCGTTGTGATGGTGGGTGTTGAAGATGTGCGTCAGCGTCCAGTTGCGCCGGTCCAGTTCCGCCAGCACAGGCTGCGCGTCGCCGGGATCGACGACACCCACAGCGCCGCTGGCCGGGTCGCGCAGGAGGTAGATGTAGTTGTCGTTGAACGCCGGAATCAGGTGGATGTCCATGGGCTTGGGCCCCTCCCGCATGAATGGACGTTTGATCAAAACGTGATAGCCTGGGATGACCATGTACACCGATATCGTCGATCTTCGTGAATTCTACGAGTCCGGGCTTGGTCAGGCGGCGCGGCGGATGATCCGCCGGCGCATCCGCACGATCTGGCCCGACCTGCGTGGCCAGATCGTGCTGGGGGTCGGCTACACGACGCCGTACCTGCAACCCTTCCGCGACGAGGCGGAGCGGGTGTTCTCGATCATGCCGGCGACCCAGGGCGTGACCTTCTGGCCGCCGGGCGGGCCGGGGCTGGTCGCGCTGGGCGACGAGGCGGACCTGCCATTGGCCGACATGTCGGTGGACCGCGTGCTGCTCGTCCACGGGCTGGAAGGGACGGAGCAGCTCCGCCCGATGATGCGGGAGATCTGGCGCGTGCTGGCCGGCGGCGGGCGCGTGCTGGTGGTGGTGCCCAACCGCCGCGGCCTGTGGGCGCGGGCCGACTGGACGCCCTTCGGCCATGGCTTTCCCTATTCGGCCTCCCAACTGAAGCAGGTGCTGCGCGACACCATGTTCGTGCCGGAGCGCACCGGCCACGCCCTGTTCCTGCCGCCGCTGCGTTCCCGCTTCCTGATGAAGACCGCCCCGGCCTGGGAGGAGGTCGGCGGACGCTGGTTCAAGGCCTTCGCCGGGGTCACGATGATCGAGGCGTCCAAGCAGATCTTCGCCGGGGTGTCGCGCAAGACCCAGCAGCCGGCCAAGCGCCGCCTGATCGTCCCGCTTCCCGGCGGCGCGGCCCCGGCCCGCCGCCCGGCGGGGTCCGGCGCGTGGCGGGTGTCGGAGGAGCCGTAGGTCTTGCTCCGGGGTCGTTGCGGTTTGTAACTTTCGTGGTCACCGCAGCGGATCGGACCCCATGGCGAAGGCGAGCGTTCTCATCGTCCCCGGACTCGGCAATTCCGGCCCGGACCACTGGCAAAGCTGGTTGCAGCAGCGCCACCCGTCCTTCACGCGGGTCGAGCAGGCCGATTGGGACGCGCCGGCCCTGGAGGACTGGGTGTGGTCGCTGGAACAGGCGGTGGCTGCCGCGGCCGCCCCGGTGGTGCTGATCGCCCACAGCCTGGGCGGCATGACGGTGGCCCATTGGGCCGTGCGGAGCGGCTCGGCGGTCGGCAACGTCGCCGCCGCCCTGCTGGTCGCCCCGCCCGACGTCGAATCGGCGGAGCACACGCCGCCGGAGGTCCACGGCTTCGCCCCGGTGCCCACCGATCCGCTGCCCTTCCGCGCGCTGGTGCTGGCCAGCCGCAACGACCCCTACGCTGCGATCGCGCGTTCCTGCGCCTTCGCGGTGGGGTGGGGCGCCGACTTCATCGATGCGGGCGATCTCGGCCACATCAACACCGCCGCCGGCTACGGTCCCTGGCCGGACGGCGAGCGGCTTGTTCTTGACCTGCTGCGCGCCGTGGACAGCGGCGCTTGAGCCGTCACTGCGGCTGGCCGCTCACCGTCTTCACGCCCTCGCCGTAGGTGAATTCCGGCGCCCGCGCGAGTTCGGCCGCCGGCAGGTCCAAAGTCGGCGGCGTGGAGCCGTCGCTGCTGGCGGCCGCGCCCGCAATGTCGGTGCGCAGCATGCTGACCGGCAGGGACCGCAGCTTCCCGTCCGCCCCGCTGCCCTCGGCGGGAGCCAGCACGATCCGTTCGATCGAGGCGGCGCTGCCGTCCAGCGTGAAATCCTTGATGGAGCCGCCAGGCTGACCGTCGCGGGTCCGCACCTCCTTGCCGATCAGGGTCCGCGCCTCCTCCGGGGTCAGCAGATGGGGAATCGCGGCGACGGAGGGGGCCGCGCGCTGCATCTCGTCAGAGGGTGCGTCGCCGCCGAGCCCCTCCGGCGAGGCGGCGGGTGGGGTGGCCGGGGTGTCGTCCGGGCGCGGCGCCGTCATCAGCGGGGGACGCGCGGCGTCCGGTGACGCTTGCGGGGCCTGGGCCTGCGATGTTTGGGCCGATGCGGCGCCGGACAGCAGCAGGACGGCGGCCGATGCGGCCAGGATGGAGGAGGGGACGAGGCGCATGGTGCGTGGCTCCCGCTGGTCTGTTGTTGAACGGACTTTGCCTATCAACAGCGCCAGCGGGGCAGGGGTTGCATCGCCGGGAAGCGGCGGGGTCCGGTCAGTCCCGGCGCAGCAGGAAGACGCCCTGCTCGCCCAGCAGGTTGGCGAGCCCGGAATGGGCGTGGCCGGTGACCCTTCCGGTGTCGTTGACGATCATGCAGCGCTCGATGCGGATGCCCATCTCCTCCGCCAGGACAACGAAATCCTTGATCGTGCAGAAATGGATGTTGGGCGTTTCCCACCACTGGTAGCCCAGCTTCTCGGTCACCGGCATGCGCCCGGTCAGCAGGAGCTGCACGCGGATGCGCCAATAGCCGAAATTCGGCACCGACACGATGGCCCGCCGCCCGATGCGGGTCATCGTCTCCAGGACCGTCCGCGGCTCGCGCATCGCCTGGAGGGTCTGGCTGAGGATCACGTAGTCGAAGGCGCCCGGCGGGTAGTCCTTCAGGTCGGTCTCGGCGTCGCCCTGGATGACCGACAGGCCTTGGGCCACGCACTGGTGCACGCCGTCCATCGACAGCTCGATCCCGCGCCCGTCAACCCCCTTCTGGCGGGACAGGTAGGCGAGCAGGGCGCCGTCGCCGCATCCGACATCGAGCACGCGGCTGCCCGGCTCCACCATCTCGGCGATCAGCCTCAGGTCGGTGCGGATGCCGTTGCCGGAAGCGGCGCGGGCGGCGGCTTGATTCTCGTCGAGGGGGCTCATGGCCGGGACGCCCGTGTCAGACCCCGGTGCTCGGCGCAGCCGTCCAGGAAGCCGCGGATCACCTGATGGAATTCCGGCTCGTCGAGCAGGAAGGAGTCGTGGCCCTTGTCGGTGCGGATCTCCACGAAGCTGACGTTGGCCGCCACCGCGTTCAGCGCGTGCACGATGGCCCGCGATTCGGAGGTCGGAAACAGCCAGTCGCTGGAGAAGCTGGCGAGGCAGAAGCGCACCGGCGTGCCCTTGCCGTCCTTGCGGAAGGCGTTGGACAGGGTGCCGCCCCCGTAATCCGCGGCAAGGTCGAAATAGTCCATTGCCCGCGTGATGTAGAGGTAGGAGTTGGCGTCGAACCGCTCGACGAAGGTGATGCCCTGATGGCGCAGATAGCTCTCCACCTGGAAATCGGCGTCGAAGCCGTAGGTGACGGTCTGGCGGTTCTGCAGGTTGCGCCCGAACTTGCGGTGCAGCGCCGGCTCCGACAGGTAGGTGATGTGCGCGGCCATGCGCGCCACCGCCAGCCCGCGGTGGGGGCGGGTGCCCTCCAGCAGGTAATTGCCGCCGGCCCAGTCCGGGTCGGCCATGATCGCCTGCCGGCCGACCTCGTGAAAGGCGATGTTCTGCGCCGAGTGGCGGGCCGCCGTGGCGATCGGCACCGCGGCGAAGACCGATTCGGGATAGGCCACCGCCCATTGCAGGACCTGCATGCCGCCCATCGAGCCGCCGATCACGCAGAACAGCTGGTCGATCCCCAGATGCTCCACCAGCAGCTTCTGCGCGCGCACCATGTCGCCGATGGTGATGACGGGAAAGCCGAGGCCGTAGGGCTTGCCGGTCGCCGGATCGGTCTCCTTCGGGCCGGTGGAGCCCATGCAGCCGCCGATCACGTTGGAGCAGATGACGAAATAGCGGTCGGTGTCGACCGGCTTGCCCGGGCCGACCAGCATCTCCCACCAGCCCGGCTTGCCGGTCACCGGATGCTGGTCGAGCACATAATGGTCGCCGGTCAGGGCGTGGCAGATCAGGATGGCGTTCGACCGGTCGGCGTTCAGCGCGCCATAGGTCTGGTAGGCGACCTCGAAGGGACCCAGCTCCGCTCCGCTGTCCAGCCGCATGGGCCGATCCACCCCGAGCGTGACCCGGTGGCCGGGCATCGTCGCGGGCTCGGCAGGCGCGGCGGCAGGCACGGCGGCGGCGGGGTTCGGCGCGGACATGACGGGTCGGTGGCCTCCGGAAAACGGGACGGTATAGCTACGGATCGTCGGTTGGGAGTGTCAACGTTTTCTTTGATTTCGCGTCGCTTGCGGACTACTACTATCCGGCTTTGGATTCGCCCTGGATTTGACGGTTTCCCGCCCCATGCCTCCGCCCAAGTCCCCGCTCGACGATCTGCGCCGCGAGATCGATCACATCGACGATACGATCCACGACCTGCTGATGCGCCGCGCTGCGGTGGTGGAGCGCGTCGGCGTCGTCAAAAGCCAGATCGAGGCTGCGGAAGGCCAGGTCAGCGGGAACCCCCAGAGCCCGATCTATCTGCGCCCGGCGCGCGAGGCGGTGATCCTGCGCCGCCTGATGGCGCGCCACGCCGGCTCCTTTCCGGCGATGGCCGTCGTCCGCATGTGGCGGGAGATGATCACGGCCTTCACCCGTCTCCAGGGGCCCTTCGCCGTCGCCGTCTACGCGCCGGAGGACCGCCGCGGATTCTGGGACGTGGCCCGCGACCATTTCGGCAGCGTCGTTCCGATGACCGCGGTCAACTCCCCCGCCGCCGCCATCCGCGCGGTGTCGGAGGGCACGGCCACCGTCGGCGTCGTTCCCTACCCGGCGGAAGACGACGCGGACCCCTGGTGGCGCTTCCTGGTGTCGTCCGACGCGCGCACGCCGCGCGTGGTGGCGCGGCTGCCCTTCGCCGGGCGCGGCAACGCCCGCGGCGAGGACCGCGACGCGCTGGCCATCGCGCTGGTTCCGCACGAGCCGACCGGCGACGACCGCACCCTCCTGGGGATCGAGCTGGGTCATGACCTCAGCCGCGGCCGGCTCAAGGACCATCTGGAGACGAGCGGCCTCGCCCCGACCTATTTCTGCACCTGGCACGCCCGCGACCCGTCCGGCCCGTCCATCCATCTGGTCGAGGTCGCCGACTTCGTCGACCACACCGACCCGCGCCTGGCCGCCTTTGCCGGCCGGCTGGGCGAGATCCCGGTGCGGATCAACATCGTGGGCGGCTACGCCGTCCCGCTCCATCTCTCCACCTCGTCTTTCCAATGACGCCCGCCCAATGACGCCCGCAAGGTCCGAGACCTGACATGACCCAGCCGAACAACGGCCCGGCGCCCCGCCCGGGGATTCTCGACATCGCCCCCTATGTCGGCGGCGAGCATGCGGGGCACATCCGCCTCGCCTCCAACGAAGGCGCGCTCGGCCCCAGCCCGCGCGCCGTGGAGGCCTACAAGGCCGCCGCGGGCGAGCTGCACCGCTACCCGGACGGCGGCTCCGCCAAGCTGCGCAAGGCCATCGCCGAGCGCTTCGGCCTGGACGCCGAGCGCGTGGTCTGCGGCGCCGGCTCCGACGAGCTGATCGCCCTGCTGATCCGCGCCTATGCCGGTCCGGGGGACGAGGTGCTGTACTCGCAGCACGGCTTCCTGATGTACCCGATCGGCGCCAAGTCGGTCGGCGCCACCCCGGTCCAGGCGCCGGAGACGAACCTGACCACCGATGTGGATTCGCTGCTGGCCCACGTCACGCCGCGCACCCGGCTGGTCTTCGTCGCCAACCCGAACAACCCGACCGGCACCTACATCACCGCCGACGAGATGGCCCGCCTGCACGCCGGCCTGCCGGAGAACGCCATCCTGGTCATTGACGCGGCCTACGCCGAGTATATGAACCACAACGACTATTCGGCGGGGCAGGAGCTGGTCGACCGCTTCCCCAACGTGGTGATGACCCGCACCTTCTCGAAGATCTTCGCGCTGGGCTCGGTCCGGCTGGGCTGGGCCTATTGCCCGGCGGGGATCGCCGATGTGCTGAACCGCGTGCGCGGCCCCTTCAACGTCTCCTCCGCGGCGCAGATCGCCGGGGTGGCGGCGCTGGAGGACACCGCGTTCCTGGAGCGCTCGCGCAGCCACAACACCGAATGGCGGGAGTGGTTCGTCCAGCAGGTGCAGGGGCTGGGGCTGAAGACCCACCCCAGCGTGACGAACTTCGTTCTGGTCGATTTCGCCGGCCAGACCTCCGGGAAGGACGACGCCGAGACGGCGCGCCTGTTCCTGAAGGGCCGCGGCATCCTGGTCCGCCAGATGCCCGCCTACGGCCTGCCGAGCTGCCTGCGCGTCACCATCGGCACGGAAGCCGAAATGCGCGAGGTGGTGCAGGCGCTGAAGGACTTCCTGGCGGCGTAAGGCCGGAGTGGCTTTCCCTCTCCCGCCCCGGGAGAGGGGATCGCGCCGCTGCGCGCGTTTCCTCACGAGGCCGGCCGACCAAACTTTCCCTTGGTCACAGGGCGCCTTGGTGCTTTATAGCGGGGCGTTCTGCAACCCATCCGCAGCCGGTGCCCTGAGATCATGAGCGAGACCGCAGCCCCTCTGGCCGCCCCCCTGTTCGACCGCGTCGCCATCGTCGGCGTGGGTCTGATCGGTTCGTCCCTGGCGCGGGCGCTCACGCATTACGGGGTGGCGCGTCAGGTCGTCTGCGCGGACCGCAGCCCGGAGCATTGCGCCAAGGCGGTGGAACTGGGGATCGTGGAGCGCGCCACCACCGATCTGGCGGAAGCGCTGGAGGGTGCGGACGTGGTGGTCCTGGCGACTCCCGTCGGCGCCTTTGCCGAGGTGGGGGAGCAGCTCGGGCCGCTGCTGCGCCCCGGCATGATCGTGACGGACGTCGGCTCGGTGAAGCAGGCGGTGCTGCGCGACGTCGGGCCGCACATCCCGGACGGCGTGCATCTGATTCCCGGCCACCCGGTGGCGGGCACCGAGCATTCGGGGCCGGAAGCGGGCTTCGCCACCCTGTTCCAGGGCCGCTGGTGCATCGTCACCCCGCCGCCCGGCGCCAACGAGGGCGCGGTGGACAAGGTGGTGACGATGTGGCGCCGCATCGGTTCCACCGTGGAACTGATGGACGCCAACCACCATGACCGCGTGCTGGCCATCACCTCGCACCTGCCGCACCTGATCGCTTACACCATCGTCGGCACGGCGTCCGACCTGGAGGACGACACCAAGTCCGAGGTCATCAAGTTCTCGGCCGGCGGTTTCCGCGACTTCACCCGCATCGCCGCCAGCGATCCGGTGATGTGGCGCGACGTGTTCCTGAACAACCGGGAAGCGGTCCTGGAAATCCTCCAGCGCTTTACCGAGGACCTGACCGCCCTCCAGCGCGCCATCCGTTGGGGCGAGGGGGAGCAGTTGCAGGACCACTTCACCAAGACCCGCGCCATCCGCCGCGGCATCATCGACGCCAAGCAGGCCTGACCGGTCCGGATGCGCCGTTCGGCTGGCGGCGCCTTTCAATCTCCTATTTTCACATATAAATTTTGATAAATGTGAATTGAGCATATGTGAATTACACACAAGTCCGCAAAAGACGACTTGCCTGATAGGGATCGTCCGTGTTCAATAATCCCCGGCACCGCGCCATCGACCGTCAGCCTGGGGATCACCGTTCATGCCGTCGCGCTTCAGCCAGAGCCTCATCGCCGTCGGGCTGGTGACCTTGGCCGCCCTGGCGACCGCCAGCGCCGCGAGCCGCAGTACGATCCTGAACGTCTCTTACGACCCGACGCGGGAGCTGTACGAGGAGTTCAATCCGGCCTTTGCCCGCACCTGGGCGGACGCGTCGGGAGAGACGGTGGTCATCCACCAGTCGCACGGCGGATCGGGCGCGCAGGCGCGCTCGGTCATTGATGGGCTGGACGCCGATGTGGTGACGCTGGCTCTGGGCTACGACGTGGATGCGATTGCAGACGCCGGTCTGATCGCGAAGGACTGGCGAACGCGCCTGCCGAACAACAGCTCCCCCTACACCTCGACGATCGTCTTCCTGGTCCGTAAGGGCAACCCGAAGCAGATCAAGGACTGGGACGATCTGGTGAAGCCGGACGTTGAGGTGGTCACGCCCAACCCGAAGACTTCGGGCGGGGCGCGCTGGAACTACCTTGCCGCCTGGGCCTACGCGCTGAAGACCAACGGCAACGACAAGGCGAAGGCCAGGCAGTTCGTCGCCGATCTGTATCGGCATGTCCCGGTGCTGGACAGCGGCGCCCGCGGGGCCGCGCTGACCTTCACCCGCAAGGGCGTCGGCGACGTTCTGCTGGCCTGGGAGAACGAGGCCTTCCTGTCGCTTCAGGAGTTTGGCGCCGATCAGTTCGAGATCGTCGTGCCGTCCCTGTCCATCCTGACCGAGCCGCCGGTGTCCGTGGTGGACAGCGTGGTCGACCGCAAGGGCACGCGCAAGGTGGCCGAGGCCTATGTGCAATATCTCTACACCCGCGAGGGGCAGGAGATCGCCGCCCGGAACTTCTACCGCCCCCGCCATCCCGAGCTGGCGCGGCAATATGCCGGGCGCTTCTCCCCGGTGGAGTTGGTGACCGTGGACGACGTGTTCGGCGGCTGGCGCAAGGCCCAGGCGACCCATTTCGCCGAGGGTGCCCTGTTCGACCAGATCCAGTCAGCGCCCCGCTGAATCCCAGGACATGAGCACGCAGTGATGGAACGGGAGGGCCAAACACCATGAGCACGACATCGACCCCCCGGAGCACGGACCCCCGGAGCACGGATGGCGACGCCAACCCGCTGACCGGCGTGATCGCCGAAAACATCCGCAACTTCCGACTCCGCCAGGGGCTGTCCGTCGACGCGCTTGCCAAGCTGTCGGGCAACAGCCGGGCGGAGCTGACGGCGGTGGAGGCCGGGCAGGGGCCGTCCAACATCGATTTCCTGTGGACCATCGCCCGCGCGCTCGACGTGCCCTTCTCCAGCCTGCTCAGCAGCGGGGGCAGCGGCGGGACCACGGTGATCCGGCGGGCGGACAGCCGGCCGCTGGCCTCGCGCGACGGACGGTTCAGCTCGCGGGCGCTGTTTCCCTTCCGCGGAGAGCGGCAGGTGGAGTTCTACGAGCTGCGCCTCGCTCCCGGCACCGACGAGCGGGCCGACGCCCACACCATCGGCACGGTGGAGAACATCCTGGTCGGGCGCGGCGTGGTCGAGATCGAAACCGGCGACGGCACCCACCGGCTGGAGGAGGGCGACACGATCCAGTTCGACGCCGACGCCCCCCACGCCTACCGCAATGTGGGCGACGGCGAGGCGCTGCTGTACCTTGTGATGACCTACGTGCTCTAAGCCCGGTCAGGCGGCGGTCCGCACGCTGGCGTCGCCGTTGGCCGGGGCCTGCGGTCCGCTGTCGCGGGACATCTCCGTCTTCAGGGCGGCGGCGAGCTGCCGGAAGGTTTCCTTGCGGCCGGACGTGCGGCGCCAGACCAGCCCGATGCGGCGGAACGGCCGTTCCCCGCCGAGCGGGCGGACCACCACATCCAAACCGCGCAGAATCCCCGAGTCGAGCGCCATCTGCGGCAGCAGCGTCACTCCCAGACCGTTGGCGACCATCTGGACCAGCGTGTGCAGGCTGGTGCCCTGGAACGTGGCGCTTTGCCGCGCCCCCTCCATCGAGCAGGCGGCCAGCGCGTGGTCGCGCAGGCAATGCCCATCCTCCAGCAGCAGCAGATCCTCCAGCGCGACGTCGGACGGGCGGGGCGCCGTGACGTCGCTCAGCCGGTGCTCGGGCGTGCAGACCACGGAAAAGCGGTCTTCGGCGATGTCGATCGATTCCACGTCGCCGGACGGATAGGGCAGGGCGAGGATGGCCGCGTCCAGCTCCCCCGACTCCAGCCGGTCGAGCAGCCGGGCGGTCTGGTCCTCGCGCAGGAACAGCTTCAGCTTGGGGAAGCTGTCGCGCAGGGCCGGCATCACGCGGGGGATCAGGAAGGGGCCGATGGTCGGGATCACGCCCAGATGGAGCGGCCCGGACATCGGGTCCTCCACCGAGCGGGCCATGTCCACCAGCTCCTCCGCCCCCTTCAGGACGATGCGGGCGCGGTCGGCGATCTCGCGGCCCAGCGGGGTCGGCAGGACGGTGCGCCGCGTTCGTTCCAGCAGCGGGGCGCCCAGCAGATTCTCCAATTCCTGGATGCCGGCGCTGAGCGTGGACTGGCTGACGAGGCAGGCCTCCGCCGCCTTGCCGAAATGGCAGCGATCGACGACGGCGACGAGGTAGTGGAGCTGGCGCAGGGTGGGAAGCGGCTTCATGCGCTGCACAATAATCGGTTTTATCGATCAAAGCGATTGGTATTTTTCGCTTCCATCGCTGACCCATTGCCCCTAACTTCCCTGGTGTCAAGCGACCAACGAGGGGGGAGCAGACATCCGGCAGGGATGCCGCGGCACCGGTAGCCCATATGGGAAACGGCGCCAGGCTGGCAGGACACCGGAGGGAAGCTTGCTCCAATCATTCAGACTGATGGAGAAATCATGTCCTTGATCAACACCGAGATTAAGCCGTTCAAGGCGACCGCTTTCAAGGGCGGCAAGTTCATCGACGTCAGCGACGCCGACCTGAAGGGCAAGTGGTCGGTCGTCTTCTTCTACCCGGCGGACTTCACCTTCGTGTGCCCGACCGAGCTGGAAGACCTGGCCGATAACTACAGCGAGTTCCAGAAGCTCGGCGTTGAGATCTACAGCGTTTCGACCGACACCCACTTCTGCCACAAGGCCTGGCACGACACCTCGCCGGCCATCGGCAAGATCGGCTACACCATGGTCGGCGACCCGACCGCCACGATCTGCCGCAACTTCGAGATCCTGATCGAGGAGAAGGGCCTCGCCGACCGCGGCACCTTCGTCGTCGACCCGGACGGCAAGATCCAGATCATCGAGATCACCGCCGGCGGCATCGGCCGCGACGCCCGCGAGCTGCTCCGCAAGGTGAAGGCCGCCCAGTACGTCGCCTCGCACCCGGGCGAGGTCTGCCCGGCCAAGTGGGAAGAGGGTGAGAAGACGCTCGCCCCGTCGCTCGACCTCGTCGGCAAGATCTAAGCCTCTCCGGCTTGATCCTCTGGGAACCGCCGGCCGCAACCGCGGCCGGACGGTTCGGCCGCGGCCACGCCGGCCGCGGCGCCACGGCTCTGGGCCCGGATCGATTCCGGGCCCGGATCACGAGTGGCCTTCATCCGTTCAAAAAAAGTCTGCTCAAAGACACTCTGCTGCCCGGACCCGCCCTGGCGCCACCGGGCTCGCTTCGAAAAACCACTTTCGGGAGCCCTCGCCGTGTTGGATAGCAACGTCAAAGGCCAGCTCAAGGCCTATTTCGACAAGATCACGCAGCCCATCGAACTGGCCGCCTCCCTGGACGACGGCGTCAAATCGCAGGACATGCAGGCTCTGCTGCAGGACATCGCGTCCCTGTCGGACAAGATCACCTTCGTCCGCAGCGACGACGACGCGCGCAAGCCCTCCTTCGCGATCAAGCGCACCGGCACCGACGTCGGCGTCCGCTTCGCCGGCCTGCCGATGGGCCACGAATTCAATTCCCTCATCCTCGCCCTGCTGCAGGTCGGCGGCCACCCCTCCAAGGAGTCGGCGGAGGTCATCGAGCAGGTGAAGGCGCTGGAAGGTGAGTACAGCTTCGAGACCTACTTCTCGCTGTCCTGCCAGAACTGCCCCGACGTGGTGCAGGCCCTGAACCTGATGAGCGTTCTGAACCCGCGGATCAAGCATGTCGCCATCGACGGCGCGCTGTTCCAGCAGGAGGTCGAATCGCGCAAGATCATGGCCGTCCCGTCCGTCTTCCTGAACGGCGAGCCGTTCGGCCAGGGCCGCATGGGGCTGGAGCAGATCCTTGCCAAGATCGACACCGGCGCCTCGCAGCGCGACGCGGAGAAGATCAAGGCCAAGGACGCTTTCGACGTGCTGGTGATCGGCGGCGGCCCGGCCGGCGCCGCGGCGGCGATCTACGCGGCCCGCAAGGGCATCCGCACCGGTGTCGCGGCGGAGCGCTTCGGCGGTCAGGTGCTCGACACCATGGCCATCGAGAACTTCATCTCCGTCTCCCACACCGAGGGGCCGAAGCTGGCCACCGCGCTGGAGCAGCACGTCAAGGAGTATGAGGTCGACGTGATGAACCTGCAGCGGGCGGAGAAGCTGATCCCCGCTTCGGGTCCGGGCGGCCTGATCGAGGTCCAGCTCGCCAACGGCGCCTCGCTGAAGTCGAAGACGGTGATCCTGTCCACCGGCGCCCGCTGGCGCCAGATGGGCGTCCCCGGCGAGGACGAGTACCGCAACAAGGGCGTGGCCTATTGCCCGCACTGCGACGGCCCGCTGTTCAAGGGCAAGCGCGTGTCGGTCATCGGCGGCGGCAACTCCGGTGTGGAAGCGGCCATCGATCTGGCCGGCATCGTCGCCGAGGTGACGCTGATCGAGTTCGACAGCCAGCTCCGCGCCGACGAGGTGCTCCAGCGCAAGCTGCGCAGCCTGCCGAACGTGCGCGTCATCACCTCGGGCCTGACGACCGAGGTGCATGGCGACGGCACCAAGGTGACCGGCCTCAGCTACAAGAACCGCAACACCGGCGAGGTGCACCGGATCGATCTGGAAGGCATCTTCGTGCAGATCGGCCTCGTGCCCAACACCGAGTGGCTGAAGGGGGCTGTGGCGCTGAGCCCGCGCGGCGAGATCGAGGTGGACGCGCGCGGCCAGACCTCCGTCCCCGGCGTGTTCGCTGCGGGCGACGCGACGACGGTGCCCTACAAGCAGATCATCATCGCCATGGGCGAGGGCTCGAAGGCCGCCCTGTCGGCCTTCGACTACCTGATCCGCATGGCGCCGGTCGAGGCTGTCGCCGCGGCGTAAGGGGGATCTGGTCGTGTAGGGCCCCCCTCCCGGCCTCCCCCCGCTGACGCAGGGGGAGGAGAAAGCCCTCCCCTGCGAAGCGGGGGAGGGTTGGGTGGGGGCCCGTTGCGACCATCCGCCCTCGTCAGCGTAGCCCTGCCAGCACCTTGTCCAGCGTGATCGGGAAATCGCGCACGCGCACTCCGGTCGCGTGATGGATGGCGTTGGCGATGGCGGCGGGAACGCCGACGATGCCGATCTCACCGACCCCCTTGGCGCCCAGGGCGTTGACCATGTCGTCGTGCTCCTCGACGAACAGCACGTCGATCTCCGGCACGTCGGCGTTCACCGGGACATGGTACTCCGCGTAGTCGTGGTTCATCACCCGGCCCAGCCGGTGGTCGGTGAAGGCCTCCTCCTCCAGACCCATGCCGATGCCCCAGACCACGGCGCCCTGGATCTGGCTGCGCGCCGTCTTGGGGTTGATGATGCGGCCGGCGGCGATGGCGCTGACCACGCGGGCCACACGGATGGTGCCGAGATCCTCGTCCACCCGCACCTCCACGAAGACGGCAGAATGGGTGGCGAAGGTGTGCCGCGCCCGCGCCAGCAGATAAGGCAGGGCGCGCGCCTCCTCCTCGATGCTCAGGGTGCCGGAGCCGCGCATCACGTCGGTGATGGACAGCCGCCGCGCCCGGTCGTCCCGGACGATCAGATGACCGTCGGCGAAAAGCACATCCTCCTCCGCCACGCCCTTCAGCGGGCTGTTCTCCAGCTTGCCGGCCAGCGTGACCAGCTGTGACCGCACCCGGTCGCACACCGCCTTCACCGCCGACCCGACGGTGGAGACGGTCCAGGACCCGCCCTCGATGGGGGCGGTGGGAAGCGAGGAATCGCCCAGGCAGAAGGTCACCTCCTCGATCGGCAGGCCCAGAACGTCGGCGGCGATCTGCGTCATGACGGTGTAGGTGCCGGTGCCGATGTCGGCGGTGGCGCTGGACACCACCAGCTTCCCATCGACGCCCAGGACCGCCTTGGCGGCGGCCTGCCCCTGCATGGCGTCCCACACGCCCGCCGCCATGCCCCAGCCGATCAGCTCCCGCCCCTCGCGCATGGAGCGCGGCGCGGGGTTGCGCTTCGCCCAGCCGAACCGCTCCGCCCCGTGCTGGAAGCAGGCGCGCAGCTCCTTGCTGGAAAAGGGGTTTCCGGTGTTGGGATCGGTCTCGGCGTAGTTCTTCAGACGAAGCTCCACCGGGTCTATGCCGAGCTTGCAGGCCAGCTCGTCCATGGCGATCTCCAGCGCCGGGACGCCGGTCGCAGCGCCCGGCGCGCGCTGGTCCTGCGGCGTGTGCACGTCCAGCCGCGACAGCTTGTAGTCCAGCCGGACATTGTCGCAGGCGTACTGCTGGCCCGACCAGTTGACGACGATCTCCACATAATTCTCGTTTCGGGAGCTTTCCTGCACCGCCTCGTGGATCAGGGCCCGCAGCGTGCCGTCGCGCTCGGCGCCCAGCGCCACCCGCTGGATGGTTTCGGGCCGGTGGCCGAAGCTGAACATCTGCGGGCGCGACAGCTCCACCCGGACGGAGCGCTTCAACTGCGTCGCCGCCAGCATGGCCATGAAGAGCTGATGCTGCGGCCGCAAGCCGGAGCCGAAGGCGCCGCCGACGAAGGGCGACATCACCCGCACGGCGGATTTGGCCAAGCCGAAGACGTTGCAGACGTAGGTGTGGCAGTTCTGCGCGCCCTGGGTCTTGTCGTGGACGGTCAGCGTGCCGTCGTCGTGGTGCAGGACGGTGGTGGCGTGCATCTCCATCGGGTTGTGGTATTCCGCCGCCTGGGTGAACTCCGCGTCCACCTGGACGGGCGAGTCGAGAAAGGCCTGCTCCGGGTTGCCGCGCGGCTTCGGCGGGGGCTGGAAGCCGCCCTTGTCCTTGCCGGGGGTGAAGGTGTTCGCGCGGTTGGCGCGCAGGTCGGTCTGGTGGGGCGCCGCCTCATACTCGATGTGGACGAGGCGGGCGGCGTAGCGGGCCAGCTCGAAGCTCTCGGCGATCACCAGCGCCACCGGCTGGAGCGCGTGGTGGATCTCCGCGTCGTAGAGCGGGCGGAAGGGCGTTCCCTTGGGCGCGTCGTCGTCCTTCCACTTGCGGTCGAACCAGGCGAGGCTCGGCCGGTTCTCGTGGGTGAAGACGTGGATGACGCCGGGCAGGGCGAGCGCCGCCGCCGTGTCGATGCGGGTGATCCGTCCGCGCGCGATGGCGCTGGAGACGATGCAGCCGTGAGCGAGGTCCGGCAAGGTGAACTCGGCGGCGTAATGGGCGTTGCCGGTCACCTTCTTGCGCCCGTCCACCCGGCTGACGGGTTTCCCGATGGGGCCGTTGGGCTCCGTCAGGAAGCCGGGGATGCTGGGAATGGCGATCATGGGCGGGGCGCTCCCTTGCGCTCGGCGGCTTCGGTCAGGGCGCGGACGATGGCGCGCTCGGCCAGTTCGATCTTGAAGCTGTTGTGCACGTGCCCCTTGGCGTCGCGCAGCAGCACGCGCGCGGCGGCGCGGAACTGGTCGGGCGTGGCGGGCTTCCCGATAAGGGCGGCTTCGGCCTCCGGGTCGCGCCAGGGCTTGTGGGCGACCCCGCCCAGCGCCAGACGGGCCTCGCGGACGGTGTCCCCATCCATCTCCAGCCCCGCCGCCACCGACACCAGCGCGAAGGCGTAGGAGGCGCGGTCCCGAATCTTCAGATAGGTCGAATGCTCGGCGAAGCCCCTGGCCGGCAGGTCGATGGCCGTGACGAGGTCGCCCGGCTGCAAGGTGGTGTCGATCTCCGGACGGTCGCCGGGCAGGCGGTGGAACTCGGCGAAGGGGATGCTGCGCTCACCCTCCGGCCCGGTCACCTGGACGACTGCGTCGAGCGCCGCCAGAGCGACGCAGAGGTCGGAGGGGTGGACGGCGATGCACTGATTGCTGGCGCCCAGGATGGCGTGGATGCGGTTGACCCCGCCGATCGCGCCGCAGCCCGACCCCGGCTCCCGTTTGTTGCAGGGGGTGGCCGTGTCGTAGAAGTAGTAGCAGCGGGTCCGCTGCAGCAGATTGCCGCCGTTGGTCGCCATGTTGCGGAGCTGCGCCGAGGCGCCGGCGAGAATCGCCTTGGACAGCATGGGGTAGCGGGTCTGCACGCGCTCGTCGTAGGCGGTGTCAGCGTTGCGGGCCAGCGCGCCCAGCCGCAGGCCGCCCTCCGCCGTCTCCTCGATCCGGTCCAGCGGCAGGCGGGAGATGTCGACCAGCCCTTCCGGACGCAGCACGTCGGCCTTCATCAGGTCGAGCAGGTTGGTCCCCCCGGCGACGAAGGCGGTGCCGGAGGCGCCGGCCCGCCCGACCGCGTCCGCCGCGCTGTCGGCGCGGGCGTAGGTGAAGGATCTCATGGCGCGCCCTCCGCCTTCGGGCCGGCGATGGTCATGGCCTGCCGGATCGCCGCGACGATGTTGGGATAGGCCCCGCAGCGGCAGAGGTTGCCGCTCATCAACTCGCGGATCTCGTCGTCGGTGCTGGCCTTGCCCTCGGCGATCAGTCCGGCGGCGGAACAGATCTGGCCCGGCGTGCAGTAGCCGCACTGGAAGGCGTCATGCTCGATGAAGGCTTCCTGGAGCGGGTGGAGCGCGTCGCCGGTGGTCAGCCCCTCGATGGTGGTGACCTTGCGGCCGTCTTGCATCGCCGCCAGCGTCAGGCAGGAGTTGATGCGCCGCCCGTCCACCAGGACGGTGCAGGCTCCGCACTGGCCGTGGTCGCAGCCCTTCTTGGTGCCAGTCAGGCCGAGATGCAGGCGCAGCGCGTCCAGCAGCGTCGTCCATGGCGCAAGGTGAAGTGTCCGCTCCACCCCGTTGACGTTCAGCGTGACGGGAATCGGTTCGGGCGGCGGGGCGGGGGCCGGGCGCAGGCTGGCGTTGAGCTGTGCCATGGAGACTCCGGATCTGCGGGGGAGCGCCGGACGCCGCCACGATCAAGGGCTGCGCCGACATCACATGTCCGGACAACAGGAGGTTGGCACCGCCGTTCCGAAGACGGAATGAACCGGCCGGGAGCGGGCGCCGCCGCATCCTGGGCACACGCTGAAATGATGGGGGTTCGGCGGTTCGCCGTTACTTCTTCGCGGTGCCGGCGATGCCGGATTTTTCCGCGGCGTCCAGCAGGGTGACGACCTCGGGGGCGACCCACCAACGGCAGCGCTTGCGCTCGTCGCTCGACACGGCGATCACCCGGTCGATCAGGCGGGTTTCGGCAGCGCCGAACGTTTTCTGCTGCCGCAACGCCGCCTCGATCACCCCGGCCAGCGCGATGTCGAGCGCGGTGATCTCGATGGGGTAGCTCAGCATGTCCGCCAGATCGGCGAGCTGGCCGAGCATCCGCAGCCCTTCCGCGGCGCCGGTGGAGGACAGGCGGCGGAAGGCCGTGGCGACGTGGTTGCCGTCCTCGGCCCGCCACGGCTTGCCCGACGACACGATGCCGCGCCGCGCCAGCTGTGCCTGGAACTCGTTGACGAAGCGCACGCGCTCCATCAGCGGGTCGAGCACGCTGTGCATGGTCAGCGCCTCGATCCGCCGGGCGAGGACAGGGGCGAGGTCCTCGTGCACGGCGTTGCTCAGCTCGCGGAACGCCTGATGGACCATGTTGCGTTCGCGGTCGGTGGTGTCCAGCTCCAGCGCATGGACGGCGTCGTACCAAGCCAGGAAATGCTGGAGCTGGGCGGAGGGATGGTCGCGGTCGTCCACCGCGTCCGCCACCAGCAGGCCCGGCTTGCTGAGGAAGCTGCCGGTCAGCGTGGCCTTCAGCGCTTCCGCGGCGACCAGAAGGCGGCCGATGATGGCGTCCTTGGCCACCGCGACGGGGAAGGCTTCGAACAGTCGGATCGCCAGGGCGGCGTCGTCGCGCCGGTGCAGGCCGGCCACCGCGAACATGGCCGCCCCCTCGCGCGTGCAGTCGCCGCGGCGCACCATCTCCCGCGCCAGACGCACCGGGTCGCCGTGCAGCAGCGACGGCAGGGGCTGGTCCGCCCAGGCGGGGGCGGCCAGAAGGATGGTTTCCATCCGCTCCAGCTCCGCGCGGGCGACGCCCTCGCGCTGGCGGACGCCGTGGCGTTTCAACATCTGCGCGCGGAAGCCCGACACTTCGGACAGGAAGGCGGTCGCCTCCGCCGGTGCGGAGCGCAGGCGGGCCAGCACGGCGAGGCTGCGCTGGCGCAGCGCGTCCGCCCAGCTCTGCGCCTCGGCGGAAGCGAAGATCTCGTTCAGCGGCTGGTCCTTGGCGAGGCGGGCCACCGTTTCCTGGACGCGGCCGACCAGCGGTTCCATGCGCGGGGCCAGGGCGAACCACCAGGCGCTGACGTCCGCCAGATGCAGGGCGCCGGCCAGCCGGACCCCGCTGGTCAGCAGGGAATCGTCGCGCAGGATCAGCGCGTCGAACAGGCCGGTCCAGACGCGGCGCGCGTGCTCGGACCGCCGCCCGTTCAGCATGGTGACCAGCATCTGGGCGACCGGCTCGGCCATGTCCTCCAGATACCCGTCGCGGATCATCTTGTAGAGCTGGAGCTTCTGACCATGGTCCAGCGGGGCCAGCACGTCGGACACACGCTTCAAGCTCTTGTCCTGCCCGCCGGGCAGATCGGGAAGGGCGAGGTGGAGCGGAATCGCCGTCGCCGCATTGGGCGGCACGCCGTCGACCGCCTGCCTCTCTTTCGACATCCGGAGCTTTGCCATGGTCGGATCCGTCCGCATCGAAGCGTGTGGAAATTCAATCTAAGATCGATTGGATATGGTCGTTAGAATGTGCCTAAAAAGCCTAACGAATCGCTAAGCGGTGACAAAGACAGATTTTCACGGTCTCTATGACGAAATGCAACAAGGGTGACGAAACAGAAAGCCAAGATGAGTCATTGACCGTTACATTTAAAACACAATCCAGGCGCTCATGACTCAGCCTTTCAACGGGCGGGTCTTCGCCGGCTCGGTGGGCTTGCGTGCGGGGATGGGCGGCGCACTGCGTTCCCGCCCTTCCTCCCCAAGGAATCCTTGCGCCGCGACGACGGCGGAGCGCCACGGGCGGTCCATCGCCATCCAGTTCTCGAAGGGCAGGCGGTCGAGGGGCAGGCCCGGCCAGGACGCGGAAAACAGGCCGGAAATCATCCAGCCGGCCAGCAGCGTGACCGCCAGCTGTTCCGAGAATCCGCCGGTCTTCAGGATGGGCAGCGCGAAGTTGCGCCGCCGCTTGATCGGCCACAGCAGAGGCAGCCCCGCCGGGGTCAGCAGGTCGCCCGCCAGATGGGTCAGATAGCCGATCAGGAAGGGCAGGATCAGGTGCGAGTAGTCCGCGTACTCGTGCAGCACCCAAAAGCATCCCGCGATGGCCAGCGTGGAATGGGTGACGCCGCGATGCCCGAAGACGGCTGAGATCACGTTCGACAGTGGCCGCATCAACTGGCCGAGCGTCGATTTGGGATGGTCGATGTCCGGCGCCAGAGACCCGATCACCGCCGCCCCGAACGCCACTACGTCAAAGGGCAGGCCGAAGCGCGCCGAGGTGTAGAACCACGCCGCCCCGCCGACGATCATGTGGGAAGAGGCCATCATGGGCGGTCACCGCAGGGCGAGCGATGAGGCACAGGGCGTCAGAACGCGCGAAGGCTGTGCCAGGGTGACGGCCACTCTGTCGGATGCTCCCGGATTCCTAGTTCCTAACATTAGGACAGAAGTCGCGCCCACACAATAACGGCCTGATCAAGAGGGATTCCGAAATGACATGGCGCCTATGCGTTCACGCCGGCACCAGCAGGGCAGGGATGCCGTCAGCCCGCCGGGCCGCGGCTGCAGGTGGCGCCGATGGCGCGCAGGGCGTTGCGCACCCGCCCGACGCTCTCGCGGTCCGGGAGGCTGTACCAAGTGATGGTCAGGGCGACCGGCGCGGCGCGGCGCAGGCCATGGACGTCGCCGGGCGCGGCCTCGACGACGCGGCCCTGGCTGCCGACGAACCAGCGCCAGCGCTGGCCCTCGCCGTCGGCCAGCGACTGCCAGACCTCGCGGGAGTCCCGGTAATAGGCGCCGCCCCCGGCGTCCGCCGCGTCGGCGTAGAGGTAGAGCGGGTTCTCCGGCGACAGCGAGAGCAGCAAATGCTGGACGGACCGCGGCCCGCCGGTGCGGATGACGGCGTCGGGAAGCGGCTCGTCGCCGTCCTGGCCATAGTCGAACATGGAGGAGCCGCGGTGCATCGGTCAGTCGGATCGGGCGTGAGGGGTCAGCCGAGCTGGAGGAATTCGACCTCGACAAAAACGATGTCGCTGTCGCCGTCGTTGATGACGTTGTGGCTGACGCCGGCCTTGCGGAAATAGGAGCGGCCCGGCTCCAGCGGGAATTGGCGGGCGTTGCCGTCCGGATCGACGATGGTGAAGGCGCCGGCCGTCACCGGAACGATCACATAGTCGTAGCCGTGCACATGGGCGCCGGTCTCCGCCCCCGGCACCAGACGCCATTCGGTGACGCGGGTGCGCTCGTTCTCGACATGCTGGGTGGAAACCGCCTGCGGACGGGTGCTCATCTCCTGGTGCCCTCCTTGCTCGTCTCGTTGGGGACTTTTCAAAAGAACAATTCGTGTACCACGAAGCCCGAGCCGCGCCCAGACCGAAGCGCATCCGGCGCCTTTCCTTCGGACTCCTTTGGCGAGTGGCCCCCCTCCTTTGGGGGATGCCTACCTACGATTGAATCCGTGACCCGGTGACTCCCTGCAGCTTAGCCTTGCCGGTCCGTACCGCGGAAACCGTCAGGGAGGGGCGTCAGGCCGGCATGCCAGCGTTGAGAAGCCACCAGACCATGGTCGCCGGCGTCGCCGCGGCCATCGCGCAGCGGCAGACCGACGTGCGGGACGTGCTGGCCGCGGTGACGCCGGGTGGGGGAAAGTCGCTGCTGCCGGTGATCATGGGGGCGGCGCTGATGCGCGCCGGGCTGATCGACCGCATCTGCTGGATCGTGCCGCGCGACAGCCTGCGCCGGCAGGCCGAGGAGGCCTTCGCCGATCCGCGCTGGCGCGAGGCGCTGGGTCACGGGATCGCGCTGCGGGCGGCGGAGAACGGGCGCGATCCCTGCCGCGGCCTCCAGGGTTACGTCACCACCTATCAGGCGGTCGCCGCGGCGCCGGACCTGCACCTTCAGGAGTTCCGCCGCCACCGCTACCTGCTGGCCGTGGACGAGTTGCACCACCTGCCCGCCGTTGCCGACAGCGGAGCGGCGGCCACGGCGGAGGACGAGACCGCCTGGAGCCGCTCCATCCTGCCGTTGTTGGAAAGCGCCGCCGCCCGGCTGCTGATGAGCGGCACGCTGGAACGGGCGGACGGGCGCCCCATCCTCTGGCTGCCCTACCGCGCGCCGCAGGGGGTGCGGAGGGTGCGCGAGATCGACTTCAAGGCGCCGGGCTGGGCCATCGTCGGCTATTCGCGGCGGCAGGCGCTGGCCGAGAAGGCCATTTTGCCGGTGACCTTCGGCGCGATGGACGGCACCGCGACGTGGCTGGACGCCGAGCGGACGGCTCGCAGCGTCGACGCGCTGTCCCGCGCCGGGGAGAACACCCGCGACGCCCTGTTCACCGCGCTGCGCACCGGCTTCGCCCAGGCCATGCTGCGCGAAGCCTACCGCTCGTGCCGCGAGCACCGGGCGAAACGGCGCGCCGCGGGGAACGGTCCACATGGGGCGGGGCATGAGGGCGCCGGGCTGGGCAAGCTTCTGGTGATCGCGCCGGACCAGGAGACCGCCCGCAACTACCTCGACACGTTGCGCGGCTGGATGCCCGGCGCGCAGGCGGCGCGGATGGCGCAGATCGCCATTTCCGAGCGGCGCGACGCCCAGGAGGTGGTGGCCGCCTTCCGCCTGCGCCCCGAGCCCGCCGTTCTGGTTTCCGTCGCCATGGCCTACGAGGGGTTGGACGCGCCGGCCATCTCGCACGTCGCCTGCCTGACCCACATCCGCTCCCGCCCCTGGCTGGAGCAGGCCATCGCGCGGGCAACCCGCGTCGATCCCCACGCCGGCGCCTACGAACAGCAGCGGGCGGTGATCTACCACCCCTCCGACATGATGTTCGAGCGGTTCCGCCAGATGGTCGAGACCCAGCAGGGCACGCGGGCCATGGTCAAGACGCGGCGCCAGCACGAACTGCCCTTCGAGCGCACGGTGGAGGCGGAGCCCGAGATCATCCCGCTGGAATCCAACGCGACGGCCCTGCGCTTCGCCGTGGTCGCTCCCGGGCCAGATTTCGGCAACCCGTCGCCGGGGCGCGATTCCGCCGACCGCCCCTCGGCCGACCGCCCGTCCAAGGACGGGGTGCAGGTGCCCAGCGCCGTGGAGCATCATCTGCGCCAGCGCATCGGCCAGATCGTGGCGGCCCAGGTGATCGAGGACCAGGACAACAACCTCGTCGCCGAGGGGCCGGTCAGCTACCACACCTACAACGCCGTGCTGAAGCGCTGCATGAACAAGGCGCGGTCGGAGATGACGCTGTCGGAACTGGAGGCCGCCCTCGGCTGGCTGGAGCGCAACCGCATCTCCGATCATCTGCACCTCATCGCCGACGACCCGCAATACCGCTGGTCGAGCCGCCGCAAGGGCCGAGGGGCGGGGTCGGTCACGACCTTCTCGAAACCATCCCGCCGGACTCCCCACCATGGTACGGTGAAGCCGGCGTCCTAAATAACGCCCCCGGCCACACTTTTTTGCAGGAGCGAAGCCATCGGCCTTCGTGGAGAGTGTCGGCCCGTTCGCCACCCGTGGAGGTTCCTGGTGCGTTTCGCGAGGCCGCTCAAGATTCTTCTCGTTGAGGATGACTCGCTCACCGCCATGGCAATGGCCCGCATGCTGGAGATGGCCCATTGCACGGTCACCACCGTGACGGATGGGGAAGCCGGTTTGAGCGCCCTGGCCGATGGCTCCTTCGATGCGCTGATCACAGATCTGGTGATGCCCCGGCTGGGCGGCGAGGCGATGATCCGCCGGCTGCGCCTCGACTGGCCCGACCTGCCCATCGTCGTCCTGTCGGCCTCTCCGCCCGAGGATGGAATCCCCGGCTTGCAGGACGGGGAGGGCGGACCGCTGGTGATCCTGAGGAAACCCGTCCTGGCGGGGGAACTGCTGGCGGCGATGGAGCGGGTGTTCCTGAAGACCTGACCGGAGCGCGATCAGGCCTTCTTCTTGCCGAAGCTGATCTTCGGTTCCTCGCCTTTCAGCAGGCGCGTGATGTTCGCGGAATGGCGGATGGCGACCAGCACGGCGATGAACAGGCAGAGCCCCGCCACCAGCGGCCCGCCGAAGAACCAGCCGACGATCGGGCTGAGGCCGAGAGCGGTCAGGGCCGACAGCGACGAGATCTTGAACAGGAAGGCCATGGCGAGCCACGTTGCGCAGGCGATTACGCCGACCGGCCAGGACACGGCGAGCAGCACGCCGAGCGCGGTCGCCACGCCCTTGCCGCCCTTGAAGCCGAGCCAGACCGGGAAGCTGTGGCCCAGCATGGCGCCGCCCGCCGCGAAGACCGCCGCCTCCGGCCCGGCCCAGGCGAGGGCGAGCAGGGCGGCGATGGCGCCCTTGCCGCTGTCCAGGATCAGGGTGGCGGCGGCCAGCGGCTTGTTGCCGGTGCGCAGCACGTTGGTGGCGCCGATGTTGCCGGACCCGATCTGGCGGATGTCGCCCAGACCGGCCAGCCGCGTCAGCACCAGCCCGAAGGGGATTGAGCCCAGCAGATAGCCCAGCAGGGCCGAGACAAGCAGGGTCACCGCATCAGCCCTCGAACTGCCAGACGGTGCGCCCGTCGACCACGGTGCGCAGCGGACGGCCCTGGACGGGGCGGTCCTCGAAGGGGCTGTTCTTCGACTTCGACTTGAAGGCCGCCACGTCCACCTTCCACGGCACGTCCAGGTCGAAGGCGATCAGGTCGGCGGGGGCGCCCTTGGCGATACGGCCGAGCGGCAGGCCGAGGAGTTCGGCCGGCTTCACGGTCACGCAGGCCAGCGCCTTCAGCAGCGGCATGGCGCCCTTGTGCACCAGCTCCAGCGTCAGCGGGAACAACGTCTCCAGCCCGATCACGCCACAGGCGGCCTGGGCGAAGGGCAGGCGCTTCTGGTCCTGGTCCTGCGGCGTGTGGTCGGACGCGATGGCGTCGATGGTGCCGTCGGCCAGACCTTCCACGATGGCCCGCCGGTCCATCTCGCCGCGCAGCGGCGGGGAGACCTTGGCGAAGGTGCGGTAGTCGCCGACGTCCGTCTCGGTCAGGGCGAAGTAGTGCGGGGCGGTGTCGCAGGTGACCTTGAGCCCGCGCGCCTTGGCACGGCGGATCAGGTCCACCGACTCGCCCGTCGTGACGTGGGCGAAGTGCAGCCGGCCGCCGGAGAGTTCGAGCAGGCGCAGGTCGCGCTCGATCATGATGATCTCGGCCTCCCGCGGGATGCCGACGAGGCCGAGGCGGGTGGCCCGCTCGCCCGAATTCATCATGCCGCCGCTGGCGAGGCTCGGCTCCTCCGGATGCTGGACGATCAGCTTGTCGAAGGTGCGGGCGTAGCTGAGCGCGCGGCGCATCGCCTTGGCGCTGGCGATGGCCTTGGTGCCGTCGGTGAAGGCCACCGCCCCGGCGCGGGACAGCAGGCCCATCTCGGTGATCTCGTTGCCGTCCGTCCCGCGGGTCGCGGCGGCGTAGGCGAAGACCTTGACCAGACGGACCTCGCGGGCGCGCCGGGCGATGAACTCCAGGCTCGCCACCTCGTCGGTCACCGGGTCGGTGTTGGGCAGCAGGACCACGGCGGTGATGCCGCCGGCCACCGCGGCGCGCGAGGCGCTCTTGATGGTGTCCTTTTCCTCCTCGCCGGGCTCGCCGATGAGGACGCGCATGTCGACGAGGCCCGGGGCGAGGCACTGGCCCTGGAGGTCGACGACCTCGATTCCCTCCGGCACGCCGTCGGCGAACAGGGACGGGCCGAAGTCGGCGATCTTCGCGCCTTCGGTCAGCAGGTCGCCGCGCTGGTCCAGACCGCTGGCGGGGTCGAGCAGGCGGGCGTTGCGGTAGGCGACGCGGGGTGCGTTGGAATTAGGCATTGTTCCCCCGGCGATCGCGGGTGAGAAGGTCGAGCACGGCCATGCGGACGGCCACGCCCAGTTCCACCTGGTCGAGGATCATGGAGCGCTTGAGGTCGTCGGCGACTTCCGAATCGATCTCGACGCCGCGGTTCATCGGGCCGGGATGCATCACCACCGCGTGCGGCTTCGCCACCGCCAGCTTCTCGTAATCGAGGCCGTAGAAATAGAAATATTCGCGGGTCGAGGGGACGTACTGTCCGCTCATCCGCTCGGTCTGGAGGCGCAGCATCATCACCACGTCGGCGTCCTTCAGGCCGGTCGCCATGGAGTGGTGGATCTCGACGCCCAGCCGGTCGATCTGCGAGGGGATCAGCGTCGGCGGCGCCACAACGCGGACGCGGGCGCCCATGGCGTTCAGCAGATGGATGTTGGAGCGCGCGACGCGGCTGTGCAGGATGTCGCCGCAGATCGCCACGATCAGACCGTCGAGGCTGCCGAGGCGGCGGCGGATCGCCAGCGCGTCCAGGAGCCCTTGCGTCGGGTGCTCGTGATGGCCGTCGCCGGCGTTGATGACCGAGCAGTTGACCTTGTCGGCCAGCAGCTTCACCGCCCCCGAATCGGCGTGGCGAACGACCAGCGCGTCGAGGTGCATGGCGTTCAGCGTCATCGCCGTGTCGATCAGCGTCTCGCCCTTCTTCACCGAGCTGCCGTCCGACGACATGTTGATGACGTCGGCGCCGAGCCGCTTGCCGGCCAGCTCGAAGCTGGTGCGGGTGCGGGTCGAGTTCTCGAAGAAGAGGTTGACGATCGTCCGCCCGTCGAGAAGCGACGACTTCTTCGTGGGCTGGCGGTTCTGCTCGACGTAGCCGTCGGCGAGGTCGAGGATGGTGGTGATCTCGCCTGCCGTCAGCCCCTCGATGCCAAGGAGGTGGCGGTGCGGGAAAACCGTCGTGGAATGGGGCGATCCGGTCATGGGCCGCGACTATAGGAGCGGTCCCGGACGCCCGCAAGCGCGCCCTATGCCCTTTTTAAAGGTAGGCGATGAGGCGCCCACAGGCCAGGACACCGACCCACAGCGCGAGCGAGGCAGCGCCGGCGAACCGGGCGCCCGGCGGCGGCCGGTCCGCAAGGCTCCACTCCGCCATGCGACGGCCGGCGAGCCCGTGGAAGGCCAGGATGTTCAGCAAGGCCAGCCCGATCAGCACCAGCTTCGCCAGGAAAGCCGGGTTGCGGGCCAAGGCGGTGGCTTCCGTGGTGAACAGCAGAAGGCCGGTCGGCACCGCCAGCGCGAAGCCGGTCACCGCCACCGGCAGGAGCAGCCGCGCCAGCGCATCCGCCGGCAGCAGCGGCGCCCGGACCCCGATCAGCCGCAGGTCGAAGGCCAGGATCGCCCCGACCAGAAGGGCGAATCCGAGGATGTGCGTGATCTCGACCAGCGGGTAGAGCCAGACCGACTGGCGCAGCGACTCGCCGAGCCCGGACGTTTCCAGCGCGACGAGCCAGCCGGGGCCGGTGGGGGCAAGATCGTGGTCCATGTTGCGACCGAGCGCGGGGGCGTCGTCAGCGCAGCTCGATGGTCTTGTCGGCGGCGGTGATGCGCTCCGCCCGCAGCTCCGCCGGGTCGGACTTGGCGGGATAGCCGACCACCGTCACGGTCTGACCGGGCTTGATCGAATCGGCGGGCAGGCCGCGCGTGCTCATGCGGCTGGGCGGGGCGAGCACGACGTGCCAGAGCTTGCCGTCGGCCTGGAGGTTCAGCATGGCGTGCGGGTTGTTGAAGGCGATCTGCTGCACGGTGCCGGTCAGCGTCATCTCCTTGTCCGACTCGTAGCCGCCCCAGCCATGATGGGCGGCGGCGGGCCAAGCCAGCGAAGCGGACAGCAGGGCGGCGAGGGCGAGTGGGCGTGCGGGCGTCATGGCGCAACCTTTCCCCGGTCAGGCGTCTGTTCAGGCGTCTGGGGTAGAGGTTGTGGCGGACTCCGCCGCGGACAAGGCCCGGCTGTGTCCGGCCGCAGGGTCGGCGGCGGCTTCCTCGAACAGCCAGTCACGGAACGCCTTCACCTTCGGCCGCGAGAAGTAATGGGGCGGGGCGACGACGTAGTAGGCGTAGTTGCCCGGCAGATGGACGTCGAACAGCCGGACCAGCCGCCCGGCGGCGACGTCGTCCGCCACCAGGACGCCGCGGGCCAGCGCCACGCCGCCGCCCTCCGCCGCGACCTGGAGCAGCAGCGCCGAATCGTCGAAACGCGGGCCGCGGGCGTGGTCCAGCCCAGCGATCCCCGCGGCCTCGCCCCAGGTGCCCCAGGTGATGAAGTAGTCGTCGTGGAGCAGCGTGTGGTGGCGCAGGTCCTCCGGGCAGCACAGGGGGCGGGGGCCGTCGAGAAGCGATGGGCTGCACACCGGATAGATGTCCTCGGTCATCAGCCGCTCGCAGCGCAGGCCGGGCCAGTTGCCGGCGCCGAAGCGGATGCCGATGTCCACGTCCTGCTGGCTGAAGTCGACAAGCTGCGGGGTGGTGTGCAGCCGCACCTCCAGCTCCGGATGGCGGGCCTGGAAGCGGCCGAGCCGCATGACCAGCCACTTCGCCGCGAAGCTGGGCATGGTCGAGATGGTCAGCGCGCCGGACCCGTCCATGCGGAACAGCCGCTCCGTGGCGTGCGACAGCGTGTCGAGCGCGTCGCGCACCGGCGGCAGGTAGGATTGCCCGGTCTCGGTCAGGATCAGCGCGCGGTTCATCCGGCGGAACAGCGGCATGCCCAGCCATTCCTCCAATCCCTTGATCTGGTGGCTGACGGCGGCCTGGGTGACGTGAAGCTCTTCCGCCGCCTTGGTGAAGGACAGGTGCCGGGCGGCGGATTCGAAGGCGCGCAGGGCGTTCAGCGGCGGCAGGCGGCGGGCCATGAAGCGACTCCGGGACACGGGCTTCGGATTAGTTTTCCTAATCCAAACTATGAGAAAGCGTCGTTTGTGCGCAAGGATCGGGTGGCCCATCCTCCAGTCACGGAACACAGTCCTGAACGTCGGGCAAAGGTCCCGACGACGACCGGACATAAGAGGAGACGCGGTCATGACCCAGAGCATGAATGGCAGCATGAACACACGCACCGACGCGCAGGAGCGGCCCGGCCAGGGCTTCGGCGGGGTGCTGGTCACCCTGTTCGACACGGTGGCGACCTGGAATGAGCGGCGGCGCCAGCGGCGCGCGTTGGAGGCTTTGCCCGATCATCTGTTGCACGACATTGGCCTGTCCCGCGCCGACGCGGTGACCGAGGCCGACAAGCCCTTCTGGCAGGGCTGACCCCATGACGGAGGGCGGGAACGGGCGGGTCTGGACCGGCGGTTGCGCCTGCGGCGGCGTGCGCTATGAGATCATGGCGACGCCGTCGCCAGTGTCCTTCTGCCATTGCGGCCAGTGCCGGCGCCAGCACAGCCATGTCGGCGCCTACACCACATTCCCGCGGGACGCGCTTCGCCTGGTGGCGGACGACACCCTGGCTTGGTACGCGTCGTCGGAACGCGCGCGGCGGGGCTTCTGTTCACGCTGCGGAACCGGCCTGTTCTGGGACCCGGTCGCCGAGCCGCGCATGGACGCCGCGGCGGGCAGCCTGGATGAACCGACCGGCCTGCAGGCCGACCGTCACATCTGGGTGGACTTCAAGGGCGACTATTACAGCCTGTGCGACGACGGTCTGCTCCGCCGGACCAGCACGGAGCCCGGCAACCAGACCCTCTTCAACAACCCGATGGAGGATTGAGGCATGAGCGACGGCGCGACGTTGACCGGTGGTTGCCTGTGCGGCGCCGTCCGGTACGAGGTGGCCGAGCGGCCCATGGGGGTGGTGAACTGCCATTGCGGCCAGTGCCGGCGCTTCCACGGCCATTTCGGCGCCTACATCACCATCCCACGCGAGACGGTGGCCGTGTCCGATTCGGAAGGCACCCTGTCCTGGTACCAGTCCTCGGGGAAGGCGCAACGCGGCTTCTGCTCGCGATGCGGTTCGTCTCTGTTCTGGAACGGCGACGGGTCCGACCTGTTCGACGTCGCCGCCGGGAGCCTGGACCAACCGACCGGGCTCGCCACGCTGCGGCACATCCATGTGGCGGACAAGGCGGACTATTATACGATCGACGACGGGCTGGAGCGCTTCCCCCAGGGCGCTCCCGAGCCGCCGTAAGCCGCTGGACAAGTCGTCGCACATTATTGCACCAGCACGGAATTCCGGCTGCCGAGAATGGGGTTGTGGTAACCTGAATCCGCTCAGATGTTTTCAGAAGGACTGCTCGGGCTGAAGAAGGAATTGCTCGCGTTAATTTGGGAATTTGGCAATGGACATTCCGCGAATATTCAACATAACGGAAAGCGCTCACCGCATCCACAATCCGATCACCCCGGAGAAACTTGCCACACTCGGCGCTGCGCTGCGTCTGGAGGCGGGGACCCGCTTGCTCGACCTCGGCAGCGGTTCGGGGGAGATGCTCTGCACATGGGCGCGCGATCACGGCATCGTCGGCACCGGCGTCGATATGAGCCGACTGTTCACCAAGCAGGCGAAGCGTCGTGCCGTGGAACTCGGCGTTGCTGACCAGGTCACGTTCATCCATGGCGATGCCGCGGGTTATGTCTCCGCCGAGCCGGTCGGCGTGGCGGCCTGCATCGGGGCCACATGGATCGGCGGTGGAGTCGCCGGCACGATCGAACTGCTGGAGCGCAGCCTGCGCCGCGGCGGAATCATCCTCATCGGGGAGCCCTACTGGCGGCGTCTGCCGCCGACGGACGACGTCGCCAAGGGATGTCTTGCCCGGGCGGTTTCCGACTTTCTCACGCTTCCGGGCCTGCTCGCGTCCTTTCGCCAGCTTGGCTGCGACGTCGTTGAAATGATGCTGGCCGATCAGGACGGATGGGATCGCTACGAGGCGGCCAAATGGCTGACCATGCGCCGGTGGCTCGAAGCCAATCCCGACGACGAACTTGCGCAGGATGTCCGGGATAAGCTGACCTCGGAGCCCGAGCGCTACGCCACCCACACGCGTGACTATCTGGGGTGGGGCGTGTTCGCGCTGATGAGGCGTTGATGGGGCCTTACTGCTGAGGGAGCCTCACTATGGTCGTGACGGCCCCTCACCCTGCCAAGGCGACGACCAGCGGCAGCGTGGCGGCGGAAGCGAGTGTCTGGACGGTGATGATGCCGGCGACGAGCGCGTGGTCGCCGCCCATCTGCCGGGCCAGCACATAGGAACTGGCCGAGCAGGGGAGGGCGTTGAACAGCACCGCGATGGTCAGCGGGAGCCCGTCCACCCCCAGCCACAGCCCGGCGAGCGCCGTCGCGGCGGGGACCAGCAGCAACTTCAGGACGCTGGAGAGCGCCACGCCGAGCCCGGCACCGCGCGCCGCGGCGAGGTCCAGACCGGCGCCGACTGACAGCAGCCCCATGGGTAAGGCGGCCCGCGCCAGGATGCCCACCACGTCCCCGACCACCGGAATCCGGCCGATCCCGCTCAGGTTCAGGGCGGCGCCGATGGCGACGGCGATGATGATCGGGTTGCGCAGAATGCCGGAGACGACCGCGCCGACGCCGCTGCGCTGCGGCGTGCCGTCCGCCACGCGCCCATAGCGCACCATCGCCGTGACGCAGAGCAGGTTGACCAGCGGCACCACCACGGCGATGCCCACCGCCGTCAGCGTCAGCCCGGCGGACCCGTAGAGCGCGCTTGCCCCCGCCAGACCCACATAGGTGTTGGGTCGGATCGCCCCCTGGAAGACCGAGGTGAAGGCCGGACCATCCAGCCCGATCGGGCGCCGGACGGCGAGCGCCAGGGCGGCACCGGCGAAGATCCCCGCCGCCATCGTACCGCCCATCGACCACCCCATGGACAGCGCGCGCAGATCGGTCCGCGTCAACTCGTCGACGATCAGGCAGGGGAAGAACAGTAGGTAGGTCAGCCGGTCCAGCGACGGCCAGGCGGAGTCGGGGATCACGGCGCGGCGGCGCAGCCCCTGTCCGAACAGGATCAACAGGAAGATCGGGGCCAACGCCCCGGCGATGGGCAGCATGGGGCCATCAGGCGTCTCCGCCGCTGTCGCCGCCGATGCCGTCTTCCTCGTCGCGTTCCCGCTGCTCCCGCTCCATGCGGCGGATGTGGGCCAGCGCGTCCAGCGCGCCTTGCAGGATGTAGGCGGCGGCCATTTTGTCCACGACCTCGTCCCGGCGTTTCCGGGTCATGTCGGCCTCGCCGATCATGAAACGCTCCACCGCGGAGGTCGACAGCCGCTCGTCCCAGAAGGCGATCTCGGCGTCCCAGCCCAGCAGGTCGGACCGCTCCATCAGGTTCTTGGCGAAGGCGCGGGTGGATTCGGCGCGCGGCCCCTCCGACCCGTCCATGTTCAGCGGCAGCCCGATCACCAGCCCGCCGATCCCGTAATCGCGCAGCGTCCGCGACAGCTCGCGGGCGTCCTGGGTGAACTTCGTGCGCTTCAACGTGCCGATCGGCGAGGCGACGACGAAGTTCGGGTCGGACACGGCCATGCCGACGGTCTTGGTGCCGACGTCGAGGCCGAGCAGGCGCTGGCCCCGGCCCAGACGGGCGGCCAGTTCGGGAAGCGTGTGGATCATGCTGCGGACCATAGAAGCCGCAAGCCCGGACGGCAAGCCCGGCGGAGGTGTCGGGCATGGCTGCCGCACGCGCCGTTCCCTCTCCCGAAGGGGAGAAGGTCGGGCGGACGAAACGCGATGACCTCGGGCGGATAGCCCTGAATCATTGCGGTAATAGAATTCGGGTGATAGCTTCCAAGCCGTTTTTCCAGACGTTTCGGAAGAGAGTGGAAGGCATGTCGCTCGACAAGGCCACCGTGGCCAAGATCGCGCATCTGGCCCGCATCAAGGTGCCGGACGATGAACTGGATCACCTGGCGGGTGAGCTGAGCCAAATCCTGACCTTTGTCGAACAGTTGGGCGAGGTCGACACGCAGGACGTGCCGCCGATGACCAGCGTTGCCGCGCAAAAGCTGCGCCGCCGCAAGGACGAGGTGACCGATGGCGGTTACCGCGACGCCGTCCTCTCCAACGGCCCGGAGACGGCCGAAGGCTTCTACGTCGTTCCGAAGGTGGTCGAGTGATGACCGGTCTTACGCATCTGACCATGGCGGAGGCCCTCGACGGCCTCGCCAAGAAGGAATTCACCGCGGTCGAACTGACCGAGGCCCACGTCAAGGCGGTGGAGACCATCCGCCCGCTGAACGCCTTCATCACCGAGACGCCGGAGCAGGCGCTGGCGATGGCCAAGGCTTCCGATGCCCGCCGCGCCAAGGGCGAAGTCGGGCCGATGGAGGGCCTGCCCATCGCGGTGAAGGATCTGTTCTGCACCAAGGGCGTGCCGACCACCGCGGCCAGCCACATCCTCGACGGCTTCAAGCCGGAGTATGAGTCCACCGTCACCAGCAACCTGTGGCGCGACGGCGCCGTCATGCTGGGCAAGGTGAACCTGGACGAGTTCGCCATGGGCTCGGCCAACATCACCTCCCACCACGGCAACGTGATCAGCCCGTGGAGCCCGGGCGAGGTCGGCAACTGGTCGCGCCAGCTCGTTCCCGGCGGCTCGTCGGGCGGTTCGGCCGCGGCGGTGGCCGCGCGCGCCGCGCTGGGCGCCACCGGCACGGACACCGGCGGCTCGATCCGCCAGCCCGCCGCCTTCACCGGCATCGTCGGCATCAAGCCGACCTACGGCCGCTGCTCGCGCTGGGGCGTGGTCGCCTTCGCCTCCTCGCTGGATCAGGCCGGCCCGATGACCCGCACGGTCGAGGACGCGGCGATCATGCTGCGCTCGATGTGCGGCTTCGATCCGAAGGATTCGACCTCGGTCGACATGGCGGTGCCGGACTTCCGCGCCGCGCTGACCGGCGACATCCGCGGCCTGAAGGTCGGCATTCCCAAGGAATACCGGGTGGAGGGCATGCCCGCCGAGATCGCTGCGATCTGGGACCAGGGCATCGAATGGCTGAAGCAGGCCGGCGCCGAGCCGGTGGAGATCAGCCTGCCGCACACCAAGTACGCGCTGGCCACCTACTACATCGTCGCTCCGGCCGAGGCGTCGTCGAACCTCGCGCGCTACGACGGCCTGCGCTACGGCCTGCGGGTTGAGGGCGCCAGCCTGAAGGACATGTACGAGAACACCCGCGGCGCCGGCTTCGGCAAGGAGGTCCGCCGCCGCATCCTGATCGGCACCTACGTGCTGTCGGCCGGCTATTACGACGCCTACTACAACAAGGCCCGTCAGGTGCGCACGCGCATCAAGTGGGACTTCGACGAGGCGTTCAAGCAGTGCGACGTCATCCTGACGCCGACCGCGCCGAGCACCGCCTTCGCCATCGGCGAAAAGATGGATGATCCGATCCAGATGTACCTGAACGACGTGTTCACGGTGCCGGCCTCGCTGGCCGGCCTGCCGGGCATGTCGGTTCCGGCGGGCGTCGGGTCGGACGGGCTGCCGCTGGGGCTCCAGCTGCTGGGCCGGCCCTTCGATGAGGAGACCGTCCTGCGCGTCGGTCAGGTCATCGAGAAGGCCGCCGCCGTCACCGCCACCCCGCCGTTCATGGCCTGAGCCGGACGAGAGAAGAGACCGATGTCGTACATTCAGGGCGAAACGGGCGATTGGGAAATCGTGATCGGGCTGGAGGTCCACGCCCAGGTCATCTCGAACGCCAAGCTGTTCTCCGGCGCCGCCACCGCTTTCGGCGCGGAGCCGAACAGCCAGGTCAGCTTCGTCGACGCCGCCTTTCCCGGCATGCTGCCCGTCATCAACGAGCGTTGCATCGAGCAGGCGGTGCGCACCGGCCTGGGGCTGAAGGCGCAGATCAACCTGCACTCGGTGTTCGACCGCAAGAACTACTTCTACGCCGACCTGCCGCAGGGCTATCAGATCAGCCAATATCTGCAGCCCATCGTCGGCAAGGGCGAGATCGTGCTGGACCTGCCGGACGGCTCCTCCCGCACGGTCGGCGTCACGCGCCTGCACCTGGAGCAGGACGCCGGCAAGTCGCTGCACGACCAGCACCCCGCCAAGACCTACATCGACCTGAACCGGTCGGGCGTGGCGCTGATGGAGATCGTGTCGGAGCCGGACATGCGCACCGCGGAGGAGGCCGGCGCCTATGTGCGCAAGCTGCGCTCCATCCTGCGCTACCTCGGCACCTGCGACGGCAACATGGAGGAAGGCTCCATGCGCTGCGACGTCAACGTGTCGGTGCGCAAGCCGGGTGCGCCCTTCGGCACGCGCTGCGAGATCAAGAACGTCAACTCGATCCGCTTCGTCATGCAGGCGATCGAGTACGAGGCGCGCCGCCAGATCGAGATCATCGAGGAGGGCGGCAAGATCGACCAGGAGACGCGTCTGTGGGACACGACCAAGTTCGTGACCCGCTCCATGCGCTCCAAGGAAGAGGCGCACGACTACCGCTACTTCCCCGATCCGGACCTGCTGCCGCTGGAGCTGGACGCCGACTGGGTCGAGGACATCAAGAAGACCCTGCCGGAACTGCCGGACGACAAGAAGGCCCGCTTCATCAGCGAGTACAAGCTGTCGCCCTATGACGCCAACGTGCTGGTGTCGGAGAAGGCCCGCGCCGACTTCTTCGAGGCGGTGGCCAAGGGCCGCGACCCGAAGCTGGCCGCCAACTGGGTCACCGGCGAGCTGTTCGGCTATCTGAACAAGGCCGGCAAGGAGATCGAGGAGAGCCCCGTCTCGGCGGAGAACCTCGGTGGCCTGATCGACCTGATCGCCGACAACACCATCTCCGGCCGCATCGCCAAGGAGGTGTTCGAGGCGATGTTCGAAACGGGCGAGAAGCCCGCCGACATCGTCGAGAAGAAGGGCCTGCGCCAGGTCACCGACACCGGAGCCATCGAGTCGTCCATCGACGCCGTTCTGGCCGCCAACGCCGACAAGGTGGCGGAGTTCCGGTCGGGCAAGGACAAGCTGTTCGGCTTCTTCGTCGGTCAGGTCATGAAGGCGACCCAGGGCAAGGCCAACCCGGCCCTGGTCAACGAAATCCTGATGACCAAGCTGAAGGGCTGATCGGGAAGCGGTTGTGACGCCATGCCATGGCATGGTGCGGCGTCATAACCGTTGATTTTGTTCTCCCGTCGGTTTCAAGTGGGGCCGGCGGGAGGCCCAATGATTGCAGATTCGCTGACGGTGGCGCTGTTTGCGCTGTTCGCCGGTCTCCTGGCCGGATTTCTCGCCGGCGTGCTGGCGGCGCGGCGCATGGGGGCAAGGCCTCCGGCGGAAGGCTTGAACGCCTCCGGCGCGCCGGAAGACCGGCTGCGCGCCATTCTGGACACCGCACCCATCGGTGTTCTCATCAACACGCGCGACGGGGACAATCTCTACCACAGCCCCAGCGCCGCCACCTGTTTCAAAGTCAGCGGTGAGCAGCTCCAGCGCGACGGCATGTGGCCGCTCTATCATGACCCGCGGGACCGCCGGGCCGCCATCGATCGCCTGTACGCCGACGGCCTCTTCGACGGACAGGAGGTTTTGCTGCGCCGCGGCGACGGCGAAACCTGCATGGGTTCGCTGAGTTCGACCGTCATCGACTTCGAAGGGCGGCGCTGCCACATCAGCTGGTTCTACGATCTGACGGAGCAGAAGAAGGCCGACGCGGTGCGCCGCGATCTGGCCGACCGGTTGGAAATGGCCCTGGACGCCACCGGAGCCGCGGTGTGGGACACCGACATTCCGCGGGGGACCTGCTGGTGGTCCGACAGCTTCCCGCGCATGCTGGGCTACGCCGAGCCGCCGGAGATGCCCCCCGACTTCTGGGACGTCCGCCTGCATCCCAACGACCGGCAGCGCGTGTTGACCACCATCGACGCCCATCTGCGGGGCGAAACCGCGGCCTATGCCTACGATTACCGGCTGCGCCGCGCCGATGGCAGCTGGATGTGGATCGCCGCGCAGGGGCGGGCGATTCGCGACGCCTCCGGTCAGGCGGTGCGCTACGTCGGCATCATGACCGACATCACCGAGCGCCGCCGCCAGGAGGAGGAGGTCCGCGCCGGCAAGGAGCGGCTGCTGCGCATCCTGGAGGCCAGTCCCATCGCCGTGAACATCACGCGCCGCGACGGCCTGCTGGTGTTCTGCAACACACAGTCGGAGATCATCCTGGGCCGGTCGCGCGACGACCTGCTGCCGATGCCCGCCGAGCGGCTGTACGCCGATCCGGCGGATCGTCAGGCTTTGATCGACCGTTTCGAACGGGAAGGTCCCTTTCGCGACGCCGAAGTGCGTTTCCGCAAGCCGGACGGGACGATCATCTGGGTGCTGTCGAGCTGGGGCGAGATCGAGATGGACGGGGAGCCGGCGCTTCTGACCTGGCTCTACGACATCAACGACCGCAAGGCGGTGGAGGCCGCCATGGCGGCATCCCGCGACGAGGCGGAGCGCGCCTTGGCCGAACTGCGCGCCGCCCAGGAAAGTTTGATCCAGGCGGAAGCCATGGCCTCTCTGGGACAATTGGTCGCCGGGGTGGCGCACGAGATCAACACGCCCATCGGCATCGGCCTCACCGCCGCCAGCCACATCGCTGAACAGGCCCGCGACCTGCACGCCCGATTCGATTCGGGGACGCTCAAGAAAACCACCCTGGCCGAGTATCTGGATTCGGTGACGGAGGCGGCGCGCCTGCTGGTGTCGAACATGAACCGGGCGGCGGCGTTGGTGCAGAGCTTCAAACAGGTGGCGGTGGACCAGACCTCCGGCGAGCGGCGGTCCTTCGATCTGCGCACCTACGTCGACGAGGTGCTGTTCTCCCTGCGGCCCCGGCTCAAGCGCACGCTGGTGACGGTCGAGGTGGACTGTCCGGACGGACTGGAGATGGACAGCTTCCCCGGCGCGCTGAGTCAGGTGCTGACCAACCTCGTGATCAACGCACTGATCCATGCCTACGGTGAGGACCAGCGGGGAACCATCCGCATTGTGATCCATGCCGATGGAGACGATCACGTCGTTATCGACTTTTCCGACGACGGGTCCGGTATTCCCGAAGATCATCTGCCGAAGGTCTTCGAACCCTTCTTCACGACCAAGCGTGGGGAGGGCGGCTCGGGGCTCGGGCTGCATATCGTGCACAGCACGGTTATGGGCGTGCTGGGCGGTACGGTGGTGGTGCGTTCAGTGGCCGGGCAAGGGACCGGGTTCACTCTGCGATTGCCGCGCCGCATCGCGCGGGAGGCCGTTCCACCGACGGCCCTGTCGCCCGAACCGGGCCCGGTTGTTCCGGTCTGACGGAAGGCCCTGGACGAGGAATCGTCTCAGGCGTGGAGGTCCCGGACCTGCAGATGCTTGGGGCGGCGGCCGCGCCGCTTGGGCGCGGCGAAGGCGGCCGTGGCGCCGCTTTCGCCCTGCACTTCGGCCTTGAGTTCCTGAACGCAACGCAGCAGCAGCTCCTTTTCGCGCAGATCCTCGCGATCGGTGATCTCCAGACAGCTCAGCTTGATCTCGACCAGATCGATCAGCGTTTCGGCGCAGCGGCGTGACAAGCTCATGGCGTCCCCCCCCGACCAAGAATTGCTATCGCGTTCAGGTGGTAAGCTACCTCCAATTTTCTAAAAAGTACATAAAATTTGATACAGATTTTTTCTTTATTGGTTTGATCACATTTTTGGAGAGTAAGCGTTGACAGGCCCCATTCGGACCGTTAGAACGCACCCACGCCAGCGGCGCCACAGAGCGCCGCCCCGGCAGGAGGGGTGGCCGAGAGGCTGAAGGCGGCGGTTTGCTAAACCGTTATAGGGGCTCAAACCCCTATCGTGGGTTCGAATCCCATCCCCTCCGCCATTCCTTTCAAATCAAATACTTAGCTGGCTGATTTGGCGGTTTCCTGGGGATGCAACCCAGGAGAAACCGTTATAGATGTGCCGGTTTTTGTGCCGGCCCTGGCCGGGACGTACCCCAAGAAATCTCCGTCGTTTTCACGCTGCTGTGCCCCAGGTGCTTGGACGGGGCGTAGATGTCCCACCCGTTCCGCAAGGCCCGGATGGCGAAGCCGTGCCGCAGATCGTGGCACCGGAAGGGCCGGAACGGTGTGCCCGCCCGCTGTGCCGACTTTTGTGCCGACCGCACCATCTCCCGAAACCGTGACGACACCTTGAGATGACGCGTGCCCTTCCCGTGTCAGAACACCGTGTCGGATCCCAGGAAGTGGGGCATGGCTGTCAGCATCGCCAGCGTGTCCGGTTCCAGGCGGATCGCGCGCGGCCGGCTGGTCTTCGTCTTCAGGAAGGTGACCGTTCCGGCCTTCAGGTTCACCTGTCCCCACGTCAGGCCGGCGGATTCCTCCTGCCGGCAGCCGGTTGGCATCGAAGGTCCAGCGGCCGAACAGCTTAGCAGCACGGGAAATCTCCGCCGCGTGATGCTGTGTGGTCCGCAAGAACCGGCCCGATACGCGCGCCGCCTCGGACGCCCCGAAACGTTTTCGTTCCTGTGATTCCGTAGTGGAAAGGTCGCTCATGCGTCAGCCTCGCGGCGCGGCGTGCTTGTCGATCGGCTCGCCGCCATCGTCCATGGCGCCTCGATGTCCATGCTCAAGCGCGCCACGATCCTTCAGGTGCTCATATAGGACGAGATCCCGAACGTCGGCGACATAAGGCTGCTGAGCGGCTGCGCGACGGCTGGTCCCGCGACTGACGGGTGCGCCGCTTGGCGCCCGATCTACATAAGCCGAGCCGACGCGCTGAGCGAGGGCTCGGCTGAGCAGATCTTGGCCCACAACCTCACCGGGGCACGGCTCTGTGGCTGGTTGCCGACACGCTGAAGCCGCTCTGGTGAACAAGTTTTCCAAAACACAATGCCCCCTCTGGTGTTCACCCGCGGAGGGGGGTAGAGCAATGGCTTTTAACAGGGCAGCCACTGGCGAGGATCTACCCAGGTAAGCTCGTCGGGACGGAAATGCGCCATTCTATAGCTGTTTTTGGACCCCTTCACCATTAGCTTGTACTTTCCGTTTGATTTATCCTCAATAAATCCCCAATATTCTTGGCTAAAAGCTGAGCGGGATGAGCAGACTCGATCTCCTCTCCCGACTTTTGAGTAGAAAGCTATTCCTCTTGCCTCTTCATCTTCTTTATCTTTTTGGATTGATTCAACCATAACCCTACGGGCTTGCCTCGCATATTCAATTTCCTTCCTCGCATTTTCAGCCATGGCATTCAAGGAGGTCGAGCCTTTAGGGTCTTTTGGTTGAGCAACTGTATAGTTGACGCCATCCGGTACATTGCCGGCTTTTGAGCTAAGGATAGCCATAAAAATTACATTCTTATCTTTATCAAGGCAGAAGTTATCATTCATTGTATTGCCCTTTGATTGGCAAAAATCAACGTAAGCTTGCTGGGTTCCGCTAAGTCCTGCGGATGTGGCAAAAAAGTAGCCAGTTTTCTCTATATAATCACCTTTGTCAACTGGCGAACTGGACAAGGTGCTATTAATAACTTTGTCTAGCTTGTTAGAGAACTCAACCGATATTCTCTTGGTGAAATCGATGGCGGTTTCGTTCGGGTCGTGGAATTCAGCTTTGTTTGTTGCCAAACAGCCCGAAAGCATGGCAAGTGTAACTGCTGGTATGGCAAGTTTAACCAACCGCATCATCGTCTTCTTCCAACTTAGTTAATGAGTGTAGCGTTGTTATAATTATTAGCATGCGAACCATGAGCTTGGCATGCGTCATTTTTTCTGATGCATACAGGAATATGCGCGCCGTTGTTGTTTCGAGTTTCGGTTTTCAAACGACGGAGATAGTCGGGGTGTTGTGCATGCTGACGATATGATCAGTCTGACGAAGTCTGCTACCGTTCGTTTCGCTGAGCACCATATGGTCCGGTTTCCGGAACTCTCCGAAGTTGGCTGCGAGCGCGATCGGGTAACCGCCTGCCGGTTCCCATGTCTTTGGCATGGGAGCGGACATGCGAGCGCAGGCGGCAGAGCTGGTGGCCGACATCATCGACCGGATTGAGAACCGGCACCCCAGTCCGGGAAGGCTACCCCGGCCTTCGAGCGCCGCTTCGAAACCCCGCCCGGCGAGCAGGCCCAGGTCGACTTCGCCTTCTTCGAGACCACCTTCACCGACGAGCCCGAGGCGGAACGGGTCGTCTGCCTCTTCTCCATGGTGGTCGGCCACAGCCGCATGATGTGGGCCCGCTTCGTCGCCCGCCAGGACCTGCCGACCGTTCTGCGCTGCCACATCGCCGCCTTCGAAGCCTTCCGCGGCGTGCCCGGGCAGATCCTCTACGACCGCATGAAGACCGCCGTGCTCGGCGAGGCCGAGGACCCGGACCAGCCGGGCCGGGGCATCGCCTCCAACGCCAAGCTCCTCGACCTGGTCGCCCACTACGGCTTCCTGCCCAAGGCCTGCAAACCCTACCGCGCCAAGACCAAGGGCAAAGTCGAGCGGCCCTTCCGCTACGTGCGCGAGGACTTCTTCCTGGCCCGCACGTTCGGCAACCTCGACGACCTGTTCCGCCCGTACGAGCGGCGCCGGACCAACCGGGCCGAAGTGCAACTCCCCTGGGCCAGCGCCGTCATCTGCCGCTGGCCTCCCGACAGCGTGTCCAGCGTTTCCATGCCGAGGCCGAGAGGGCCGAGCGCACAGAGGCCATGGCTGCGGCCGAATTCCAATCCGAGGCGGAGTTTCGGGTTAAGTATTTACTAATATAACAGTTGTTTTTTGTGGCATACCAGAGATGCTTTTGTGTGAAATCATATTGACCTCCCGGCGGTCGCTGGGCTTAATCGGCCGCCTTACACAGTTCGCGCCGGAGAGCAGCATGATGGGACGGGATTGGCGGGTCGCAGGCGGTGTCCGCCGGAGGTTGGTGGTGGCTGCCGCGGCGATGATGACGGCTGCGGTGGTGGTCGGCGTGATTCCCGGCTCGCAGGGAGGCGCCGCGGCGCAGGAAGCGCGCCAGGGCGGCACCCTCAGCATCATCCTGCAGCCGGAACCCGTGACGCTCACGCCCTCGACCAACATGGCGCAGCCGACCCAGGTGGTCGCCGGCAACATCTTCGACGGCCTCGTCACCTACGACTTCGAATTGAAGCCGAAGCCCGCGCTGGCCGAACGCTGGGAGGTGGCGCCCGACGGCCTGACTATCACGTTCCACCTGCGCAGCGGTGTGAAATGGCATGACGGCAAGCCCTTCTCTGCCGCCGATGTGAAATGGTCGCTGGAGAATGTCTGGAAGACCATCCATCCGCGCAACAAATCGCTGTTCGAAAACGTCACCCAGGTCGACACCCCGGATGACGCCACCGTCATCCTGCGCCTGTCCAAGCCGTCGCTGCCGATCCTGTCGGTGCTGAACGGCGTCGGCGCCCCGATCCTGCCCAAGCACCTCTACGATGGCACCGACGTCCTCAACAACCCTTACAACAACAAGCCGGTCGGCACCGGCCCCTTCGTCTTCAAGGAGTGGAAGCGCGGCGAGTATGTCGAGCTGACCCGCAACCCGGATTATTGGGAGGCCGGCAAGCCGCATCTCGACCGGCTGCTGTTCCGCATGATCCCCGACGCCGCCGCCCGCGCCGCCGCCATCGAGAAGGGGGAGATCCAGTACGCCCCCTACAACCCGGTGCCCTTCCGCGACGCCGAGCGGCTGGCCAAGCTGCCGCGCCTGAAGGTGGACACCCGCGGCTATGAATGGCTGTCGCCGCTTCTCTATCTCGATTTCAACGTCGAGAACCAGTATCTGAAGGACGTCCGGGTGCGCCGGGCCATCGCCCACGCCATCGACCGCGCCGCCCTGGCGAAGATCGTGTGGTTCGGCTACGCCAAGCCGGCGATCAGCCCGGTGCCGTCGTCGCTCGTCACCTTCCACAACGCCAAGCTGCCGCAGTACCCCTTCGATGTGAAGAAGGCCGAGGCGCTGCTGGACGAGGCCGGCCTCAAGCGTGACGCCAACGGCGTGCGCTTCACGCTGACCCATGACTTCCTGCCCTATGGCGACGATTACCGCCGCACCGGCGAGTTCCTCAAGCAGGCGCTGAAGCGCGTCGGCATCGAGGTGACCATCCGCTCGCAGGACAGCGCCGCCTTCATCAAGCGGGTCTATGTCGACCGCGATTTCGACTTCGCCATCTCCTACAACAACGCCTTCCCCGATCCGCAGATCGGCGTGGTGCGCGCCTTCTGGTCGGGCTGGCTCGGCACCGGCACGCCCTGGACCAACGGCTCGGGCTACCGCAACGCCAAGGCCGACGCCCTGATCCAAGCCGCCGGCTTCGAGGGCGATCCGGCCACGCGCGTTGCCCAGTTCAACGAGTTCCAGGACATCGTGCTGGGCGACGTGCCGTCGCTGCCGCTGCTGGAGTTGAATTTCTTCTCGGTCTATTCGTCCGACCTCGAGGGCATCGTCGAGCAGGGCGATCAGGTCTACTCCTCGCTGAAGAACGCCCGCTTCGTGAACGCCCCGAAGGGGAACTGACGCGCCGTGCTGACCTATCTCAGGCGCAGCGCCGCCCAGGTGGTCTTCGTCCTCCTGGGCATTGCGCTGATCAACTTCTTCCTGCTGCATCTGGCGCCCGGCGACGCGGCCCAGGTGCTGGCGGGGGAGTCCGGGGCGGCGACGCCGGAATACATGGAGGCGCTGCGCCGGCAGTTCGGGCTGGACCAGCCGCTCCACGTCCAGTTCCTGCGCTATCTCGGCAATCTGGTGACCTTCGACCTCGGCTACTCCTTCCGCCAGTCGCTGCCGGTGTCGGAGCTGATCCTGCAACGCCTGCCGGCGACTCTGCTGCTGATGGGGACCGCCATCGGCTTCGCGCTGGTCGCCGGCTGCTCGCTGGGCTTCCTCGCCGCGCGGCGGGCGGGGAAGCTGACCGACACGGTGATCTCCATCGTGGCGCTGCTGTTCTACGCCACCCCGGTCTTCTGGGTCGGCATCATGCTGATCGTCGTCTTCTCCGTCCTGCTCGACTGGCTGCCGGTCGGCGGGATGACCAGCGTCGAGGCCAACCTGAGCGGCCTCGCCCTGGTCGGCGACGTGGCGCTGCATCTGGTGCTGCCGGCGGTGACCCTGGGGCTGTTCTACCTCGCCATCTACGCCCGGCTGATGCGGGCGGCGATGCTGGAGGTCTATGGTCAGGACTTCGTCCGCACCGCGCGGGCCAAGGGGGTGCGGCCCCGCCGCATCGCCTGGCGCCATGTGCTGCGCAACGCCCTGCTGCCGATCGTCACCACGCTCGGCGTGCAGCTCGGCTCCATCCTCGGCGGGGCGGTTCTGGTCGAGACGGTGTTCTCCTGGCCGGGGCTGGGCCGGCTGGCCTTCGCGGCGCTCTTCCAGCGCGACCTCAACCTGCTGCTCGGCATCCTGTTCTGCTCGTCGGTGGTCGTGGTCCTCGTCAACATCGCGGTCGATCTCGTCTACACGCTGCTCGACCCGCGCATTGAACTCAACTGACCGATGGCGCTTCCCGAGACTGTTTCCCTCCCGCCGGCTCGGACGGATTTCCGCGACACCACCGTCGGACGGCTGCTGCGCCGCCCGTCGGCGCTGCTGGGGCTGATCCTGCTGGCCGGCATCCTGGCCATGGCGGCCTTCGCCGACATCGCCTTCACCGGCGACCCGCTGGACATGGCGGGGATGCCGCTGCTGCGCCCCGGCGAGGACGCCGCGTTCCCGCTCGGCACCGACATGATGGGCCGCGACCTGGCGTCGGGCATCTTCCACGGCGCCCGCGTCTCGCTGCTGATCGGCGGGGTGGCGGCGCTGGTGTCGCTGGTGATCGGCATCGGCATCGGCGCGCTGTCCGGTTATTACGGCGGGCGGATCGACCGGGCGCTGATGCGGGTGACCGAGCTGTTCCAGACCATCCCGCCCTTCCTGTTCACGCTGGCGCTGGTCGCCATCCTGCAGCCGTCCATCGCCACCATCACCGCAGCCATCGGCATCACCTCCTGGTCGGGGCTGGCGCGGCTGGTGCGGGCGGAGGTGCTTCGCCTGCGCAACAGCGAACTGGCGCAGGCGTCGATCATCCTGGGCGCGTCCGACGCCCGGATCATCTTCCGGCACATCCTGCCGAACGCGCTGGCGCCGGTGATCGTATCGGCCTCCATCCTGGTGGCGACGGCCATCCTCACCGAATCCTCGCTGTCCTTCCTCGGTCTCGGCGATCCCAACGTCGTCAGCTGGGGCGGCATGGTCGGGGCGGGACGCGAGACGATCCGCACCGATCCGCACGTCGCCGCCATCCCCGGCGTTGCCATCGTCATCGCCGTGCTGGCGCTGAACCTTCTGGGCGACGGCCTGAACGACGTGCTGAGCAGCAAGGGAGAGCGGCGATGAGCGACGCCGTGCCGAGGGAACCGGTCCTGGCCGTCGACGGCCTGTCGATCGGCTTCCAGACGCGCCGCGGCCTGCTGCCGGCGGTGCGCGAGCTTTCCTTTTCGGTCAAGAGCGGCGAGATGCTGGCCATCGTCGGCGAGAGCGGCTGCGGCAAGTCGCTGACCGCGCTGGCGCTGCTCGGGCTCATCCCGCCGCCCGGCCGGGTGACCGGCGGTACGGTGCGGTTGGAGGGCCGTGACCTGCTGGCGCTTGACGAAGCGGCCCTGCGGCGTGTGCGCGGCATCCGCATCGCGATGATCTTCCAGGAGCCGATGACCGCGCTCAACCCGGTGCTGACCGTGGGCGAGCAGATCATGGAGGCGATCCTCGAGCATGAGCCGGTCAGCCGCAAGGCGGCGCGCGAGCGGACGCTGGCCTTGCTGGAGCGGGTGCGCATCCCCGATCCGGAGCGCCGCTTCGCCGAGTATCCGCACCGCCTGTCGGGCGGCATGCGCCAGCGGGTGATGATCGCCATGGCGCTCGCCGGCGCCCCGGCCGTTCTGGTCGCCGACGAGCCGACCACCGCGCTCGACGTCACCATCCAGGCGCAGATCCTCGGCCTGATCGACGAGCTGCGGCGCGAGCAGGGCACCGCCGTGGTCTTCATCACCCATGACCTTGGCGTGGTGTCGCGCTACGTCGACCGCGTGCTGGTGATGTATGCCGGCCGCAAGGTGGAGGAGCGCGACACCCGAGACCTCTTCGCCGATCCCCTCCATCCCTACACCCAGGGCCTGATCGCCGCGCAGCCGCGAGCGGGGGCCGGAGCGGCCGGCGCGGTGCGGGAGCGTCTGGCCGAGATTCCCGGCACCGTTCCGGCGCTGGCGGCGATGCCGTCCGGCTGCGCCTTTGCTCCGCGCTGCCCGCTGGCCGACGTGCGTTGCGTCCAGGCTGTTCCGCCGTCGCGCCGGGTCGGAAGCGGCCTTGTCGCCTGCCATCATGCGGGAGAGACCCGTGCCATCTGACGTCATGCTCGCCGCCGAGGCCAACGCCACCCCCATGCCGGCCGTCCCGGTGCTGCGGGTGAGCGGGCTGTCCGTCGAATACCGGACGGCGCGCGGCGTTGTCCACGCGCTGGACGACGTTTCCTTCGAACTGGCGCCGGGTGAGACGCTGGGTATCGTTGGTGAATCCGGCTGTGGAAAATCGACGTTGGCGCGGGCGGTGGTCCGGCTGCTCGACCCCAGCGCCGGGACCATCCGGCTTGGGGACATGGACATCACCCATGCGTCGCGGCGTCGGATGCGCGCGGCGCGGCGCGACCTCCAGATGGTGTTGCAGGACCCGGCGGCCTCGCTCGACCCGCGCTGGACGGTCGGCGACCTGCTGGCCGAGCCGCTGGAGATCCACGGCATCGGCAGCCGGGCCGAGCGGCGCGCGCGCGTCGCCGACCTGTTGCGCAAGGTGGGGCTGCCGGCCGAGGCGGCGCAGCGGCGGCCGCACGAATTCTCCGGCGGCCAGCGCCAGCGCATCGGCATCGCCCGCGCGCTGGCGCTGGAACCGAAGGTCGTGGTTCTGGACGAGCCCGTCTCGGCGCTCGACGTCTCGGTCCAGGCGCAGATCCTCAATCTGCTGACCGACCTCCAGCGCACGCTGGGCGTCAGCTTCCTGTTCATCGGCCACGACCTGTCGGTGGTGGAGTATGTCTCCGACCGGGTGGCGGTGATGTATCTCGGGCGGATCGTCGAGCTGGGTGGCCGCGACAGCTTGTGGCGCCGGCCGGCCCATCCCTACACCCGCGCCCTGCTCGACGCGGCGCCACGCATCGACGGCCCCTCCGCTCCCGCCGGACCGGGACTGACCGGCGACACGCCCAGCCCCTACGACCTGCCGTCGGGCTGCCGCTTCCACACGCGCTGCCCGATCGCCGCCGATCGGTGCCGGCGCGAGGCGCCGGCGACGCGGGCGCTGTCGCCGGGCCACCTCGTCGCCTGCCATTTCGCGGAGGGTGGGACGCCGTCGTCGGGGTGACCCGGGGGCTGACCGGCCATACGGGGAATCGCGTATTCCCGCCAAACGATCACTCCCCGATGATCGGTCGGGACGAAGAAGCGTGCGAAAACAATGCGGAAGCCGGATGCCCAGCCCGCTTCCCGCGCGCGCCGCCCCGTGCCCCTGTCACGCAAGGGAGATCGAGATGATCCACGGCGATATCACCAGCAGCAACGACACCGTCGGCGTCGCCGTCGTCAATTACAAGATGCCGCGCCTTCACACCAAGGCGGAGGTGCTGGAGAACGCGCAGAAGATCGCCGACATGCTGATCGGCATGAAGACGGGCCTGCCCGGCCTCGACCTCGTGATCTTCCCCGAATACTCCACCCACGGAATCATGTATGATTCCAAGGAGATGTACGAGACCGCCGCGACCATCCCCGGCGACGAGACGGCGATCTTCGCCGCCGCCTGCCGCAAGGCGAAGGTGTGGGGCGTGTTTTCCCTGACTGGGGAGCGGCACGAGGAACATCCCCACAAGGCGCCCTACAACACGCTGATCCTGATGAACGATCAGGGCGAGATCGTGCAGAAATACCGCAAGATCATGCCCTGGGTGCCGATCGAGGGCTGGTACCCCGGTACCTGCACCTACGTGTCGGAGGGGCCGAAGGGGCTGAAGGTCAGCCTGATCATCTGCGACGACGGCAATTATCCCGAGATCTGGCGCGACTGTGCCATGAAGGGGGCGGAGCTGATCGTCCGCTGCCAAGGCTACATGTACCCGGCCAAGGACCAGCAGGTGCTGATGGCCAAGGCGATGGCCTGGGCCAACAACACCTATGTCGCAGTGGCCAACGCCGCCGGCTTCGACGGCGTCTATTCCTATTTCGGCCATTCCGCCATCGTCGGCTTCGACGGCCGCACGCTGGGCGAATGCGGCGAGGAGGAGTACGGCATCCAGTACGCCCAGCTCTCCAAGTCGCTGATCCGCGACTTCCGCAAGCACGGGCAGTCGGAGAACCACCTCTTCAAGCTGGTCCACCGCGGCTACACCGGCATGATCAACAGCCACGACGGGGTGAAGGGGGAGGCGGCCTGCCCCTACGACTTCTACCGGCAGTGGGTGACCGACCCCGAGGGCACGCGGGCCATGGTGGAATCCTTCACCCGCCCGACGGTCGGCACGCCCGAATGCCCGATCGACGGCATCCCGTCGGACGAGCCGGCGCACCGCTGACCGCCGGCAATCGCATCGCGAAAGGCGGACGGCATGGCGCTCCAGACCTACCGGATCGCACGGGAACCTTACTACTGCCCGGCTGGTGACGAGGTCGCCCTGTTCGAGGCGGCGCACGCCGACCGCCTGCCGGTGATGTTGAAGGGGCCGACCGGCTGCGGCAAGACCCGCTTCGTCGAGCATATGGCGTGGCGGCTCGGCCTGCCGCTCGTCACCGTGGCCTGCAACGAGGACCTGACCGCCTCCGACCTCCTCGGCCGTTACCTGCTGGAGGCGGAGGGGACGGTGTGGCAGGACGGGCCGCTGACCCTGGCGGTGCGCCACGGCGCCATCTGCTACCTTGATGAAATCGTGGAGGCGCGGGCCGACACCACGGTCGTCATCCATCCGCTGACCGACGACCGGCGGGCGCTGCCGCTCGACAAGCGGAACGAGCTGCTGACCGCCCACCCCGACTTCCAGCTCGTCGTCGCCTACAATCCCGGTTACCAGAGCGTGGCGAAGGATTTGAAGGAATCCACCAAGCAGCGCTTCGCCGCACTGGAGTTCGGCTATCCGGCGGCGGCCGTCGAAGCCGGGATCGTCGCGCACGAGGCCGGGATCGAACCGGCGATGGCCCGGCGCGTCGTCGCGGTGGCGGAGCGCAGCCGCAACTTGCGCGGCCGCGGGCTGGAGGAGGGCGCCTCGACCCGCATGCTGATCCACGCCGGCCGGCTGATCGGCCGCGGCGTGGCGCCCGAGGCCGCCTGCCGGATGGCCATCATCCTGCCCTTGACCGACGATTCCGACCTGCGCGACGCGCTGGCGGCGGCGGTCGGCGCCTGCTTCTGACCGGCGATGGACAGCGTTGGTGGAGACATCGCCCTGGCCGATGTCGAACGCCGGCTGAGGGCCTACGGGATGGCGCTGTGGGGAACCGATCCACCCTTGCGGCCTCTGGTCGGGGAGGGTGATCCGGCGGCGCTGCGCCCCTGCTTCGACGCCGACCTCGTCCGGCTGCCCGCGGTCTGGCCCTCCCTGGAGCTTTACCGGGCGGCGCTGGCGCATGTCGGGGCGCACCGCATGTTCTCGCGCCCGTGGCCGGCCAAGGGGCTGAAGCCGCTGCTGACCATCGTGGTCTCGCTCGTCGAGGACGCGCGGGTGGAGCATCTGGCGATGCGGCGTCTTCCCGGCCTGCGGCGGCTGTGGGCGCCGTTCCATCGCGTCGAACCCTCGCCGTCGCTGATGGCGGCTGACCTGCTGGAGCGGCTGGCTCGCGCCCTGTTCGACCCCGGTTACCGGGACGGCAGCGCCTGGGTCGACAAAGGGCAGCGCCTGTTCTTCGAGCGGCCGGACCGCTGGGACGAGCCAGAGTTCAGCCTGCGGCTGGGCGGCGAACTCGCCGGCGACCTGGGAAAGACGCGGGTCCAGATCAACGCCAGAGGGCACCGTGTCGACCCCGCCTACCGCGACGACAACAGCGGCCTCTGGCTGTACGACACCCCGCCGGAGCTGCCGCGCGACGCCGACGACCCGTTGGAGGCGGTTCGGCCGGAGTCTGCGGAGGGAGAGAACCATCGCCAAAACGGGCCGTCGCAGGCGTCGCCGGCCCCTCTCGCCGTCGCCGAAACCACCGCGCTGCGGCCGGTGGCGCGCTACCCGGAATGGGACCACCGCATCGGCCTGCACCGGCCCGACTTCGTCCAGGTAATCGAGGCCATCCCTGAGCATGGACCGCCGCTGGACGCGCCCGCCGATCCCCGCCTCGTCCAGCGGGTCCGCGCGCTGGTCCGCCACGCGGTGGTGGCGCGGCCGGAGCGGGTGCGGCGGCAGCGGGAGGGCGACGCTCTCGACCTCGACGCCTGCATCGCCGCGAGCGCGGCCCGGCGGCATAGCCATGCTCCGGACATGCGGGTCTACCGGCGGGTGCGGCGGCGGGGTCGCGACCTGTCGGTCCTGCTGCTGCTCGACGCGTCGCATTCCACCAACGACCCGGCGGGAGACGGCACGGTGCTGGACCTCGAACGCCGCTCGGCCGACCTGCTGGCCGGCGCGCTGGCCGCGGCCGGCGACCGCTTCGCCCTGGCGGCCTTCCGTTCCGACGGGCGGGAGGCGGTGCATTGGCTGCCGGTCAAGCGCTTCGCCGAGCCCTACGACGCGGCGGCGCGCGGGCGCCTCGCGGGGCTGGACGGGCGCTGGTCGACGCGCCTGGGGGCGGCGATCCGCCACGCCGGCGCGACGCTGGCCGCCCAGCCGACGCTGCGCCGCCTGCTGCTGCTGGTCACCGACGGCGAGCCGTCCGACATCGACTGCCCCGATCCCCGCCATCTGGGGGAGGACGCCCGCAAGGCGGTGCGCGAGCTGGCCGGGCGGGGCATCGATGTGGTCTGCGTGGCGCTGGGCGGCGATCCTCACACGCATCACCGCATCTTCGGCCGGCGCAACGTGCTGCCGGTCGACCGGGTGGAGCGGCTGCCCGAGATCCTCCCGGCCGTCTATGTCCGGCTGACCGGCTGAGGCTCCCTACCGGCCGTTCAGCGCCCGCACCGCCATCGCGGCGGCGGCGGCGCGGTTCTCGACGCCGAGCTTTGCGTAGATCTGCTCCAGATGCTTGTCGACCGTGCGCGGACTGAGGCCGAGGATTTCGGCGATGTCGCGGTTGGGCTTGCCGTTGGCGACCCACATCAGAACCTCCGCCTCGCGCGGCGTCAGGGACAGCTTGTCCTTGAGCTGCGTGTCCTCGCCGGCGCCCGACTCCTCGGCCAGTTGAAGAAGGATTTCGTCGGGACCGGTTTGGCCGACCGGGCTCAGGCGCAGGCGGCGGCCGTCCGCGCCGGTGGCGATCACCACGCTGTCGGGCTTGCGCCCAGGGCCACCGGCCTGACGGCCAGCCAGCCAGCGCCGCGCCTCCTCCGGCAAGGAGACGCCGTCCCCTCCGGCGGTTCCGAAGGCGGCCTCCAGCATGCGGGTGGTCTGCGGCGTGCACCACAGCACCTCGCCCCGGTGGTTGGCGGCCAGCAGGGTGCGGCCGGTGACGTCCAGCGCCGCCCGCGTGCTCTGGGCGACGCGGGCGTTGGCGAGGTGGGCGTACATGCGGGCGATCAGGGTCTCGGCGACGATGGGCTTGGTGACGTAATCGACCCCGCCGGCGGCGAAGCCCTTCAGGATATGCTCCGTCTCGGTCAGCCCGGTCATGAAGATCACCGGGACATGGGCGACCTGACTGCTGCGCTTCAACTGCCGGCAGGTTTCGAAGCCGTCCAGCCCCGGCATGATGGCGTCCATCAGGATGACGTCGGGGGTCACCTGCTCCAGCAGGGCCAGCGCCTTGCGGCCGTCCAGCGCCACCAGCACGGTCACTCCGGCCTCCTCCAGCGCGTCGGTCAGGAAGCTGAGGGCTTCGGGTGAATCGTCGACGACCAGGACGACGTCACGCGGTTTGGTTACGGGCTTCATCGTCATGGCTGGATTCGTCATGGCGGAGTTTGTCATGGCTGTCATCGCGGTACACCGCCTCCAGCGCGGCCATATACTGGTTGAGGTCGTAATTGCTGACGAGCGTGCGCATGCGGCCGACGAAGCGCTCCAGCTCCGGATGGGCGGCGGCGATCTCGGCGAGCTTGGCCTGCATGCCGCGGACATAGCCGATGCGGCCGAGATGGATCAGCTCCGCGATGTGGTGCTGCGGCGGCAGCTCCGCCGCGGCGAAGGCCGGCGGCCCGGCGTCGGTGTCGGCCGGCGCCTCGTACTCCCATGCGATGTCGCGCAGGCGGCCGATGCAGGCCAGCAGCTTCGGGATGGACACCGGCTTTGCGGCGAAGCCGTCGTGGGGCTGATCGCCGTCGGCGCCGGAGCGGTCCTCCCGCGTGTCGGCGGACACCAGAATGATGGTGGTGTCGCTGTGGCCGGCGGCGCGCAGGCGCCGCGCCACCTCCAGCCCGTTCATGCCGGGCATGGAGATGTCGAGCAGCAGGATGTCCGGCCGGTGCAACTCCGCCATGGCGAGGCAGGTCGGCCCGTCGGTCGCCTTGAACACCGTGAAGCCCAGCTCCGCCAGCAGGTCGGACAGCAGGCTGCGGTGGGCGAGGTCGTCGTCGGTGACCAGCACGGTCAGGCGCGGGCCGCGATAGCCGCGGATCGGATGGTCGGGCTGGCTGGCGGCGTTGGACAGCATCGCCGCCGACATCATCATCCGCACCCGGAACAGGCTGCCCTTGCCGGGGGTGCTGGTCACGGTGATCTCGCCGCCCATCACCTCGGTCAGCAACTTGGTGATGGTCAGGCCGAGGCCCATGCCGGGCACCATCGGGTTGGCGGCCGACCCGCGCTCGAACGGTTCGAAGATGCGCTCGCGGTCGGCCTCGGCGATGCCGGGGCCGGTGTCCTCCACCTCGAACTCGGCGATCTGGCTGCGGTGGCGCACGCGCAGGCAGACCGAGCCGGAATCGGTGAACTTGATGGCGTTGGACAGCAGGTTGATGAGGATCTGGCGGATGCGCCCCTCATCGGTGAAGACGACGGGCGGCAGGTCCTCCGGCGCGTCGAAGCGGAAGGCGATGCCCTTGGCCTCCGCCTGCAGATGGAACATGCCGACGAGCTGGTCGAGCAGGTCGCCGAAGCGCACCTCCCCGCGGTTCAGCTGCAGCCGGCCGCTTTCGATCTTCGACACGTCGAGCAGCCCGTCGAGCAGGCCGGCCAGATGCTCGGCGCTGCGCCGGATGACGCGGACGGCGTCGACCCGGTGCGGTGGCATGGCCGCATCGCGCTCCAGGATCTGTGCATAGCCGAAGATGGCGCTCAGCGGCGTGCGGAACTCGTGGCCGATGCCGACGAGATAGCGGCTCTTCGCGAGGTTGGCCGCCTCCGCCGCTTCCTTGGCCTTCTGGAGCTGGGCGTCGGTGCGCTCGTGGGCCTCGATCTCCTGGATCAGCAGGGCGGTCTGCTTCTGCGTCTCCTCCTGCGCCACCTTGCGGCTCTCGCGCGCCAGCACGAACAGCCAGGTGGCGACGCCGGCGACGATCATCAGGATGAAGTAGACCTTCCACAGCGTGCTGCCGATCAGCGCCTGCGCCTCGGCGTTGACCGAGGCGACCTCGACATAGACCAGCGCCAGCACCGCGCCGACCGCCAGCGCCAGCATCAGCAGGACGCCCAGATAATGGCCGAGCCGCGCCTTCAGCGCCGTCGCCGCCCGCGGCGGCAACACGGCGTCAAGCGCGCGGCGCAACTGCACGCCCAGCCGGGCGTCGCTCTTGCAGCCGTCGCCGCAGCGGGCGTCCAGCGAGCAGCAGAGCGAGCAGATCGCCCCGGCATAGACCGGGCAGTGGGCCATGTCCTCCGTCTCGAAGGCGTGCTGGCAGATGCAGCAGCGGATCGCCTCCGCGCCGTTCCAGTCGTCGAAGGGGCGGCGCGCGATGTAATAGCCGCCGCGCGTCGCCCAGGCGATGGCGGGGGCGGCGGCGAAAGCGGTGCCGAAGGCGAGGAAGGGCGCGCAAACCTTCAGCGTCGGCCCCAGCGCGTCGAGGAAGGCCAGCATCGACAGCACCGTCGCCAGCAGCATGGCGCCGACGCCCACCGGGTTGATGTCGTAGAGGTGGGCGCGCTTGAACTCGACGTGGCGCGGGCTGAGGCCCAGCGGCTTGTTCACCACCAGATCGGCGACCAGCGCGCCGATCCAGGAGGCGGCGACGCTGGAATAGAGGCCGAGCACCGGCTCCAGCGTCTTGTAGATGCCCAGTTCCATCAGCATCAGGCCGATGACGACGTTGAACACCACCCAGACCACCCGGCCGGGATGGCTGTGGGTCAGACGCGAGAAGAAGTTCGACCAGGCGATGGAGCCGGCGTAGGTGTTGGTGACGTTGATCTTGAGTTGCGACAGCACGACGAACAGGCCGGTCAGGCCGAGGGCGAGCTGCGGCGACGGCGTCACATACTGGAAGGCGACGAGGTACATTTGCGTCGGCTCCGCCGCCATCTCCAGCGGCACGGCATTCTGCAGCGCCAGCACCACCAGGAAGGAGCCGAGCAGGAGCTTGATCGTGCCGATGACGATCCAGCCCGGCCCGGCGGCCACCAGCGCCGCCCACCAGCGTAGCCGCTTGGCGCCGGTGGCGTCGGGGTCGTAGGGCAGGAAGCGGATGAAATCGACCTGCTCGCCGATCTGCGCCAGCAGCGAGAACACCACCGACGCCGCAGCACCGAACAGCATCAGGTCGAAGGCGCCGCCGCCCGCGTCCGCCGCCTGGCCGGTGAAGCTGGTCCAGGCGGTGAAGGCCTCGCTGTCCTGGACGGCGATGAACAGGAAGGGCAGTGCGTGCAGCGCCAGCCACAGCGGCTGGGTCCACAGTTGGAGGCGGCTGATGACGGTGAAGCCGTAGGCGACCAGCGGGATGACCAGAAGCGAGCTGACGACGTAGCCGGCGGCGAGCGGCAGGTCGAAGACCATCTCCAGCGCCGTCGCCATGATCGCCGCCTCGATGGCGAAGAAGATGAAGGTGAAGGAGGCGTAGATCAGCGACGTGATGGTGGAGCCGATGTAGCCGAAGCCGGCGCCGCGCGTCAGCAAATCCATGTCCACGCCGTAGCGGCTGGCGTAGTAGCTGATCGGCAGCGCGCTGGCGAAGATCAGGATCGCGGCGGCCAGGATGGCGAGGGCCGCGTTGGTGAATCCGTAGCTCAGCGTGATCGCCCCGCCAATGGCCTCCAGCGCCAGGAAGGAGATCGAGCCGAGCGCCGTGTTGGCGACGCGCAACGGCGACCACCGCCGCGCCTTCCGCGCGGTGAAGCGCAGCGCGTAATCCTCCAGCGTCTGGTTGGCGACCCACCGGTTGTAGGTCCGCCGGATCGCAACCACCCTCTGGCGCCCCGCCATCGGCCCCATTCACCCTCCTGAGGATATGTTCGTATTACTGATTATTCATTAGCCCTGTTTCCGGGCATTTTCGCTAATAAAGCCTGAGCCCCCGCCAGTCTGTCAGGAACAGATCGGCCAGACAACAGAGTTCAATCGCGTCGTTTCTTGCGGGTGGAGGCAACTGTTCCACTCGCTTCCGGGTGGTTGCGGGTGTTCGGGCGGTTCCAGTCTCCCGTGATTTTATAACGATTTGCCGACCGGCGCCCCTATACGCAAATCCACGTATTGCTGCGATGCACTGTTCGGCCAAACATCGGGCTGTCCTAACGCGGAACGTTCCGCCCACCCCCCAAAAAAACACCGCCTGTCCGACGGCCGCGCCCGGTTGCACGCCGTCGTTGCAAGGCGACAACGGCGAACAGCAGGAGGTTTCATGTCCTCGGATAAGATCGATGCGGGCAAGCCCGTTGGCGGGCTGCCGTCGCCGCTCCGCCGCAAGCTCCTCCTCGGCATGGCGGTGCTGCCGGCCGTCGGGTTGCTGCCGCGCGGCGCGCTGGCCCAGGCGCTGCCGACCGACGCCGTCAACACGACGAAGCTGGCGGTCACCGACAGCACGGTGAAGGTCGGCATCCTGCATTCCACCACCGGCACCATGGCGATCTCGGAGACCGGCTCGGTGCAGGCCGAGAAGCTGGCCATCGCCCAGATCAACGAGATGGGCGGCGTGCTCGGCCGCAAGATCGAGGTGATCCAGGAGGACGGCGCCAGCGACTGGCCGACCTTTGCCGAGAAGGCGCGCAAGCTGCTGGTCGAGGACAAGGTGGCGGCGGTGTTCGGCTGCTGGACCTCGGCCTCGCGCAAGGCGGTGCTGCCCGTGTTCGAGCAGTACAACGGCATGCTCTACTACCCGACCTTCTACGAAGGGCTGGAGCAGTCGAAGAACGTCATCTACACCGGGCAGGAGGCGACGCAGCAGATCCTCGCCGGGCTGGACTGGGTGACCAAGGAGAAGGGCGCCAAGAGCTTCTTCCTGATCGGTTCCGACTACATCTGGCCGCGCACCTCCAACAAGATCGCCCGCAAGCACATCGAGATGAAGGGCCAGAAGGTGGTGGGCGAGGAGTATTTCCCGCTCGGCCACACCCAGTTCAACTCGGTCATCAACAAGATCAAGCTGACCAAGCCGGACGTCATCTATGCCTCGGTGGTCGGCGGCTCAAACGTCGCCTTCTACAAGCAGATGAAGGCGGCGGGCATCGACCTGAACAAGCAGGTGCTGATGACCATCTCGGTCACCGAGGACGAGATGCTCGGCATCGGCGGCGAGAACATCGCCGGCGCCTACGCCTGCATGAAGTACTTCCAGTCGCTGCAGAATCCCAACAACGAGAAGTTCGTCGCCGCCTTCAAGGCGATGTGGGGCGCCAACAGCGTCATCGGCGACGTGACCCAGGCCGGCTATCTCGGCCCCTGGCTGTGGAAGCTGACGGTGGAGAAGGCCAAGAGCTTCGACATCGACAAGATTGCCGTCGCGTCGGAAGGCATCGAGTTCAACGGCGCGCCGGAAGGTTATGTCCGCGTCCACGGGAACCATCACCTGTGGAGCAAGACCCGCGTTGGCCGCGCCCGTCCGGACGGCCAGTTCGACGTCGTCTACGAGACGGCGGACCTCATCGAGCCGAACCCGTTCCCGAAGGGCTACCAGTAAGGGGCGGGGCGTCGTTGGACGTGCCCCCTCCCTAACCCTCCCCCGCTGCGCAGGGGAGGGGATTCAGCCAGAGCGGCGACGATGCTCCCGCCGCCCTCCCCTGCAAGAGCGGGGGAGGGCCGGGGTGGGGGCAAGTGTGACGGGAGTTCCCATCATGTTCGAGGGCTACAGCCTGGCCGAGCTCGGGTCGATCTTTGCCATGCAGGGATTCGCGGGGCTCATTCTCTTTTCCGTTTTCGTGCTGATGGCGCTGGGCCTCGCCATCATCTTCGGGCAGATGGGCGTCATCAACATGGCGCACGGGGAGTTCATGATCCTCGGCGCCTATGTGACCTATCTCTGCTCGAATTTCATCTCCACCACCGTGCCGGCGCTGTTTCCGGCCTATTTCTTCATTGCGATGATCCTGGCCTTCTTCGCCAGCGGGGCGCTGGGGATGCTGGTGGAATGGGGGATGATCCGCTTCCTCTACCGCCGCCCGCTCGACACGCTGCTGGCGACCTGGGGGCTGAGCCTGATCCTTCAGCAGGTCTTCCGCTCGGTCTTCGGCGCGCGCGAGGTCGGCGTGGTCCTGCCGGACTGGCTGATGGGCTCGGTCGCCGTCACCGATACCATCGAGGTGCCGATCAACGGCCTGTTCGTCATGGCACTGACCATGGCCATCACCGTCGTCATCTACGCCGTGATGTTCCGCTCGCGCTGGGGCCAGGGCGTGCGGGCGGTGATGCAGAACCGCACGATGGCCGGCGCCGTCGGCATCAACACCGAGAAGGTCGACCGCTACACCTTCGGGCTCGGCTGCGGCATCGCCGGGGTGGCGGGAAGCGCCTTTACCATGGTTGGCTCGACCGGCCCGACCTCGGGCCAGCTCTACATCGTCGACACCTTCCTGGTGGTGGTGTTCGGCGGTGCCCAGAGCCTGATCGGCACCATCGCGTCGGCCTTCACCATCAGCCAGGCCCAGTCGACGATGGAGTTCTTCCTCAGCGGCTCGACCGCCAAGGTGCTGACGCTGCTGACCGTCGTCGTGATCCTGATGCTGCGCCCGCAGGGCCTGTTCGTCCTCAAAGTCCGCCGCTGAGGAGTCCATCACCATGACGCGCAACCCTCAAAACGGCCTTCTCGGGCGCAGTCCCTGGCGCATCGACGGTGACGTCGCCGGCATCCTGCTGCTGGCCGCCCTCCTGGTGATCGTCCTGCCGCTGGGGCTCGACATCTTCCGGCTGAACATGGTCGGCAAGTACCTGACCTACGCCTTCGTGGCGCTCGGCCTCGTGCTGTGCTGGGGCAGCGCCGGCATCCTGTCGCTGGGGCAGGGCATCTTCTTCGGCATCGGCGGCTACTGCATGGCGATGTTCCTGAAGCTGGAGGCCTCCAGCCCCGAGGCGACCAAGATCCAGTCCACCCCCGGCATCCCCGACTTCATGGACTGGAACCAGCTGACGGCGCTGCCCTGGTTCTGGGAGCCGTTCCACAGCCTGACCTTCTCCATCGTCGCGGTGGTGGCGGTCCCGGCGCTGCTCGCCTTCATCGTCGGTCTGGCGATGTTCAAGCGGCGGGTCGGCGGCGTCTACTTCGCCATCATCACCCAGGCCTTCGCCGCCATCCTGACCATCCTGATCGTCGGGCAGCAGGGCTACACCGGCGGCATCAACGGCATCACCGACCTGCGCACGCTGAAGGGGTGGGACATCCGCACCGACGAGGCGAAGCTGGTGCTCTACTTCGTCAACGCCGCCCTGCTGATCGGCTGCATCCTGCTCTGCCTCTACGTCCGCCGCTCCAAGCTCGGGCGCATCCTGGTGGCGCTGCGCGACAAGGAGGACCGGGTCCGCTTCTCCGGCTACGACGTCGCCAACTTCAAGATCTTCGTCTTCTGCTTCGCCGCGGCGCTGTCGGCGGTGGGTGGGGCGATGTTCACGCTGCAGGTCGGCTTCATGTCGCCGTCCTTCGTCGGCATCGTGCCGTCGATCGAGATGGTCATCTACTGCGCGGTCGGCGGCCGGCTGTCGCTGCTCGGCGCGGTGTACGGCACGCTGCTGGTCAACTGGGCCAAGACGATGCTGTCGGAGAGCTTCCCGGAGCTGTGGCTGTTCGCCATGGGCGCCCTGTTCATCGGCGTGGTGATGGTGTTCCCGAACGGGCTGGCCGGGCTCTACCAGCAATACATCGCCCCGCGGCTGCGCCGCCCGTTCGTCGGCCGCGCCAAGATGCCGGCCGCCGCGGCGCCGATCATCCCGCCCCACACCGCCGCCGACTGAGGAGGGACGGAGCATGGCCAACAACACCGATTATCTGCTGGCGGTCGAAGGGCTGACCGTGTCCTTCGACGGGTTCAAGGCGGTCAACGACCTGTCCTTCTACGTCGACAGCAACGAGATCCACGTCATCATCGGCCCCAACGGCGCCGGCAAGACCACGGTGCTCGACCTCATCTGCGGGCGGACCAAGGCGTCCGGCGGCTCCATCAAGTTCCGCAACAGGGAACTGACCGCGATGAAGGAGCACCAGATCGTCACGGCCGGCGTCGGGCGCAAGTTCCAGAACCCGTCGATCTACGACGACCTGACGGTGTTCGAAAATCTGGAAATCTCCTACCCCCGCGGGCGCAGCGTGTTCGGCGCGCTCGCCTTCAAGCGCGACGCCGCGGTGCGCGAGCGGGTGGCCGAGATCGCCGAGATGATCTTCCTCTCCGACCATCTCGACCAGCGCGCCGAGTATCTCAGCCACGGGCAGAAGCAGTGGCTGGAGATCGGCATGCTGCTGATCCAGGACCCCGAACTGCTGATGCTCGACGAGCCGGTCGCCGGCATGAGCGTGAACGAGCGCAAGAAGACCGCCGAGCTGCTGAACCGCATCATCCAGAACCGCTCGGTGCTGGTGATCGAGCACGACATGAAGTTCGTCGAGGACATCGCCCACCGCGTCACCGTCCTGCACCAGGGCAGGATCCTGTCGGAAGGCAGCATGGAGCGGGTGAAGAACGATCCCAAGGTCGTCGAAGTCTATCTGGGCCACTGAGTCTATCCAGGCCATTCAGCGGGGGATCAAGAGATGCTGTCCGTCAATCAACTCCGCGTGTCCTACGGCGAGAGCGAGGTCCTGCACGGTCTGGACTTCACCGTGGCGCCCAACGAGATCGTCGCCATCATGGGCCGCAACGGCATGGGCAAGACGACGCTGATGAAGTCGCTGATGGGGATCGTGCCGGCGCGCTCCGGCGCCATCCGCATCGGCGGCGACGAGATCACCGGGCTGAAGAGCTATGAGCGGGTGGCGAAGGGCGTCGCCTATGTCCCGCAGGGCCGCATGATCTTCCCGACCATGACGGTTCAGGAGAACATCGAGACGGGCCTCAGCGTCCATGGCGGGCGCAGCGTGCCGGGCGACCTCTACGAGCTGTTCCCGGTGCTGCTGGAGATGAAGGGCCGGCGCGGCGGCAACCTGTCGGGCGGGCAGCAGCAGCAGCTCGCCATCGCCCGCGCGCTTGCCACCAAGCCGAAGGTGCTGCTGCTGGACGAGCCGACGGAGGGCATCCAGCCCTCGATCATCCGCGAGATGGCCCGCACCCTGCGCCGCATCCGCGACGAGAAGGGCCTCAGCATCATCGTGTCGGAGCAGGTGCTGAGCTTCGCGCTCGACATCGCCGACCGCGTGCTGGTGATCGAGAACGGCGAGATCGTCCATGAGGACAGCCGCGACCAGGTCGACGAGGCGAAGGTGGCGCGGCTGCTGTCGGTTTAGGGCGCGGCCAAGGATTGGCCCCCTCCCTAAGCGGGGATTGCCCCCTCCCTAACCCTCCCCCGCTTCGCAAGGGAGAGGACTTGGTTCTCCCTCCCCTGCGAAGCGGGGGAGGGCCGGGGTGGGGGCACGCGCTCCCCGCACCCCACCTCCCTCCACAGAAGGATGCGCCATGACGTCCGCCAAGTCCGCGTCCACCGCCTGCGCCGTGGTCGCCCTGCTGACCGCCGTGGCAACGCCGCTGACCGGGTCGCCCGCGGTGCCGACCGCCGGCCTCGTGCTCTCGGCGGCGCTGGCCGCTGCCGCCGCCGCGCTGGCCTACCGCCAGGGCGCCGGGCTGCGGCGGCTCGGCGAGCGGGCCGCCGCGCTGGCCGGTGATGCGGTGGGCGCGGGAAACGATCCGCAACGCGACCTCGCCGCCGCCCTCGACCGCATCGCCGCCGCCGCCGAGGCCCGCGCCGCCCATGAGGCGCAGCGCGAGGCCGAGCGCAAGGCGACGGAGGAGCGCGCCGCCCGGCTGGAGGCGCTGACCCGCGACTTCGAAGGCAAGGTCGGCCGGCTGGTGCAGACCGTCTCCTCGGCCGCCGGCGAGATGACGGACACCGCCACCGCGATGAGCGGCACCGCCGAGCGCAGCAACCGGCTGTCGGCGGCGATGTCGGAGTCCTCGGCCCAGGCGTCGATGAACGTCCAGACCGTGGCGACGGCGACCGAGGAGCTGTCGGCCTCGATCCAGGAAATCGGCCGGCAGGTCGCCTCGTCGGCGGCCATCGCTGGGAAGGCGGTCGCCGACACCCGCCGCACCGACGCGGTGGTGCAGAGCCTCGCCGACAGCGCCGCGCGGATCGGGCAGGTGATCGGGCTGATCCAGGGCATTGCCGGGCAGACCAACCTGCTGGCACTGAACGCGACCATCGAGGCGGCGCGAGCGGGGGAGGCCGGCAAGGGCTTCGCCGTCGTCGCCAGCGAGGTCAAGACCTTGGCCAACCAGACCGCCAAGGCGACCGAGGACATCGCCACCCAGGTCGGCGCCATCCAGTCGGCGACGGGCGAAGCGGTGGAGGCCATCCGCGCCATCGCCGGCACCATTGCCGAGATCAACGAGATCGCCTCGGCCATCGCCGCCGCCGTCGAGCAGCAGGGAGCGGCCACCCGCGAGATCGCCCGCAACGTGCAGGAGGCGGCCCGCGGCACCGAGAGCGTGGCCTCCAACATCGTCGGCGTGTCGGACGCCGCGTCCGACACCGGCATGGCGGCCGGGCAGGTGCTCGGCGTTGCCTCCCAGGTCGCCGGCCACGCCGACGAGCTGAGCCGCGAGGTCAACAACTTCCTGGCGGAGGTCAGCCTGCAATCGGCGTTGCGCCGCCGCGCGTCCGTGGCCGGGCGCATGATGACGGCGGGCACGGCGCGGCGCGTCCAGGGCCTGGCGCCGGGCGCGCCGGCGACCGCGGCGGTGAACAGGAGCGGCATCGCCGTCACCGACGAGGCGGTGAAGGTCGGCATCCTCCATTCCGCCACCGGCACCATGGCCCTGAGCGAGGGCGGGTCGATCCAGGCGGAGATGCTGGCGATCCAGCAGATCAACGAGGCCGGCGGCGTTCTGGGCCGCCGCATCGAGATCGCGCAGGAGGACGGCGCCAGCGATTGGCCGACCTTCGCCGCCCGCGCCGACAAGCTGCTGGCGCAGGACAAGGTGGCGGCGATCTTCGGCTGCTGGACCTCGGCCTCGCGCAAGGAGGTGCTGCCGGTGCTGGAGAGGCGCGACGGCCTGCTCTACTACCCGACCTTCTACGAGGGGCTGGAGCAGTCCCGCCACGTCATCTACACCGGGCAGGAGGCGACCCAGCAGATCCTCGCCGGGCTGGACTGGGTGATGCGCGAGAAGGGGGCGAAGAGTTTCTTCCTCGTCGGGTCGGACTACATCTGGCCGCGTGCGTCGAACGCCATCGCGCGTCGCCATATCGAGGCCAAGGGCTGCCGCGTCGTCGGCGAGGACTACGCCGAACTCGGCGACACCCGCTTCGAGAGCATCGTCGCGCGGATCAAGGCGGCCAAGCCCGACGTGATCTACGCCATCGTCGTCGGCGGCTCGAACGTCGCCTTCTACAAGCAGCTCAAGGCCGCCGGGATCGAGCTGGACCGCCAGATCCTGATGACCAACAGCGTCACCGAGGACGAGATGATGGGCATCGGCGGCGACTACATCGCCGGGGCCTTCACCTGCGCCAAGTATTTCCAGAGCCTGGAGCTGCCGGCCAACCGCGCCTTCGTCGCCGCCTTCAAGGCGATGTGGGGGGCGGACAGCGTCATCGGCGACGTCACACACAACGCCTATCTCGGCCCCTGGCTGTGGAAGCTGGCGGTCGAGAAGGCCGGCAGCTTCGACGTGGCGCGGGTCATCGCCGCCTCGCCCGGCATCGAGTTCGCCGGGGCGCCGGCCGGGCCGCTGCGCATCCACGAGAACCATCACCTGTGGACCCGGACCCGCATCGGCCGCGCCCGGCGCGACGGCCAGTTCGACGTGGTCTTCGAGACCCGGGACCTGATCGAGCCCAACCCCTTCCCGGACGGCTTCCGGGAACTGGCGGCCTGAGGCCCCACCACTCCATCGTCACCCAATCAGTCCACCAATAAGGAAGAGCAAACCATGGCTGACACCCTGATCAAGGCCGACCTGTCGCAGTCTCCCTACGAGAACGACATGATCCACAACCGCTGGCATCCGGACATCCCGATGGCGGTGACGGTGAAGCCGGGCGACGACTTCATCCTGGAATGCTACGACTGGACCGGCGGCCAGATCAAAAACGACGACGATGCCGCCGACGTGCGCGACGTCGACCTCAGCCAAGTGCATTTCCTGTCCGGCCCGGTCGGGGTCGAGGGGGCGGAGCCGGGCGACCTGCTGGTCGTCGACCTGCTGGACATCGGCGCTTTCCCGCAGCAGCAATGGGGCTTCAACGGCTTCTTCTCCAAGCAGAACGGCGGCGGCTTCCTGACCGAGCATTTCCCGCTGGCCCAGAAGTCGATCTGGGACTTCGAGGGCATGTTCACCAAGTCGCGCCACATCCCCGGCGTGCGCTTCGCCGGGCTGATCCATCCCGGCCTGATCGGCTGCCTGCCGTCGCACGACCTGCTGGCCAAGTGGAACAAGCGCGAGCAGGCGCTGATCGACACCAACCCGACCCGCGTCCCCGGCCTCGCCAACCCGCCCTACGCGCCGACCGCGCACATGGGCCGGCTGAAGGGCGAGGCCCGCGACAAGGCGGCGGCGGAGGGCGCGCGCACCGTGCCGCCGCGCGAGCATGGCGGCAATTGCGACATCAAGGACCTGTCGCGCGGCTCGCGCATCTACTTCCCGGTCTATGTGAAGGGCGCCGGCCTGTCGATGGGCGACCTGCATTTCAGCCAGGGCGACGGCGAGATCACCTTCTGCGGCGCCATCGAGATGGCCGGCTGGGCGCATCTCAAGGTCAACCTGATCAAGGACGGCATGGCGAAGTACGGCATCAAGAACCCGATCTTCAAGCCGAGCCCGATCGTCCCGACCTACAATGACTACCTGATCTTCGAGGGCATCTCGGTCGACGAGGCTGGCGAACAGCATTACCTGGACGTCCATGTCGCCTACCGGCAGGCCTGCCTGAACGCCATCGAGTATCTGAAGAAGTTCGGCTACTCCGGCGCCCAGGCCTACTCGATCCTCGGCACGGCACCGGTGCAGGGCCACATCAGCGGCGTGGTCGATGTGCCGAACGCCTGCGCCACCCTGTTCCTGCCGACACAGATCTTCGACTTCGACATCACCCCGAACGCCGACGGCCCGACGAAGTTCATCAAGGGCGACGTCGACATGCCGATCGCTCAGGACCGCGTGTAAAGAGAGAGAGGGGAGGCCGCGCCATGCCTATGTACGATTACGAGTGCCCGAGCTGCGGTGATTTCACGGGAATGCGGCCGATGGCGGAGAGCGGCCTGCCGCAGCCGTGCCCCGATTGCGGAACGCCGTCGCCGCGGGTGATCCGCATGGCGCCGGCCTTCTCCGCGCTGTCGGCCGCCACCCGGACGGCGCACGCTACCAACGAGCGCAGCGCCGACCGGCCCAAGCTGCTGTCGGAGGTCGGGTCGAAGCACAAGCACGGGCCGGGCTGCGGCTGCGGTAGCGGCAAGAAGGGACGCTCGGTGCTCCGCACACCCGACGGGGCGAAGGGCTTCCCGACGGCAAGGCCGTGGATGATCAGCCACTGACGCGTTGAAAACGACCATTACCGAACGGCCCGCCTCCCCCCGAGGCGGGCCGTTTTCTTTTCCCGTCCCCGCGAAATCCGACAAGGGTCCCAGCGCCAATCGTCCGCTTCCCCAACATCGCTGTTGGCCAAATCTGTATTATTTAAAAAACAGGTTCCTGTCTTATCCAGAGACAGACGCCGGTTTCCAGCGAGAGGGAGGGGGCACAGTGAAGTCGTCGGTCGAACCGCTGAAGGCGCGCAGGATCTATCTGCTGCTGCGCGACCGCATCGTCGCCGGCGACCTGCCGCCGGGCGGGCGCCTGCCGGGCGAACCGGCGCTGGCCGCCGAGCACGCGGTGTCGCGGGTGACCGTGCGCCGGGCGCTCGACCTGCTGGAGAAGGAAGGGCTGGTGCAGCGCAAGCCCGGCTCCGGAACCTTCGTCCATGACAGCCGCGCGGTCCGCCCCATCGTCGCCGACCTGCCCAACGTGCTGTCGCACCTGATCGACATGGGGCGCAGCACTGACGTGAAGCTGCTCTCCTTCAGCTACGTCGCGCCGCCGGAGGCCATCGCCGAAAGCCTGGGCCTGAAGCCGGGCGAGCGGGTCCAGCGGTCGGTGCGCGTCCGCCTGATCGACGGGGAGCCCTTCTCCTACCTGACCACCCATGTGCCGGAGTGGCTCGGCCTGACCTATTCGGAGGCGGAGCTGGCGGCGCGCCCGCTGCTGGAGCTGATCGAACGGTCGGGTGTGAAGACCGAACGGGCGACCCAGGCGATCAACGCCACGCTCGCCGGGCCTGAGCCGGCGGCGGCGCTCGATCTGGAGATCGGCTCGCCGCTGCTGACGCTGACCCGCATCGTGCACGACCCGTCCGGCCGCGGGGTGGAGCATCTGCACGCGCTGTACCGGCCCGACCGCTACGCCTTCCACATGGATCTCGTGCGCATCGGCGACGACGGGGAGCGGCGCTGGAGCCCGGCCCTGGGCCGGCCGCGCGCATCCGACACCGCCAAGACCGACAAGAACAAAGCGGGCGAAAAGCCCACCCGTGGCTCGCGGGCCATCAAGCAGAGGAGTTGAGCGTTATGGGACGTTCGGTTCAGGACTCCGCACTTTCCGGCGTTTCCCGCCGCACCGTGCTCAAGGCGGGCGCCGCGGCGACCGCCTTCGCGACGGTGCCGGTGGCCGCGCCCCGTCGATTATGCGGGCGCAGAGCCCGGCCGTGAAGATCGGCATCCTCCAGCCGGTGACCGGTGCGCTCGCCCATGACGGTGACCTCGGCCGGCTCGGCGCCGAGATGGCGATCAACGAGATCAACGCCGCGGGCGGCATCAAGGGGTTGGGCGGGGCCAAGATTGAAATGGTGTTCGGCGACGCCCGCTCCACGCCGGAGGCCGGGACCCAGGAGGTCGAGCGCATGCAGGCCGAGGGCGTGTGCGCCATCGTCGGCGGCTTCGCCAGCCCGATCTGCCTCGCCGCCTCGCAGGCGGCGGCGCGCAACGATCTGCCTTATCTCGTCGACGTCGGCGTGTCGGACCAGATCATGGCGCGCGGCCTGACCAACCCGGAGAGCGATGGGCTGAACCATGCCAACAACCCGATCTCCACCGCCACCATCCCGCCGGTGGAAATCCTGGAGGCAGCCTATCCGGTGATGTTCACCCATGGGCGCTGCGCCCGGATTCCGCCGGGGCCGGCCTGCACCGCGGCGGGCTGGGCGCGGTCTACGAGATCGAGGCGCTGACCGCCGCCGACGTCTTCCTGCTGGGCGAACGCGGCGTCTTCGCCCCCTTCGGGGTGGCCGGCGGCACGCCCGCCGCGCTGAACCGCTTCGTCTGGCAGAGCGACGAGGGCGAAAAGTCGCCGCCGCTCGCCTCTAAGGTCACCGACGTGAGGATCCGCGACGGCCAGGGCAACGCCCGCCCGACGCTGACCGACGCCAACGTGCTGCTCGGCCGCATCAACGCGGAGCGTCCGATCGGCGGCAAGCTCGCCCGGCTGGGCGTCGACGCCGCCCGCACCGCCATTGCCACCCATGTCGCCGAACCGCTGGGCCTCGACGTCATGGCGGCGGCGGAGGCGGTGGTGTGCATCGCCAACAGCAAGATGGCCGGCGCCATCCGCCTCGTCTCCATCGAGCGCGGCCACGACCCGGCCAAGTTCGCCGCGGTGCCCTTCGGCGGCGGCGGGGCGCTGCATGTCGGCGCGCTGATCAAGGAGGTCGGGCTGTAGGCGGCGCTGGTGCCGCGCTTCCCAGGCGTGACCTCGGCGCTCGGCTGCGTCATCGCCGACATGCGCCACGATCAGGTGCAGACGGTGAACCTGCCGCTGGCCGGCATCGACGCCGCGTCGCTCGACCGCCGCATGGTGGAGGAGGCCGCGGCCGCCCGCGCCGTGGTGGAGTCTGCCGGCCTCAGCGTCGAGCGCACCGACCTCGTCTTCGAACTCGACATGCACTACATCGGCCAGATCCACACGGTCGCCGTGCCGCTGCCGGTGTCGGTGGCGAACGGCACCACCGGTGTCGACGAGGCGACCATCCGCGCCGCCTTCGAGCGCGCCTATCAGGCGTCCTTCAGCCGGCTTCTGCCGGGGGTGGGCGCCAAGATCGTCAACCCGCGCACCGCCGCCATCGGCCGCCGCCCGCATTTCGACCTCGCGGCGCTGGCCCCGGCGGCCGGAACGACGGTGGAGGGCGCCTACGCCGGCGCTCGGCCTGTCTGGTTCGACGGGGCGTGGCACGAGACGGCGGTCTACAACCGACTCGACCTGCCGGCCGGCGCCCACATCCAGGGTCCGGCGATCCTGGAGCAGCCGGACGCCACCACCGTCATCGATCCCGACCTCAGCGCCCGCGTCGACGGGTACGGCAACGTCATCGTGGAATGGAGCGCCGCCGTCATTCCGATCGAGCGCACCGCGCTGCTGGTCTGCGACCTGCAGAACGATTTCCTCCACCCGGAGGGGGCCTATGGCCGCGCCGGCCAGACGGCGCCGGAAAGCCTGATCTTGCCGGAGCGGGTGAAGCCGTTGGCCGACCCGGCCCTGGCTGGTGCCGGGAGCCTGACGGCTTTTGCGCCGGATCATGGCGCGGCGTCGCACACCACCCGGTTGCGGCCGCCATTCTTCGCGCAGTACAGCGCTTCGTCCGCCCGTGCCAGCGCCGCGGCGACGCTGCTTTCGCCCGGCCGCAGCGCGCTGACCCCGATGCTGACGGTGAAGGAGAGGACGGACCCGGCGCCGTTGGCGATCCGCACGTCGGTTTCCGCCAGCGCGCGGCGCAGCCGCTCCGCCAGCAGCGCCGCTCCCTGCGGTGGTGTCTCGGGCAGCAGGATGGCGAATTCCTCGCCGCCCAGCCGGCCCAGGACGTCGGCGCCGCGCACCATGGAACGGCAGACGCGGACCACCGTGCGGATGGCCTCGTCGCCGGTGGCGTGGCCGTAGGTGTCGTTGACCTTCTTGAAGTGGTCGATGTCCAGCATGATCGCCGACAGCGGCTGGGCGTTCCGTTGCGCCCGCGCCACCTCGTCGGCGGCGCGCGCCATGAAGCGGCCGCGATTGAGCGCTCCGGTCAGGGAATCGGTGGTGGCGAGCCGCTCCAACTGGCGCTGCATGTCGACCACGCGGGAGGCGGCGAGCAGCCTGGCGCGCAACCATGTCAGATCCAACGGCTTGCGGAGGAACTCGTCGGCCCCGTTCTCCACGACCTCGAAGAACTGGTTCGTGATGCTGCCGGGGATCATCAGCATCAGGTAGAGGTGCCGCTCCCGCTGCGCCGCGCGCAGGTGCCAGCACACCTCAACCCCTTCCGTCTCGCCGACACGGAAGTCGACGAGCGCTATGTCGATGGGCTCGTCGCGGCAGCGGGCCAAGGCCGCTTGGCCGCTTTCGGCAAAGGCCGTCTGATGGCCGAAGCCTTCAAGCTGCTGGCACAGCACCGTGCGCGCCATGCGCGAATCGTCCACCACCAAAATCCGCATGCGGCCTCCACGACCATTGCCCCAGAGAAGCACAAAGCCTTGAAGGAAACATTACAACCGTATGGATTTCCGAATGAACCCGCATCAACGGTCGGCGTGGCCCTGTTCGGCCGAAAATAGCGTCAATGCAATCGGCGTGCGTAGAGATTTTGGTGTTTTCAGCGATAAGGCGGCGTCATCGTTGGCTTCACAGAGCAAAGGACGGTTGGTTGGCATAGCCCGCAACGCCCGTAAAACGCAAAGGGCGCAAGGGGGCTGGAGGCCGAAAAGACAGAGGTTCGTGCCCGAATATAATGAGTTTCCGGTGTTATCGTTGGATCAGCCATTGCCGGATTTCTGCACCCGCGTATCGCTCCATCCGAGGGGCCGCCCGTTCTCCGCGTGCAATTCCAGCCGCGCGACCGGCGCGCCGGTTTCGGTGTCGACCAGCGAGGATCGTGCTTCGCCAGGGCGATAGAGATGGTCTTCACCCCATTGGCGCAGTGCGACGATGACGAGGAAAAGGCCACGCCCTTTCTCGGTCAGGACATATTCACGATAGGCGGTGCCATCGGAGGCCGGTGCGGTTTCCAAAATGCCGCGCTGTGTCAGGTCGCGCAGCCGCGTTGCCAGCATGCCCTTGGCGATGCCGAGGCTGGTCTGAAACTCGTTGAACCGCCGCACCCCGTCGAAGGCGTCACGGATGATGAGCAACGACCACCAGTCGCCAATGACATCAAGCGAGCGTGCGACCGGGCAACCAGCATCCCAAAGGCTGACCCGCTTAACCATGACCAGGAACCTCCAGAGCCATATTCTGGTCCTAAAATAGAACTTGATTTCCGGCGGCGCAAGTGGTCTCAAAATAGTACCAGTTTGGGCTTTGAAAGCGGAACGACCATGCAGAACGAAAGCAACTCGCAGCACCGGGCGGATGGTGGATTATCCAAGGTCACCACGCTGATCTTCGCCGCCGCCGCCGGTCTCAGCGTCGCCAACGTCTATTTCGCCCAGCCTCTGCTCGGCTCGATGGCGCGGGACTTCGGAATTCCACCCGCCGCAATCGGTCTCGTGGTGACACTGACGCAGCTTGGCTATGGGCTGGGCCTGATCTTCATTGTCCCACTCGGGGATCTCGTCGACCGTCGCCACCTTGTCGTCGGCCAGGGCGTCTTGTCGGTTGTCGCGCTGGCGGTTGTTGCCATGGCAAGAACGGAGGCGATCCTGTTTGCCGGCATGGCGGCGGTTGGACTGCTCGCAGTGGTCGTTCAGGTGTTGGTGTCCTTCGCGGCGACGCTCGCGACGCCCACTGAGCGCGGCAAGGCCGTCGGCATGGTCACGAGCGGCGTTGTGATCGGCATACTCGCCGCGCGCTTCGTTTCTGGGGTGCTCGCCGATCTCGGAGATTGGCGCTTGGTCTATCTGACATCGGCGGCTCTCACGCTGACGATGGTCAGTCTGCTATGGCGGGTTCTGCCGCGCAACGTGCCGCCGGACAGCACAGACAGCTACACCGCGACGCTGCGTTCGATCCCCGTCCTGTTCCTGACCGACCGTGTCCTGCTGGTTCGCGGCATCCTCGCCCTGCTGATCTTCGCAGCGTTCAGCGCGTTCTGGACCGCGCTGGTGCTGCCGCTCAGCACCGGACCCTTCGGCTTTTCCCATACCCAAATCGGCCTGTTCGGACTGGTCGGCATGGCGGGTGCGGTCGCGGCGGCCGGTGCCGGCCGACTTGCGGACCGTGGTCTCGGTCAATGGACCACAGGCGTCTCACTCGCACTGTTGCTGGCGTCATGGGGGCTGATCGCGTTGTTGCCGTGGTCCATTCCCGCGCTTCTCGTTGGCGTCGTGTTGCTCGATCTCGCGGTGCAGGCGGTCCACGTCAGCAACCAGAGCATCATCTTCGACCGACATCCACAGGCGCGCAGCCGCCTCGTTGGCGGCTACATGGCGTTCTACTCCCTCGGCAGCGCCATTGGCGCCATCGGCGCAACGATGGCCTATGCCCATGCCGGCTGGGCCGGAGTTTCGACATTGGGAACTGCGATCAGCGTGGCGGCATCGGTGACGTGGGCTTTCACACGCCATTGGCCAGTCAGCATAAAGCAGGCGGGCTGCGCGATGTGCGACGGCGTTGCGAGTCAGTTTCGCAAACACCCGGTGTCGCAGGGTGTGCGCGGCCCGTAAGAGCTTGAGAATTCTGATCGTTTGGAGAGGTTGGTTGGGGGACTAGGATTCGAACCTAGGCTGGCGGAGTCAGAGTCCGCTGTCCTACCGCTAGACGATCCCCCAGAGGCAGCCCTGATCCATCAATGGTTTCCCATTGACCGTAAACAGGACCGCAAACCTACTGAAACCGCCACCTTCGCTGGTGTGGGGCACGTTGTGACGTAGATCGGCAGCGGTCGTCAAGGCATGCTTTCCGCGACGATTCAGGGACCGTGGATTCAGAGAGCGGGCGCTTGGCTCGATGCAATGGCGCCGGACCAAGTGGTCTGCGCCCTGCTCATCAGGCGGATCGCTGGACGCGATGCTGTTCGCCGCCAGCGGACGATGCCGTGGCGCCGGTTCAGCCATTGGTGGGAAGCGTGTTGGATCAGCAGTGGTGGCGAACCGTGTCAGTCTGCTTCAGCGGCACGCGGGCTCCGGCTCGACGTGGACGCTCCTGTCGTCGCAGCACGAGCTGCGGAAGCGCAGGTCCTTGACTGTGGTCTTACCGCCCCAGGGCGCTGTTACGGCTAGCGCGACCGCAGAATAGAGCCACGACAACCCGACCGCGCTGCATGTACCTTAGGCTCGGCCGTGTCGATCGTCGGGAGGGTAGGCCATGCTCCGCTCGCTGCTCATCGTTTGTGCTCTTATCACCACCCTTTGGGTAACTGTTTCGGCTGCCGCCGGTGATGCCGTGTCAGGATGGCAGGGGACGCGGTGGGGAATGTCCGCGGATGATGTGCTCGGGGCGGTGCCGGGCTCGAAGCGGATGGTGAAGCCGGATAAGGACGGCTACGGCAACAGCCTTTTGCTGGTACTCGACAGCTACACGGTCGCCCAGCACGACTTTCTCATGAAGTTTTGGTTCGACAAAGGCGGTGGGTTGTACTCGCTCGGTATGCTCGATAAGTCGAGCGACGGCCGCGGCTGTCTGGAGGCCTACTACAATTTCACGGACATGCTGATGTCCCGGTACGGAGCGCCCGCGTCCTCGAAGGAGGAGCGGAACACCGTCTCTTCTTCGTTCTCTCGCCTCTGGGTGCTTGGTCCCACACGCATCGAGCTCACCTGCATGCTGCTGCCCGGCGCGAAGAAGGAGCTCAAAGGGCAATTCACGGTCACCTACTCGGGAATCGATACGGTGGAAGCCTCGAAGCTGTAGGCCGCACGGAGTTGAAACGAGTTCGTACATGGGTGCACGAAGGCAAGGGTGTCTTCTTCCGCCCGGTGGTGTCACCCGTCGACAAGTTGGCCTCAGCCAAGGAGAACAAGGACTGGGTAGAGGCACTGGCGGCGCTGAAGCGGACGCTGGATACCCTAGTGGATGATCTACCAATCTTTGACGTGATCGTAAACGGAGCCAGGGTCAAAGCCGAGAAGGCGGAAGCTGCTGTGGAGCGTTAGCTTTGGCCTACTTCAGTGCAGGCCTTTACAGCTTCGCGCCACCAACAACATTGAGTGGCGGGCCTGCCCAGTCAGTCAGAGGCCAGATCATCATGGTTGTCAGGCGCGGCCCAGTCGCTCACGTGCAGCCAGTCCAAGACGCGATCGAGTGTGCGCTCGCCGTCGGGCAAGGACCATAGGCGCTGAGCGACATCGACCATGGCCAGCAGTTCCACATCGGACAGGTCCGCGTATTCGGTCCAGGCCTGCTCGATCTGCTCGGGCTGTACCGACGCCTCGAGTTCATCGCGCAGCGTCGTTCGGACCGTACTGGGCGCCATATCGAACGTTAGGGCGAGCTCCGGGGTGTCATCGGCCTCCTCGTCCAGCATCCCTTGCAAGGCATAGATGGCGAACGACCAAGCGCGGCTCGACAGGTGCGGTGTCGCGCTCTCGATGATAGCCGAGTAGCGGCGCAGTAGGTCACGCAGCGCCTCCGAGCGGCCTTTCTGCCCACGGCTGCGCATGTCGATGATGGCCAGGTCGCGTTGCTCCAGGCGCACCCCCAGCTTGGCTTGGTCCTCCGCCAGCTTGCGAGGACGACCCATCTTCTTTTTCACCTGTTGCGCGGTCATCCGCTATTTATCCGGTATCCGTTCATCGCGGGTGCGCCAGCTGAGCACCATGTGCACCCTTCCACCCCCTTACTCGCTTTCGTTCTCCCAGTCCCGGTCGGCGATGACCCCCGCGATGGTGTCGCGCACGAACTCCTCCAACTCATCCTGGAGCTTGGCCGCGTCGTCCTGGAAGATCTCGCGGTCGCAAGACACCGAAACCTGGACCTCACCATCGTCGTCCTCGTCGGCCGTTCCGACCTGACAGCTGAAGATGTTCAGCCCCAGGCAGTTCTCGCCGTTCGACCAAGTGCCGATGGCCTTCTCGATCGCGTCTACGAAGGCTTCGATGTCTTCATCGTCACCAAGGCCAGCGTCGGTCCGGATGGCGGTAGGGGACAGGACGACCTCGGCTTCCAGATCGGCCTCCAGCCCGTCCTTACGCTTGGCCTCGTAGGATTCCGGGCCCTCGGCATCTGTGAAGACCGGAACGCGGGCAAGCTCCACGTTATAGCCCTCAGGGAAGATGCGGACGTAGAGCTCTGCGTCCTCCCAATCCATGGTGTCAAGGTCACCTCGGAAGGCGTCGTCACGCAGTTCCCCGGCCTCGGCTTCCAGGACACCGTCGATGCCATCGCTCAGGTCGACGGTGTTCCAATTCAGGTCCTCGGTTTTCCCGTCGTCGACCAGGACGTTGGTCGAAGCTCGGGTGTCGTACGTCTTGCCATCCTGGATGTAGGCGGCGACGGCGACCATAGCCTCGTCGAGCGTGTAGCCGTAGTCGTCGCCCCCGTAGTTGTCACCGAAGCGGTCGATGATGGCGAAGGTGTCCGCTTCGCACCCGTCGTACCCGGAGATGATGCCCGCAACGACGCCGTTTACCTTGACCCACACGAGGTTGTAGGACGGATCCGCCGCGGTCTCCGTGATGCCGCGCGCCACCAAGGCTGCCACGATCGCATCGGCCTGCGTCCCGCTCTCGACCATCTCCATGCCGCCCTCCTGGAATCACGCCATAGTGCCAAAATTTTGTCGGACAAAAGTCAAGTGCACAGTATATGGCCGGGATCAGCAATTGTGGAAATGATTCCGTTGGGCGGAAATCCTCTTCGTTCATGAATGATGCCCCGAAAAAATTTTGCGGGACAATCATAGAGCTAATACAATAACTTAATTTTTTGATGCGTTCTGTTTGTCAAGTGAAATGTAACGTTACAATTCGATCTGAGTTGCGCGGGTTGTGTTGAGCGGTTACATTTTTAATCGTTGCCGTTTCTGATGGCTTGGGAACGGGGCGGGCGGCCCCACCGTGAAGGCACCGGACATCAGCTCTGACAGATGCTCTCAAGGTGGGCAGCCATTCGGCAGGTTGCCGTACCTGCTGAGGAGCCGGGCACGACGGGCAAACGCTCGTTGCGGCCGTCGCACGCTGAAGGCGCGGATCGCCGCGCTCGCTGAGACCCCGGTGATGCGGGCTTGGCGGGAACAGTTAGGTAACCGTCAACCGCGTCGGTGATCTATTTAATCGAGGGCATTCAGGCATTACTCAAGTCCATGCGCGCCAAGGCACATAAACCATTCAGCTAAGTCGAGGAAATAAAGAGATGGAAAGCAGCTATTCGCTACGTACTTGGCGCGACAAATTTCGAGCTGACAGCTTGCCGACTTTGGATGCTTGCACGGCGGTCTACGCGGTGCTCTGGCACCTGGACGAATTCGAAGACGAAGACTGGCTTGTCGTAAAGCCGGACGGCGACGTCCTCACGGAGCTTAACTTCCCCTTCGAACACAAGGACGGGGAGGTCTACTGCTCGGCCGAGGATGTCGAGTGGATCTCGGAGGAGGAGCGTATCGCCATCACTGCCCAGATCGGGAACATCGCGCCGCCTCTGCCTTTGCATGTCGAGTTCCGGGAAGGGGAGGGTCTGTGATGGATACCCCGCTCGAAACCGCGATCACGGCTGCATATGCGGCCCTTGTAATCTTGGAGACGCTTCCCGCCCGCATGGATCCTCCTGGGCCGGACCCAATCTTGCTGGAAGCGCACAGAATCCTTGATGTTGCCGTCCGTGCACTCGATGCGGAAGACGTGGCTGACGGTACGCTGCTTCTGGCTGCCCGCGCCATCTTCCAGGCGATCGACGCCCTCCAACCGAGTGGGCAGCCCATGCCGGTCGGTAACGGTGCCAATGAACTTGCAGTGGCCCTGTTGCGCTCGCAGGCGAACAAGATTGTGGCCCTGTATGCGGGAGGTGCCGCATGAGCCGCCAAAATCCTCTTTGCCCCGCGTGCAGGCGAAACCGCCTAATCAGGCGATTCGCCAGTCGGGTGTATGGCCCTAACGTTGGCGGCACGGTCATTCGCCGTGAGGGGCGCTACCGTGGGCCGCTTAGCGGCTCCCATCGTGCCGTTACCCGCCTGCGCGGCGTACTAGACCGCGCCGCGCACACCTATGCGACGGACGTTGACCGTACTGCGACCACGATGAAGCCGAGGGGGTGACCCGTGAGCCATGTCATCAACGTCCCGGCCGATACCCTCATCGCAGGACTGCGCCAGCGCCGCGATGAGTTGGCCGAGCAGTTGGCTCGGCTGGAACGGACGCAGCAAACGGTCGCCCACGATCTGGATGCGCTTGAACAGGCAATGCAGGTCATCGGTGGGCAGCGTAGTCGCGCGGCGATGCCCGCTGTGGTGTCCCAGGCACTTCCGCCTTCTGCTTCGCCACCGGCTCGTGTCAGAGCTGTCGGCCGTCGCCGTGGCGACCTGCCTGCCGCCATCCGCCGTGTGCTCGCTGAGTACGCCTCCCTCGGCGCGCTGACCACGGCTGATGTCGTGGAGGCCGTACACGAACACATCCCGCCGACCGTGGCGAACAAGGACCGTATCGGGAACTGCCTCAATCAGCTGTCGCGGATCGGCATGGTCACGGGCAAGCCGAGCGGGGCGAACAGCCGCATGTACGAATGGAGCCTGACCGACAAGGGCCGCGCTGCTGTCCAATCCGAGGGAGGAGCCGAATGAACCGCCGCGAATTCCGGAACGCGGTTACCAACCGCCGCATCATCATCGAGACCGGAATTGTCATCGGTCGCACAGGGGCGCGTCTGGTCGCTGTCGAACTCGTAGAGGCTACGTACTGCTGGCTCTGGACCGTGCGCTCCCTGCCGGATGGCGCCGTGCTGCGCAACGGCTGTGCGGGGAGCGAGTCCACTGCGCGACGGGTCGCAACAGAGGGGGGCGTGCAATGAGCCCTCACGAGCATCTTTGCCATCCCGCCACAGGTCAGCCGCTTCCCCTCAACCCTTGCATCGCACGGTGACATCATGAACCTGAACTACAACGCGGGCACGGGCCGCTGGGAGTGCGAAACCGAGTTTTCCGAGCGCCACCTGCCGAAGAATGCAGGCTTCCGCTGGGCGCCCGCGCCCCTGAAGCACTGGTGGACGGCGGATCCGCTGATCGCGGTCAAGCTCGCGGACCATACTGACCCGAAGACGGCCACCGGACTGCGAGCGGCGGTCGCTGCTGCAACGGCTCTTCAGCAGGCTTCGGCGGCTGCGTCGCGGGCGACGGATGCCAACGTCGAGATCCCCGTTCCGGCCGGGCTGTCCTATCTGCCGTACCAGAAGGCTGGTATCGCCTACGCGATGGCGCGCAAGGACGTCCTGATCGCGGATGAGATGGGCTTGGGGAAGACGATCCAGGCCATCGGCATCATCAACACTAAGCTTGCCGCTCGTGACCGGGTGCGTGCGCTCGTTGTCGGTCCGAAGATCGCGCTGATCAACTGGCGCGGAGAACTCACCAAGTGGCTGATCAAGCCACTCCCCGTCGGCATCGCGACGACGAAGGTGTGGCCGGATACGGATGTCGTTGTCGTGAACTACGACATCCTGTCCAAGCTCGCTGGGCGGCTTCGTGCCGTAGAGTGGGATATTGTTATCTACGATGAGTCGCACGCGCTCAAGGACGAAAAAACGGCTCGGACCAAAGCCGCCTTGGGCGGCAAGGGGCAGTCGCCGATCCCGGCCAAGCGTCGGTTGTTCCTGACCGGCACGCCGATTTTGAATCGGCCCATCGAACTTTACCCGATGCTGCACGCGATGGGGCTACCGGAGGCGAGCAACTATTTCCGCTTCGCCAGCCGGTACTGCGATGGGCGCCGCACCAGGTTCGGGTTCGACGCCAGCGGTGCCAGCAATCTGAATGAATTGCAGGAGGTCTTGCGTCAGTCGGTGATGGTGCGCCGCCTCAAGGCCGACGTCCTGACCGATCTGCCGGAGAAGCGATTCTCCGTCGTCGAGCTTCCCTGCGACAGCCCGGCTCTCGGCAACGTCGTCGCCGCGGAGCGTGAGGCGCTCGAGCGCGCTGAGCAGGAGGAGACGCGCCTGCGCGCCGCTGTCACGCTGGCCAAGAAGGGCGGGAACGAGGCTGCGTACCGGGCGGCTGTGGCCAACCTGAAAGCCGGTCGCAGTGCGGCATTCACCGAGATGTCGCGCCTACGTCACGACACCGCCCTGGCGAAGGTGCCCCAGGTCGTCGAGCACGTCGCCGACGTCCTCGGTTCGGTGCCGGACGCGGTGCTGGTCTTCGCCCACCATGCCGACGTGATCGAGCGGATCGTGGCCGGTCTGCGCGAGGCGGGATACGAGCCCGCGGTGATCACCGGCGCTACTTCGGACGCCGAACGGCAGCGCGCCCAAGACGACATTCAGGGCGGCCGGAGGCGGGTCTTCGTTGGCAGCATGCGGGCCTGCGGCGTGGCGATCACGTTGACGGCGGCGTCGACGGTCATCTTCGGCGAGCAGGATTGGACTCCCGGCATCATGAAGCAGGCGGAGGACCGTGCACACCGCATCGGGCAGCGCAACGCCGTGCTCGTGCAGCACCTCGTCCTGGACGGCAGCTTCGACGCCACGATGACGAAGAAGGTCGCGATGAAGGGTGATGTCATCGACGCCGCCTTGGACGAGGTCACCGATGACGCGGACGACCCTTCCGTTTCAGGCGGCATGGATGTCGATCCGGAACGGATGTGCCCGTCGATCGCGGCGTAGCGCGTACCCCTTCGGTAGGCCAACCCAGGCCATCCTCAGCCCTTCTGGCTGGCCTGCCGAAGACCTTCATCAAGATTGCCGCCGGTTATTGTCGCGAACTCTCAGCCAATTCTTCACAACCAAGTGCAAGGGGCCGAATATGCGTCACTTTACTCAGGTCGCGGAGCCTGTCGGCGGCTTCTCGAGATCCCAACTGGAGACTATCGACATCGCTCATTTCCGGTCAGAGAGCGAGTTCAAGCGGCAGTTCGGACGTGACCCGGATCACGCCGATCCCTCTGATGTCGATGAATGCTGGCGTTTGTTCCTGGAAGAACTCGAAATCATGGCCTCCAGCTTCGAGTCTGTAGGTGACGAGTTGCGCGGTCAGACCAAGGAAACCGAGGCGCTGGTGGCGCACTACCGAGCCGCCTGGGAGAAGGCGCAGGTGGAGAGCGGTGTTGCCACCCCGGCCGAGGACAGTGGAGCTTCGGTAATGGGCCGTCGCTCCTGACACATCCCGACGCCAGCCGACATGGTGACCTCACCATGTCGGCGCACCGGCGTCCATTGGCTCGCTGGTGTCGGCGGGTGGTGAGGCGCCGACGTGTTGAAGTCATCGTGTCGTCGGATGTCGTTCCCAGCGGGCGACTGAGACCCTTGAGTTCGTTGGGAAGCCCTAAAAACGCAGGCTTCCCTTCGGCCCCCATAGCTGTCGTCGAAGTCATCAACTCAGCGGGAGCAGAGTTGTTGAGGTCACCGGGACGGCGGATCATAACCTGTTGACCCGCCGTGGGCAGCGCATGGTGACGTGCTCACATGGTGACCTCAACAGGTCGGCGTGCCGTCGCCTCGGCGTGCGCCGGGATAACTGGGTTGGTTTCATTGGGCCGGGGATACCTCACGGAGGACGCGGTGAGATGGCGCTTAGGGAGATGAGCCGATGAGAGTTCGAGTGCTGTCGCGGGCGGCGGTCGAAGGTGGGGCTGCGGAAGGTGTCGATGCGATCATCTCGATCCGGTCGACGGCGCTGGAACCGTGCAAGGATCTCGACTTGGCTGTCCAGCAGGCCGTCATGGGTGATGCGGCGGCTGCGCTGGTGCAGCGCTTCGACGACATTGGCATCCCAGCCTACGGACCCTACCGAGGTCCAACCATGGACGACTTGGCGACCGCCCTGGACTTTGCGCGGGCTGTTCGGGATCGGGTTCCTGAGGGCGTGCTTGCCGTGCACTGCCAGCACGGCGTCTCCCGGTCGGCCGCGGTCGTGTTGGCCATCATCGCCGACGAGGCTGGGCCAGGTGCAGAAGCGGATGCCGTCGCCGCACTCCTTCGTCAGGACGATGATGCCCGGATGCAGCCGAATCTCCTTATCGTCTCGTTGGCCGACGCTGCTCTGTTCCGCTATGGCCGCGTGGACGCCGCTCTCGCCGCCGCGTGCCCACGGTACGTGGTGTGGCGAGACCATTGGCGAGATATCGCCCTCGACCCCTGCGCGTATTGGGAGCAAGCGCGTCGGGTACGTTTGCGGCCAAGGAGGCGTGAGGTCTGACAGGGCGGAAGTTCGGAGCCGGGGGCCGGGTACCAAGCGGGAGAACAGCATGGACGTGAACGCCATCAATGTCGGGCGTTTCGAGGATGCTGACAACGTCGTCACGGCTGAAGTGCGCTCCAGCGATGGCTGTCAGGTCCTCCTGCTCCTGGTTTCGATCAACTGATTGGACTGTTCCTAACCCACAGGGGCACGAGCGGAGGGTGCGATGGAGTTTTCCCCGGATGCTGTTCGCTTGGTCGCAGGAGCGGTGCTCATCGTCGCGGGCGCGGCCTTCGCCATGTATGCGCGGCACGCGCTACGGGTCCTCACAATGCTGCGCGCCTTCAGAGCTGATCGCAAGCGGTTGCAGCAGAGGCTTGACCGCCTACTATCCTGACCGCCGTGACCCAGCATCCTTTCAGGCAATGGCGGTCAGCTCAGGCAATGGCGGTCAGCGCTGTGGGATTTCGGACGTCCGTGCCGTCGCGCCGGGTCCTGGTCGCAAGTGGGGAATACAGGGGAGGGGAACGACGATGTCGAGCTCTATGAAAGTGTCTTGCTGACGAGCGGGGCGAGGTCCTGGCCGCGCTGCGGGCGCTGCATGACCTGGATGCGCCAGGTTCCCCTTCAGAGGACTTGGCCGAGGCGGCGACGGGGAAACGCTTCGCCGCCTTCGAGGTCGGCGACGTGCAGGTGGCCCACGCCGAAGAGGAAGGCGGTGACCGCGAGTTGGCGCTGGGCTGGCTGTGGTGCGCCGCGTCGCTTGGGCACCGCAGGGCCTTGCTGCTGCTTGTCGAAGAGCTCATCCATCGGCTGGTGGATGCGGACACCAGCGACGACGCGAACGCTTCGGCGGCGCCGGACGCCTGGGTTGCGCGTGATCCGGCTGTTGGCGAACTCGACCGCGCCGAGGCGTGGACGCTGTAGACGCCGGTGCTGGCCCGTGACCTGTGGCTCAACGAGGCGCGTAAGCGAGGGCTGCGGCCGTCCGACCTGCTGCGCGAGACGTACCGCGCCGCCGTACTCTGAACGGCTTTCCTGACCGCGGCGGATGCCGATGAACCTCGAGCTTGTCGGCAAATCATGTTGAGGTCATCAGTCCGGCTGGTCACCGTCTGCTGACCTGCCGGGAATAACGCATGGTGAGGCGCCGATCTGGTGACCTCAACATGTCGGCGCGCCGTCGCCTCGGCGGCTGCCGGAGCTCCGGAAACGAGGACCCGATTGTGCTTTAGGTGTGCGGACCCGGGCCACTCCCCCCTTGAGAAGACCGTGCTTCCCTTCGTTGTGTTGATGTCATTTGGGGACCAGGGGCGGGGCACCGATCACTGACAAGATGCCGCCAACCGCGCTCCCGTTCTTCACCGGATCAATTCGGTCAGCCTCCATCATAGCCCATGTCGCCCAGCGGTCGAGGTTCTCAGGCGTCACGGGCATTTCAGCTGCGCGGGTCAGGACGGCCTGAACATAGGTGCGGATCGTCTCTGCTTGGTGAAGAGACATTGCCTGCCCAACGAGACGTTCGATCCGTTCCCTCTCCTCCTTCTCCTGTTGTTCGCGTTCCTTCCTTATTTGCTCGATTTTCCGTTGGTGCTCCGCTTCCACCAGTTCGGCTTTTCGTTTCACTAGCCACTCATGATGGCAGACGGCATTCTGGCGGTGGAAGGTCTCGGCCGCGACGATTATCTCGACAACGATGGTGCAGACGAGATCCTCAAGCGATGCCTCATCGCTGTCCTGCCAGGACTTATGGGCTGTGCCATTATGGGACCGGGAGTGAATCGACAGCCGTAGATGTTCCTGCTGGCGGACCGCTGACGCGGGCTTTCCCTTTGTCGGGACCGGCTCAAGGGTGAAGGTGATGTGCTGATCACCGACGTGGATGCCTGCGTCATTCGGGTTCCGCGGCCACTTTGTGGTGTCGATCGAGGCGTTGCAGCCCGCCCGCGCGGCAGCCAGGAAGATGCCGTTCAGGATGCGGAGCCGCCGCTTTGCGTTAGGCGTGTCATAGCGTGGGGCATACATGCTGAAGCGGGTTCTGGCATACTCCTGGCGGCGCACCTCGTCCTTCTCCAGTAGCGTGGCGATCAGCCGATGTGGACTGGTCGTGAGCTTTGGGCAGGTCACCTTGCCCACCATCCTCCGGACGCGCTCGGTCAGCGCAGCCATGTCCTCTTCGAAGGTCGGCGGCGGAGGCAGCGGCGTATCGAGGCCGATCTCCGACCGGTAGTAGCCGCGGTATGAGCCGCCGCCGATCTCGATCGTGTCGGAGGCTCCTGGGAACCGTGGTGGGAGCGGGCGCTTGCTGGTCGGCTTGCCCGCCTGCTTCCTGGCCCAATAGCCGCGCTCGGGAACAGGGATGTCGGCCTTCCGGCAGGCCTTTGCCAAGGCTACGTCGGATACGCCGACCTCAGCCGCGAGCGCCCTCATGGGCTGGTCCCAGACCAAGTTGTAGAGTTCCTGACGTATGAATCGTCGCGTCATGTTCCGGAAGCGGTTCGTGGGAGGGGAGTTGCTCAGGGGGCTGGTCAGACGGCGCAGATCGGCTGACCGGCGAGGGCGCGTAGGATGGCCTGATGGGCGGACAGGCCGTTGAGGTGCCCCGCGTCGATGGAGGAGCGGATCAGGGCACGGACATCGACACCTCAAAGCGACCGGAAACCGTTCGCCACCTTAGGGAAGGTGACGCTCGGGCGTAGCACCTGCTTGGAGGCGTTGTTGGTGGGCGGCACGGCGCGGTCCGGATGCGTTCGACGGAGGTGGCGGTATCGTAGAAGCCGGACCCATTATCGGCCCAGACGTCCTCGCTCGACAAGCCCGCGAGGCCGACATTGACTGCGCGCCGAACGTTTGCAGCCACCTCCTCGAGATCATGGGCGAAGCCGGACTCGGAATCGGCGTTCACCGGGAGGTCCGTGGCGAGGACGAGGCTCTCGAGATGCGCCAGGACATCGTCGCGTCCGACACCATTTTCTGGGCCGCCCCGCGACCAGGAATAGCCTGGACTCGTCGAGGCCAGGGCGCTGGAGCCCATATGCTCCATCATCCGGGCACTGCCGACATCCCGGGGGTTCGGCAGGATGAAGCAATCCTCCCGATGAAGCGCACGGAAAGCGTTGCGCTTTTCTGCGATGGTGCGAGCTACGGTTCATCTCCTAAAAGAGGGCAGTAAGACGCGGATTCCCGATGGCTGTCCCAGAATATAATGGCGAGGAAAGACCATGGCGGAGAGCCTTCTTCTTGTCACCCACGGTGGCTCATTCCACTGCGATGAGGCGTTCGCCTACGCTATCCTGCGCCGCGCCCTGCCGCCCGGTGTGCTTGCTGCCTCCACGCTAGCGCGTACCCGCGACCCGCGCGCGATGGAGGCCGCCGACATCGTTTGGGACGTCGGCGGTGTCTTCGATCCCTTGCGGGGTCGCTACGACCACCACCAGCGCGGTGCTCCGGTGCGTCCCGACGGGACGCCCTACTCATCGGCGGGCTTGCTCTGGGCCGCCTACGGCCGGGACGCGGTGCGCGCCGTCCTGGCCGGGCGCGGCGGCGAGGATATCGTCGAGCAGGTCTGGGCGGATATGGACGAGCAGGTCGTCCGCCTCGTTGATCTCGCCGACAACGGCCAGCGCCCGGTCCCCGACTTCGGCGACGAGGGCCTCGACCGGGCGGCGCGGATCGCCGACGGGATGGCCCTGCCGTACCTCGTCGACGCCCTGAACCTACCGTGGGATGCTGACCCCGCGGACCGAGCGCGGGCCGAGGACGAGCGCTTCCTCCGCGCAGCCGAGATCGCGGGCACCTTCCTCGACGGCCGCATCGAGCAAATACGAGCTCGCATTGCCGCCTACGATGCCGTCCTGGAGGCGCACGGCCGCTCGACCGACCCGCGCGTGCTGGAACTTGACCGTGGCATGCCGTGGCAGGGACCGGCGCACGACGCCCACCTGCCGGTGCTGTTCGCCGTCTACCCCGACAAGGGAGGCGAGGCCTGGATGGTTGGCTGCATGCCGCCCGAGCCGGGCAGCTTCGCCCAGAAGCTGCCGCTGCCCGAGGCGTGGGCGGGCCTGCGCGATGCCGAGCTCGCCCGCGTGTCTGGGGTGGCGGACGCCGTGTTCTGCCACCTGAACCGCTTCATCGCCGCCGCCCGCTCGCGCGAGGGCGCGCTGGAAATGGCCCGCATCGCCCTCAGCTTCGCCCACCGAACCGGCCGCGAAGGAGGCGAGCATTGAGTGGTCGCTCACTCCGATCGCCGCCTCGTCCTTATCCGCCTTGCCTGTCGCCAGTGGCGCTCCGGATCCAATGCCACCTCCCGCCAATGGTCACGCCATTTGACGTACCTGGGGCAGGCATCCGCAAGCGCGGCCTCCAGTCGCCCATACCGGAACAGACAACTGTCGGCCATGCTGACGAGCAGGGAATTCGGGTGCATGCGTCCTTCTGGATCTCCCCTCAGCAGGGCAGCCACCGCCGCCGCCTCTGCGCCTGGTCCGAGTTCTTGGGCCAGCAGGGCGAGCGCCACAGCGGCGGAGCGGCTGACACCCATCTGGCAATGGACCACCAGCGAACCTTCCGGAGTCTGCACGGCGATCCTGCGCCCGAACTCTAGCGCTTCGGCGACATGCTCGATGACAGGGCCGCAGTAAGGGCCAAAGGCCGGGATGGCAATGTCGTCGAACCGCTGCACCAGCACGGCGCCCACCTCGCCGCCGGTGGCCTGCGCCAAGGCGAGATCCAGGTTTTCGGCATCATGCTCGGCCGACGGCCTGATCGAGATGATGCCGTCGGCGCCTTCAGCCTCCCCGCGCTCGACGGCCGCCCATGACAGCACACGAATTTTCATTTTACCTGCCAGGCTCTCAGCAAGACATGCGTTCGGAACCGATGACCATTAATCCTACCCGATGATCAGACGCACTGGTGCCACAAGAAGCACAAGCCGCAAGTTTCCCCAAAGCCGCACTCGGCTTCCGCCGGGCCTCCATTCGTTCCAAACCTTAACGACGTATTGCCCAGGGTAGCGGAAGGACGCCTCGAAGCGCTGGTAGGCGCTGGCCTCGTCACGGGCGGCGCTCAGCCAGTTGAACGACCCTTCGACGATCTCCGCGTCATCCACGCACAGCGTCTCGGCGTGCACCCGCATCACGGGGACCACCTCGGTCCCGGCGGCGGCCAGCAGGTCGGCCGCGCGCAGACAGGTCGCCTTCAGGCGGCGGTTCCTACCCTGGCCGTCCTCTATGTTCTGTTCCGGGGCCACGTACACGTAGATGACGACTTCAACCCTGCGCGCCATCGCCTGCCGGATGAGGGCCAGGACGTCGCATCGGCCGTCCTGAATCGCGCGTTCCGTCAAGTAGGGTGAGGAGATCGCCACCCGGCACCCCATCCATGCAGTCAACGGCCAGCCCGTCATCATGTCAGGCGTCGCCGTTTCCAAGGGGCTTCGGGCTACATCCGCCACTCCGGGGGAATTGGCCGCCGTTGGTCCGGCGGGCGGGCGGCTCCGCAGTTCGCGGCGAACTGGCGTTTGGCTTCGATGGTCGCGCTGATGGCGACCGCGCGAAACGGCTCCAGCGCGGTGAGCGCGCCCGGGGGCACAAGCCAGGCGTGCCGGGCCTCCGCCACATAGCAGGCCGCCGCCCTCGGCCCCGTTCTGTCGTGTCCATCCCGATGGACCTCCTCGCCCCCGTCGAGCAGCAGCGGGAGGGCGAAGGGGCACGCCTCGATCGCCTCGGCGATGGCGACCGTGCCCGGCTTACGCTCGGCGAGTGCCGTCCAGGCGAGCGTCCAGGCCGTCCAGCAATCCACGTCGGCGCCATGGCGCTGGCAGCTGCGCTTCTGCGCTTCGGCATCCCTGGCGGCACCCGGCGTGTTCCCGCGCTGCATGCGGACCAACATGCGGCGATTGAGGGCGTCCTGGGACATCCTCGGCGGCAGCACCTTCAGGAGATGCCCGAACACGGCCTCGGCCTCCTTCAGCGCCGCCCCGCGCTCCAACGCGCCGCAATCCGCAGCCCAGACCAGCGCCCGGCCAAGGTTCATGTGGGCGCGGATGTAGGGCCAGGCTCCGATGAACTCCCAGAAGAGTTTCGGATCGTCCGAGGGGTTCCGGGCGCACCACCTGCGATGGGCCCCGGCGTAGACGACCTTGGCGCGCCCGGACGAATGCCGATGGCGCGCGACCGCGTCGGCGGGGGCATCGGCAACCAGGCCCAGGAGCTCGTGAGCGTCGATGCAGTCCGGGTCGATGGCCAGGGCGGCGCGGGCCAGCCGCTCGGCCCTGAACGGGTCGCGGCCGAGTATTTCGTGCGCGACGGAGGCGAGGTCGGAAGCCGGACCCATGGAGCCGAGGCTCTCGAACCCCTCGACGATCGCGTCGGGGGCAAGCTCGCGCCGATCGGCCGCCTCGAGCACGGAGCGCGGCGGTGCGGCCGCCGAGGGCCTCACCGCCACGACGATGGCCATGACCGCGTCGTCGCCCAGCGACTGAAGAATCGGAAGCGCCTCGACCAGGGCGTCGAATTGCCGTCCTCGGCGCTGCGCGAGGTCGTCGGGCGCCAGATCCTAGTCGGTTGACGCGAGCGCGAAGCCGTCCGCCTTGGACATGGCTGCGGCGGGAGAGCGCGTCGCAGGGGCGTTCGAGGTCTACGGGTACCCGGCGCTCATCCATTGGTGACGGGAACCCAGCGACTGGCCCGGCTGCGTCCCTGAACTTCCCGGCCAGGATGGCCGCTTGGCCTTGCGGGACCTCCCTTCCACTGCCTGGCGGCGGCCAGCAAGGAACCTGCACCTTGAACCTGTTCAACTATAGCCAAGTAACCTGTTCAATTTTTTACCGATAATCTGTCCATCCAACAGGTATGCTCGTCCATGTTCGGGCAGCATTTCCGATGTCGCCGACGGTGGCGGCATGACGGAGGACGAGATGGCGGAAGGCATCGACGAAGAAGACGCCATGAGGACCGGGCGGCCCGCTCCCGACCATGATGCAGCCGGGAAAGCGCGAAGCGACCGTTCTGATCCGGAGCGCATGGCAAGAAAGCTGGCTTCGAAGGCGGGAAGGGCGAGGGCTGCGCTGAGGAGCGCGCCGACACCGATTGCGCCGAAGGCCGCGATGCAGCTGGCAAGAAATCTGGCGCCGTTGATTGAGGCGTTGAAGAAAGCGCGGCCGCGCCAACTCAAGCCGCTCCAGGACCTCACCAGAAGGGCCGGGGTGAGCGCGGACGGGGATGAGAAGCGGCTGAGCCGGTTCCGCCCGCCGAGGGACGGCAACGAGGCGGCGATGAAGCGGCTGGCCCGGGATCCGAAGCAGTATCTGGGACTGGCCGAGACCGCCGCCCTGATGGCTGGCCTCTCGGTCGACCAGGCTGCTCTGGATCTGGTCGTGAACACGCCCTGGAGCCCGTCCCAGGCGGGAATGGCGTCATTCGACGAGAACACGGCCGGTGGCTACCATCGCCTCCTCGAGCAGTTGCGGGAGACCGTCGCTGCCATCTCGGAGCGGGCAAAGCTCGACTGGTATCTGGACGAAACCCGGCGGCGCGAAGCGTACCGGAGCGGCGGTGGGCCTGAGGACGATGGCTGGTGCCTCGGGCATCCTTTCGCCGACCAGTTGGACAACGCTCCCTCGGTGCCGCTGCTGTTCAACGAGATCGGCCGCATGGCCTGTGAGGCCAGGGAAGAGAGCGGAGGCTGGCGCGAGGCGGATCTGGTGATGCTGGAGCGCGTCCATTTCGGCATCGCCAAGCTGAAGGGTGACCAGGTGCCGACCGGCTACTTCATGCTCGCGCCCTGGTACGGCGTCGTCGAGCGTGGCCGGTCGCTCGACGGCACCAGATGCCTGCTCCGTTACGGCATCCCGTCAGTGCTGGACGACGAGATCATGGACGACTTTCAGGCCAGTGAGGGCGGACCGTGGGTTCGCGTGACCGTTCGCGTTCCGGCGGGGAAGTCGCTGCCGACAGGCCCCTACGGCCGCTTCGCCGAGGACGACCCCTTCGGCTTCGAGGATGCCAGGTTCGTCGAGAGGCTGTCCCTGAGTGGCATCGAGCGCGCGTTGGGCGGCTCGGTCTTCCATGTCATGGGGGCATGGGGCGATCGGGCCGACCGCCCGGAGCCGGGCTTCACCGAAGCCCCGCCGGGCACGGCCGCCGCACATGTCGAGGCGGGCCTGGTGTTCGGGTACGCGCATCCACCGGAGAAGGCGTTCACAGTCCGAGGTGCGCTCGAGGACAGCGCCGTCCACCACCTCGCCACCTTCAAGGCGTTCATGGCGCGCCAGATGGAGATGGCCGACGACCGCGCTCAGCAGGCAATCCAGGATTTCCGCGATGGGCCGGATCGGATGAGGACCGGCTGCTTCGACGACGTCGACATTCCCCTGCAAACCGAAACCGTGGAGGAGTAACGAATATGCCCGCCATCGACATCGGCCCGCTCGCATTCCGCTCGAATGCGGCCGCGAAGGCTTACTACCGCGCCATCCTGCATGCGTACCCGGTGGGCGCCGTTATCCCGGAACCGCACGCCAGCCATCTGCTCTGGCTGCTCGACCGTCATCCCGAAGCCGCGGATAAGCGCGGGGCTGGCGTTGCCCGGTTCCGTGTCGACAAGCCACCTAAGGGGAAGCACCCCTGCTTCTGGATTGATCGCGTGGATGGGTCGGCCACCGACTTCTCATTCGGGTGGGCCATCGACGGCAAGGGGCCGAGCAGACTTATGGAGATGCGCCAGGCGATGAGGGAGGCGATCAACGGGGACGCCATGGCGTTCAGGAGGCGCTTCTTCGAGGAGCACGCCGACACTGATGGCCGGGTGCCGTGCGCGCTCACCGGCGTGCCAGTGTCGCCTTCCGAATGCCATGTCGACCATGCGCCGCCGCACACCTTCGTGGCACTGGCGACGGCCTTCCTGGCCGAGCGCAGGATCTCCCCGGACGGCAGCCACGTGACGGCACCGGCGGACAACCAGTTCGTGCCGAGGCTGGTGGACGCCGCACTGGCAGCGGATTGGCAGGCGTACCACCGCGCCAGGGCGAAGCTGCGCGTCGTCGAGAGGGACGCCCACCTGCGCCAGGGGAGGGGCGGGAGGGAACGGTAACCGGCGGCTACGCGGTTGCCAGGCGCGCGGTGGGTGTGAACGGCGGCATGAAGCGCAACCGGTTCGGCCAGGGAAATGCTCGCGCGTCGGCGCCCCCGCAGGCTGGGCTGCGGCTCGGCCGGTGGATCGGTGTCTCCGCCGTGGCAGGCGCGAAGCCAAGCCGCGTGCGAGACGGTCGGCCGCCCGGAGGCGTCCGGCAGCCTGCTGGTGCAGGTCGGCAGGCCGCCGCTCTCAGGCTGGGCCGGAGGAATAGATTTTCGGACGAATCCATATTTATCAATGGATTGCCGGAAAAAAAAGCGCCAGAATAAAAGACTGTTCGGCAGTGCCTGCCTCCCGCGCCGACGTGGGACTCCAGCTTCCGCCAATCCGGAGGGCGATCAGCCGGGAACGGGAGTGAGCCACTGGCTCGGCTTGGCAGGGAACATCGCAGACCGGGATGGGCGTAGGCGAAGCCTGCCCGTGCGGCGCCCCGGGGTTCCGTTATCTCTCTTTTATTCTGGCGCTTGAAAGTCCGTTAAGCCATTGTTTTGAATGAAAAGCTGTTGAATAATGCTTCCGAGCGCGGTCGTCTCTCGCCCCGGTGAACGAGCTTCCGGCTCTGCGCCGGTGCCCACCCGCCGTCGAAGCATCAGATGCAGGTGGGGAGGCGCGGGTTGCGGGCTGATGAGATTTTCTCGATCAACCATCTCGGCCCCCACGGCAATCCCCAGGCCAAGAGCCTCCTGCCCGTCATCGCATACATCCGAGAGCGGGAGCTTCTAAGCGCCTGAACTGGCCCGGTCGAACGGTGTCCTTCACAAGCCCTGGGTTTTGGGGACACCGCGTTATCGTCTGTGGCTTCCCTATGGGCGCCTTCGTGAAAGCCTGCTGTCCACGGCGCTCCGCCGGATGATGCGGCCCATTGAATTCATGCAACGGTTGTTGGCGATCAGCCATTGCGATTGCATGGGCCGGAGCTGGTTGCTACCGTGCGTACGGTTGTCCCACCAGACCTGCCGCCGGGTTAAAGAGGACGGTTCGTGAGCCGCCGCGATCCCCACGCGGTCGATGCGTAATCGGCGGACATCGACCGAGCGTTAGGATCCGAGATGGCCCTGCTTGCCCTCACGAACGACAACCTCGCCTTTTTCAAGCGCTCCCTGCGGGCGGACCTTCCCGCTGTGGGCTCCTCGCACCTCTCCGAGGCCCTGGCCGCTGCCCTTGGCAGCCGCACGGGCATCACGCTTGCCACCCGCACGCGGGAGAACGGCGCTGAGATGCCACCCCTCGCCACCGTCGATCAGGCCGCCTTCGCCGCGCGGTTGGCCGACCTCGGCCATCGGGTCGCGACGCTCCCGGCGCTTGATGCTCTCGCCCGCTCGCCCAATCTCCCGGACCGGATCTGGGCGGTGTTCAAGGACGGCGACCGCCCGGCCCTCGACGCTTGGCACGGGGAGTGCCAACGGCGAGGCATTCCCTACGTCTACGTGAGGACCGGCCGCCAGCATGCCCGCGTGGACTGGGACTGGATCACCGTGAACCCCGCCTTCGACGGGGTTGCTTGCGACGATGACGAAAGCAAGCTCGTAGACAGGCTCGTCGGGGCCATCCGGGCGAACGCGGCCTCGTCGCCGAAGGCGAAATTCGACGTCACCGCCTTCTCCGGGCACGTGGAGAGGCTTCTGCTCGAGAACGCGCACGCCCAGGCCGACGCGATCTTCGCGCTTCTCTACGACGCCCTGAGGCTGGCCCGGCGGCCGGTCCCCGCATAGGTAACTCCTCCATCATGGATCGGCTGGGCTGCCTTGGGAAAGGATGCCGGATCGGTGAAACAGTCGGTGGCCTCGTGAGGCGGGTCGGGGGGTGATGGAGACGTGGATCCCGATGGCCCGACGCGCGGACAGCTATGACGCGAACTCTCCATTTGTCGAGCGACCCATGGTGGGTTATGACAAGCCTACGGTCACCTTGCTCGACGATTTCCCGTGATCACGAAGCAGCATACGCAGGAGTGCCTTAGCCGGGCCTTCATCCACGCCGTCGCTGGGCGCGCGGGCGTGAACTTCAACCTGGGCAGCGCGTTCGACTACGGCTTCGACGGGCAGTTCCGGCCGGTGAAGATCCGCAACGGGCGCCGGAACGATTCCGGATTCCCTCTCGATTTCCAGCTGAAGGCAACGACCGACTGGGAACATGACGGCGGGTTCGTCGTCTACGATCTTGAGGCAAAGACCTACAACGACTTGGTCGGGCGTGAACCGGCAGAGATAGGCGCCGTTCTCATCCTCCTCTGCCTGCCCAAGGACGAGGCTGAATGGCTTGTATTCCAGGAGGATCGGCTGGAGCTTCGGCGCTGCTGCTACTGGGAGCGACTGGTGGGAGCGCCTACGGATAACGTGGAAACGAAGCGCATTCGGATCCCGCGAACGAACCTGCTGACCGTGGAGAGTCTGAACGCCATACTGGACCATGAGCGGTTCAGGCGCTTGGGGTTGTGACGATGACCCAGGACACCGAAGGCATCCGGGACATATCCGCAGACGTCTTGAGACGGTACTTGGCCATGCACGGCTGGACTGCGCGGAGCTTCACTGAACGCAAACTTGTCCTCTTCACGCTCCCGGCGGAGGGCGGGGACGACGAGATCGAGATCGTCGTGCCCACGGCGATGGACCGGGAACGTGCGTTGCCGAGCATCAGAGCAGCGCTAGAGACACTGTCTCAGCTTGAGGAGCGCCCGCTCGTCGACCTTGCGATGGACATCCGCTCCATCGCGTTCGACATCATCAGGAGCAGAGTACCCGACGAATATGTCCGCCAGGACACGATCGAGCTCAAGCTCGCCGCGGAGTTCATCGAGAGCATGAGGGCGCTCCTCGGCAGCACCGCCACCACGGAGTTAGCTCCCGGCAAGTATTTCGGCCGGACCCGGAAAGAAGCATCCGATTACGCGAGCCGATGCCGCTTCGGGCACACCTTCCGAGGCAGCTTCGGCTTCGTCGTCGAATCCCCCGTAGGCCTGAACGACGAACCGACGATGGCGGGTGTCCCGCAGGAGGTTCCTTTTGCCAGGCGGGTCGTGCAGAGGCTCGCGCGCGGCCTTGACGCAGTGCAACGGGCTGCAAAGCAGGATGATCCGTCACCCATCACCCAGGAGTATCAGGCAGGTCTCAGCGCGAACATGTGCGATGACTTGGTTGACTTGGTGGAGCGGACCGGGCTCGCTAAGCTCAGGATCGGGATCGATCTCTCCCCGGAATGGCAGGCCCCTGACGGACTACAGGACCGGTCGGAGTTCTCCATTGAAATCCGTCACGTGGACCTACTTCGAGCCGCAGCCAGGACCCTGCGCGCCGACGAGGTTAAGCGCCCCGCCCATGTCGTGGGTCGGATCAGGACTCTGGAGACCGAAGGGAATCCCGCGGACCTCCTTCAGGACAACTCGGACCGTGAGATCATCGTCAACTGGGACAGCCAGGACCACGGCCTAATCAGGGTCCGCATCTACCTGGCTCCAGAGGACTACCTGAGCGCCGTCGAGGCTCACAAGGCCGGGAGGTTCATCAGCGTCCGGGGTATCCTGGAGCACCGCGGCCGAACCTGGACGCTCGCGGCGCCCATGGATTTCTCAGTTCTTCCAGGTGAGTGAGCAGCTGTTTAGCAGGGCGCGGAAAAACGGGCTGATGCAGTGCCTTTGCCTCCGCTAAGGCTTGAAAAAGGCGTTTTCGCCGCCCGTTTTGGTCGGAATGGAGCGTTTTTCG
>NZ_JBHSLC010000003.1:0-218005 GCF_042657465.1 Azospirillum himalayense | reverse complement strand
CGTTACGAGCGGCGCGCCGACATCTTCACCGCCTTCCATCACATCGCCGCCAGCCTCATCTGCTGGCGCTTCGTCCAGAAATGGTTCTGTTAGGCGCTCTGAGTGTTCCGGACTGAGCGATCAGCGGGTTTCGCTCTGGAAGCGGTGAACTGGTCGATGTTCTCCAGGAAGACCCGCAGGATGGGTGAGGGGTTGTCCGCCCGATAGCCCGCGGCGATCTCGATCACCGGCGCGTTGCCAATGAGCGGCCGGCTGACCAGCGAGCGCGGCAGCAGGGGCTCCACATAGGCGGGCAGCAACGTGACCCCGCCGGTGGACGCCACCAGCGAGATCCCGGTGGCGATGCCGTCGAGGGCGTGGACCGGCGACACGACGACGCCGCGCTCCCGCAGATAGCGGTCCACGATGCCGCGCAGCACATGCGGGGTATCCGTGTAGCCGATGAAAGATGCCGGATCGATGTCGCGCACGTCGATGGCGGAGCAGGCGGCCAGAGGATGTTCGCCCGGCAGGATGACCAGGATCGGCTCATGCGCGATGACCTTGTACGAGACTTCCGGCTGCGGTTCGAGCCGGCAGAAACCGAGGTCGATCTCGCCCCTCTGTATGGCCTCGCCGATGTTGGGCGAGAAGTCGCTCGACACCCGGAAGTCGATGTCCTTCAACTGGCCGCGGAGCACATGGGTGACGTGCGACAGCCATTCGACTTCCTGTCCGGTCAGGAAACCCACGGAGAAGCTGGGCTTGGGCGGGCGGACGGCCCGTCGCGCCGCGGCAACCGCATCGGCCGCCGCCTGCAAGGCCAGCCGGGCATGCTCCAGGAAGGCGCGCCCGGCCGGCGTCAGTGCGACGCCGCGGGAGCTTCGCACCAGGAGCTGGGCGCCGACCTCCAGCTCCAGGTCGCGCAGTTGACGGCTCAGCGACGGTTGCGCCGTGTGCAGACGCCGTTCGGCGGCCACCGTGAGGCTGCCCTCCTCGGCCACGGCGACGAAGTAGCGGAGGTGACGGAGTTCCATCCGGGGTCATGCCTGAAAGGTATGGACGATACATAAACGAAGTCGTTCCCCGGCGGCAAGCGGTTGGCTATCAAGGTGATGCAGACACGCAATCGTTGCCGCCCGGGCATGACCGGCCGGTGGCGGGCCGCCTCCGCCGGCGGCGCTTCGTGTCCTTCGTCCGCACTCTTCTTCGACAGCGCCTGCGGCGGTGCGCTGCTTCGCCCCCACCGCGGATTCGGAGACGGCTCCGAGAGAGCGCTCGACGACGTCCCGCCGCCGGCCAACGGCGGCCCAACCCACCGCTCGGCAATAGGGCCGGCAACAGGAGACCTGCAATGACCACCATCTCGATCGTGACCGGCGGCAGCCGGGGCCTGGGTCGCAACACCGCCCTCAGCATCGCACGGCGCGGCGGCGACGTGATCCTCACCTACCGCAGCCAAGCGGCGGAGGCGGAGGCCGTCCTGTCCGAGATCCGGGGGCTTGGGCGGCGGGCGGCGGCGCTCCAGCTCGACACCGCCGATGCGTCAGGCTTTTCCACCTTCTCCGGGCGCGTCCGCTCCACCCTGGACGGCTGGGGTCGGGACCGCTTCGATCACCTGATCAACAACGCCGGCCACGGGGAGATGGCCGCTTTCGCGGAAACGACCGAGGCGCAGTTCGACCAGATCTTCAACGTCCATGTGAAGGGCGTCTTCTTCCTGACCCAGGCCCTGCTGCCGCTGCTGGCGGACGGCGGCCGGATCGTGAACTTCTCCTCCGGCCTGACCCGGGTGTCCTATCCCGGTTTTTCGGCCTATTCGGCGGCCAAGGGCGCCGTCGAGATCCTGACGCTCTATTTGGCCAAGGAACTCGGCGCCCGCGGCATCACAGCCAACACGATCGCGCCCGGAGCCATCGAGACCGACTTCCTCGGTGGTGCGGTGCGTGACACCCCGGCTTACAACGAGGCCTTCGCTGCGATGACCGCCCTCGGCCGGGTCGGTGTGCCCGACGACATCGGTCCGGCGGTGGCGAGCCTGTTGGGCTCCGAAAACCGTTGGATCACCGCCCAGCGCATCGAGGTTTCTGGCGGCCAGAACATTTGATTCCGCCCTTCCACGCCAAGCATGCAAGACGGAGAACAGCGATGACGTGCATCCTGATGGTCCTGTCCGCGGCGGATAGGTGAACCCGCAGCGACGGCTCGATCTATAGCGGCCGATCGCCACCGCGATTATCTCGCCCGCAATGCGGCGAGCCTCGAACGGCCGCAGGTCCTGGCGGAGGTCGACCCCGACCTCTGCGACGCGGTGGTCATCCCGGGCGGTCACGGGCCGGTCGAGAACCTCCACAAGGACCCGGGGACTGAACATCTAGAAGGTGGGTGGAGAGTTCAGCCAGAGAACCGCAGCCGGAACGCTGCCCGGATTGGAATAGCCATGAGGAATTTCCGATGCGAAGAAGGCCGAATCCCCCGCGCAAATCCGGGTGACCTCGTCGCCCAGGATCAGGTCGATTTCACCCGCCAGCACATAGACGAACTCCTCGCCCGGATGGGTGATGCAGCCATCGGAGCGTCCCCCGACGGCCACATGATGGATGTTCACCTGGAAGGAGCTGCCCGGGGCGAGCACGGACAGCGCTTCGAGCTGCACACCGTCCCGCCCACGCAGCAGACCGTCGGACAGGATGGGGCGATCCCCCTTCCGGACGATGATGGCGGGCTGGACCCGCTCCGTCGGCAGCAGGTTTCCGATGTTGGTGTCGAGCGCCGTGGCGATCCTATGCAGCGTGTTGAGCGACGGCCGGGCCTTGCCCTTCTCGATCTTCGACAGCAGCGCCACCGAGCAGTCGCAGCTTTTCGCCAGGCTCGACAAGGTCATCTTGCGTGCCACGCGCAGCTCATGGAGCCGTCTGCCAAAATTCTCGGACAGCAATTCGTCCTGCATCATCCCCGACTTTCACACTCCGCGCTCTTTTTCCCGAAAACCGTGCCGAATTGCCTCGGCGCAGTCTCCGAAGGCCGCCATCCTATCCTCCCGGACCAACCTCCGCCACAGCGATGCGGTGTCGGGAGGGGCCGTTCACAGGCTCTCGGCAAAGGCGAAAACGGCCTGTGCGAGCACATGGGCGCCCAGCACGATCTCCTCCGCCCGCGTGTCCTCCACCGGGGTGTGGCTGCGCCCGCCGATGCTCGGCACGAACAGCATGGCGGTGGGGACGTTCCGCGCCAGCACCATGGCGTCGTGGATCGCCCCGCTCGGCAGCGGCATCGACCGTGCTCCGAGGGCGGCGGCGCCGTCGGCGACCAGCCCTTGAAGTTCGGCGTCGAGCGACACCGGAGCCAGACGCCCGGCTTCCTGCAACGACACCCGCACCCCCTCCTGCCCGTCGAACTCGCCGACCAGCGCCGCCAGCGCGGCGCTCAACCGGTCCAGCGCCATGGGGTCGAGGTCGCGGATCTCCAAGAGAAGCTCCCCCCGCTCGACGACCACATTCACGGCGCCGGGCTGGAGCGACACCTTGCCCAGATTCCACACGCTGTCCGTCGAACCGGTCTGACGGAAGCGGTGGTGGCAGGCGTCGGCGAAACGGTAGAGCAGGCGGGCGGCGTCGCGGCGCAGCGCGATCGGGGTCGTGCCCGCATGATCGGCGCGGCCGTCGAACCGGACCGCGTAGCGTCGCATGCCGAAGATTCCGGTGACGACCCCGATGGGGAGCCCGGCGGCCTCCAGCCGCGGCCCCTGTTCGATGTGGGCCTCGAAGAAGGCGCGGTGCCGTTGCGGGTCCAAACGGCTGTGTTGGGCCGTGCCCAAGCCGGCGGCCGCCGCCTCCTCGGCGAAACCGTCCGGCAGGCCGGGCAGGTCGCCGCAGAAGGAGCGGCTGCCCAGGCAACTCAGGAACCGGCCTTCCTCGTCGGAAAAGTCGATCAGGTCGATGCCGACCGGCGCGCCGGGGCGGGCCTTCATCCAGGCACGGGCGATCTCCAGCCCATAGGCGAGGCCGAGCGTGCCGTCCAGCCAGCCGCCGGTCGGCACGCTGTCGGAATGGGACCCGATCAGCACCGACCGGCTGGTGCCGGGCGCGGCGCCATACACGTTGCCCACCGCGTCGATGGTCGCCGTAAGACCGGTCTTCTCCATTTCGCCGGCCAGCCAGCGGCGGGCGGCCATGTCCGCCGGTGAGAGCGCGGGCCGGCACACGCCGGACCCCGCTGCGCCGAATCCCGCCAGGGTCCGCAGGGTCGTCAGAACGGCGTCGCCATTGACGTTGAACATTGATCGGAAATCCCAGCGCGTCCGCCGCCGACGGACGGAGCGCTTCGCAAAGTTCGTAGAAAGGGGGTCGGTGGGAAGGGGAGGGGAGCGTGCCGGGCGCCGCCTCCCTCCGCCGGGCCCGTCAGGGTCCGGTCTGGCCGGCCTTGCGCATGGCGAGGCCCGCAAGGAAGTAGGTCACCGCGTAGACGATGACCCGGTACATGATCGCCGACCCGGGTGGGATGCACAGGAAGGACAGCCCGTCGCAGCCGCGCTTGCCGACCTCGTGCGCGATGCGGATCGCCTCGTAGTCGGTCATGCCGATCGGTTCGGCCAGTTCGCCCAGGATGTCGCCCTCGGTCGGACCGGCGCCGCCCAGCACGTCCATGTCGAAATGGGCATAAACGCCGGCCGTGCCGTCGTAAGCGTGGCGCAGGTTGTCGATCACGCCCTGGATGCCCAGTTCCGTCCGGATCTTCCACATCGGCATGAAGCACGCGCCGTTGCGGAGGTAGTGGCGGACGATCTCCGGATTCTCCAGCATGCCGCGCTCGCCGATCTCCACCAGATTGCGGATGGCGTAGCTGGGGCAGTCGCGGAACAGCTTGTCCTTCCAGTTGGTCGAGCCGGCGATGTGGTCGTTCATGGTGGCCCAGTCGTAGGGCCAGCAGTCCCAATGGGTGTCGAGGCTGATCATGCCGACCGGCCCCTTCACATGCTCGGCCACCGGCCGCCCGATCGCGTAGGAGGCGCAGGGCGAGTTCTGGCCGATGACGATCGGCACGGCACCGGCGGCCAGCGCCGCCTTCACCTTGCGCTCCACGCCTTCCTGCGCCTCCAGGATGCGCTCGACCGTGCCCTCGTAGCTGGCCTCGAGGGGGATGTCGACGTCGCCGTAATCGACGACTTTCAGATGCTCGAAGATGTCGAGGTCGAAGTCCTGCACGTAGCCGCCGCGGTAGCGGATCGACTGTTGGCGGACGCGGACGGTGGCGGCCAGCCATTCGGCCTTGTCGACGCCGCTGTACTTGGTTCCCCAGCCGGCGGCGAAGGGCGCGCCGATGATGACGGCGTCGGCGCCGGCCAGATCCTCGTCCCGGATGGCGTAGGGAACGCCGAGGAAGGTCGGCATGTCCGCCTTGATGCGGGGAAAGTGGGTCGTGCGCCAGGTTTTGCCGGCCAGGGTATCCTGCCAGCTCGGGTAATGCGGCATGGACGCAGATGTCCTCTTCGGGGGTTCTTCGGGCGGCCGCGGCGTTTGCGCGGGGGCGGAGGGCCGGACGGGCGGGGCCATCCGGCCGTGGGGATCAGGGGGCCTGCTTGGGGAATTCACGCAGGGCGGGCTCGTTCACGTAGCGGCCGCCGGTGATGTATTTGGCGGCGATCACGTCCCACTGGCCGGAGGTCAGCAGGTTGTCGAGCCCGACGTTGAGGACCGACTGCAGCTCGCTGTTGCCCTTGCGGACGGTCCAGGCGATCGGCAGGAAATTCACCGGCCGGTCGTTGAACAGCATCTTCACGCCCGGCTGCTGTTCGGTGAAGCGGGTGGCGGTGAACAGATCCTCGAAGCTGGCGTCGGCGCGGCCGGCCGCCACCTCCATGAAGCCCGCGGTCAGGTTGCCGCCGGCCAGCGAGGTCAGCTTGGCGTTGGGGATGGTGCGGCGCACGAAGTCCTCGGCGGCGGTGCCCTGGACCACGGCGATCCGCACGTCCGGCTTGTTCATGTCGGCCAGCGAGGCGAAGCGCGCCTCGTCGTTCTTCACCACGGCGACGCTGCCGAGATAGAAGATCGGCTTGGTGAAGTCGACGACGGTGGCGCGCTTCACGGTGGCGAAGGTCGCGCCGATGGACATGTCGAACTGGCCGGCCTGCAGCCCGGCGACGAAGTTCGCCCAGGTCGTCTCGATGAAGACCGGGCGGACGCCCATCTGCTCGGCGATGGCGCGCGCCGCGTCCACGTAGAAACCGGTCAGTTCGCCCGTCTTGGGGTCCTTGGCGGTTCCGGGCGGGGAGGGGATGTAGCCGATCTTCAGCTCGCCCTGCCGGACGATCTTCTCGACCTCACCGGCGGCCTGGGCCTTGACGGCGCCGAAGGTCACCAGGGCGCCAACCACCAGCGACGAGATCAGCGTGCGGAATGCGGACATGTTCAGCCTCTTCAATGCAGGACGCGGGCAAGGAACGCGCGGGTCCTCGCGTTGTCCGGGTTGGTGAAAATCTTGCCTGGTGGTCCCTCTTCGACGATTCGGCCGCCTTCCATGAAGACGACCCGGCTCGCGACGTCGCGCGCGAAGCTCATTTCATGGGTGACGATCACCATGGTCATGCCCTCGGCGGCGAGTTCGCGCATGGCGGTCAGCACCTCGCCGACCAGTTCGGGGTCGAGCGCCGAGGTGGGTTCGTCGAACAGCATCAGGCGAGGGCGCATCGCCAGGGCGCGCGCGATCGCGGCGCGCTGCTGCTGCCCGCCCGACAGCTTGGTCGGGCGGACGTCGCGCTTGTCGGCCAGCCCGACTTTGGCCAGGAGCTGTTCGGCGTGGCGGACCGCCTCGTCCCGAGTGATGCCCTTGACTTGGATCGGCCCCTCGATGACGTTCTGGAGCGTCGTCATGTGGGGGAACAGGTTGAAGTTCTGGAAGACCATGCCCATTTCGGCGCGCAGCCGGTTGGTCTGGCGCTCGGTGGCGAGCCGCCGCTGGCCGTTGGCCTCGACGTAGCCGACCAGCTCATCGCCGAAGCGGACCTCGCCTTCGTCGTAGCGTTCCAGAAAGTTGATGCATTTCAAGAGCGTGCTCTTTCCGGAGCCGCTGGGTCCGATGATCGCCACGACGTCGTGGGGCTGCACGTCGAGATTGATGCCGCTCAGGACGCGCGCGCTGCCGTAGCTCTTCCCGAGGTTGGTGATGCGCAGCATTGGGGAAACTCCACCGGGGGATCGTGCGAGGATCGGTCAGGCCCGCATCTTCAGGCGCCGTTCCAGGCGCTGCGACAACCAGATCCAGGGATAGGTGATGATGAAGAAGAAGATCGCCAGGAAGGTGTAGACCTCAAGCGGACGGTAGGTCGTGGCGATGAGGTTGTTGGATTCCTGAAGAAGCTCGTAAACCGCGATCATCGATCCGAGAGTCGTCAGCTTCATCAGGTTGGCGAATTCGTTGATCAGCGGCGGGATCATCTTCTGCCCGGCCTGCGGCAGGATGATGCGGCGGAGCGCCTTGAAGTGGTTCATGCCGATGGACTTGGCGGCAAGAAACTGGCCGGTGTCCACCGCGTTGATGCCGGCCCGCACGATCTCCGACACATAGGCCCCGGAATGGATGCCGAGAGCGATGATGATCGAGGTCATCGCGCTGAGTTGGTAGCCGAAGATGATCGGAAAACAGTAGTAGAGCCAAACAATCTGTACGAGCGCCGGAGTTGCGCGAATCATCTCGACGTAGACGGATGTTACGGATCTGACGAAGACACCAGACGACTCGCGGCTCACGCCGACCAGTAGGCCTATGAACAAACCGATGACAGATGACACTAACGTTATCTGGAGAGTCGTAATGGCACCGCGCGCGAAAATTGGCCAATACTCAAGTATTATGGCAAACTGCCATTGATAACCCATCGACGCTGCCCCTGTTCATGGTTTGGCTTTGTCGCCAGACCTAATTTTGAATGCCATTCAAAATGCTTGATTGGTTTGGCACTGTCAATGGGGTTTCGCAGTGCGTAGGGCCGCCGGTATCGCATTGCTGCGGAAATCAATGCCAGGTTGCAGAACGGGCCGCCTTCATCGCCGCTCACCGCCAGCGGCACCTTGGCGTCACGCATCATTGAAGCACCGCCGTTCTTCCAGACCGATCCGGAAACAGCGCGTGCCCACCTCGGACCTCACGGAAGCCAGGGAGCCCTTGTACCGACACCAACCGACACAAGAGTTGCCCTTCAGGGCAGAGCCGGCCCTGGGATTGTGACGCCCTGGGACTGGACGTCCGGCCGCAGGACGTCTGCGGTTTCCTTCACGGTCGTGATGCGGCCGTCCGCTTGACCGCCGTCAAGGATAGTCGCACCAAATCAGTCAACTTTCTCCGGCATGGCGCACGGCCAACGCCACTCAAGGCCCCTCCGTTCCACGAAGGTCTGACAAGGGGGCCTGACCCAGGAGAAACGAACGCATGACGGAACGCTTCACCAAAGCGGCCGCCCGAAACATCTTTTACGGCGGATCGCTCTTCTTCTTCGCCGCCTTCGTCTCGCTGACGGCGGCAAGCCACATCTACGTCGTCAACACCGGCACCGACAGCAAGGGGCTGACCGACAGCGTCGCCCGCGGCAAGCATGTGTGGGAGAAGAATTCCTGCATCAACTGCCACACGCTGCTGGGCGAGGGCGCCTATTTCGCGCCGGAACTGGGCAATGTCTGGATCCGCTACGGCGGTGACAAGGACCCGGAGGGAGCGCGCGCCGCCCTGGCCGGCTGGATGGCCGCCCAGCCCAGCGGCATCGAGGGCCGCCGGCAGATGCCGCAGTTCCACCTGACGGAGCAGGAGGTCAACGACCTCGCCGCCTTCCTGGAGTGGACCAGCCGCATCAACACCCAGAACTGGCCGCCCAAGATTTCCGGCTGACGAAGGACGAAAGGCCATGAAATACCAATCGCAAAAGGTCGCGCTGCCCTATTTCTACGGCGCGCTGGCCCTGTTCGGCGTTCAGCTCCTGGTCGGTCTGCTGGCCGGCACGGTCTATGTGCTGCCCAACGTCCTGTCGGAGCTGCTGCCCTTCAACATCCTGCGGATGATCCACACGAACGCGCTGATCGTGTGGCTGCTGATGGGTTTCTTCGGCGCCGCCTACTACCTGATCCCCGAGGAGGCGGAGCGCGAGCTGCACAGCCCGAAGCTGGCCTACATCCAGTTCGGCCTGTTCATGTTCGGCGCGCTGGCCGCCGTCGTCGGCTACGTCTTCCGCATCCACGAGGGGCGGGAGTTCCTGGAGCAGCCGACGTGGATCAAGGTCGCCATCGTCGTCGTGGCGCTGATGTTCCTCTACAACATCTCCATGACGGTGCTGAAGGGCCGGCGCACGGTCATCACCAACATCCTGGTGATGGGGCTGTGGGGCATCGCGATCTTCTTCCTGTTCTCCTTCTACAACCCGACCAACCTCGCGCTGGACAAGATGTACTGGTGGTACGTCGTCCATCTCTGGGTCGAGGGCGTGTGGGAGCTGGTGATGGCCTCCATCCTCGCCTTCCTGATGATCAAGATGACCGGCGTCGACCGCGAGATCGTCGAGAAGTGGCTCTACGCCATCGTCGGGCTGGCCCTCTTCTCCGGCCTGCTGGGCACCGGGCACCATTATTACTGGATCGGCACGCCGGGCTACTGGCAGTGGATCGGCTCGCTGTTCTCGACGCTGGAGGTCGCCCCCTTCTTCTTCATGGTCGTCTTCGCGGTGAAGATGGTGCTGAAGGGCGGGCGCGATCACCCGAACAAGGCCGCCCTGCTGTGGTCGGTCGGCTGCGCGGTGACCGCCTTCTTCGGTGCCGGCGTCTGGGGCTTCCTGCACACGCTGTCCTGGGTCAATTACTACACCCACGGCACTCAGGTGACGGCGGCGCACGGGCATCTGGCCTTCTTCGGCGCCTATGTGATGATCAACCTCGCCATCTTCAGCTACGCCATGCCGCATCTGCGCGGCGTCGCGCCCTACCACCAGACCCTCAACAAGGCCAGCTTCTGGCTGATGACCGGCGGCATGTCCGTGATGACCTTCGCCCTGACCTTCGCCGGGGTCGTGCAGGTCCACCTGCAGCGCGTGATGGGCATGGACTACATGACCGTCCAGGCGGAGATCGCCCCCTTCTACTGGGTGCGTCTGGCCGCCGGTGCGGCGGTGTTCATCGGCGCCGTTCTCTACCTCTACGCCCTGCTCGGGCCGGTGCCCGCGGCCCGGAAGACCACCGGGATCGGTGCGGCCGTGCAGCCCGCCGAGTGACCGGAGCCTTTCCCCTCCTCCGTGGACCGGGGGAGGGGACCGTTCCATTCCGCCTTCCATTCCCGAGGAGACCGCCATGACCCGCAGCGCCCTGAAAGCCGTCGCGGACGACCTCGACATCCCTTACTACAAGGCCGTCGGCGACGAGTGCGCGCTGTTCGAGCACGCCTTCCGCCACCGCCTGCCCCTGCTGTTGAAGGGGCCGACGGGCTGCGGCAAGACGCGCTTCGTGTCGCACATGGCGGCCCGGCTGGGTCGTCCTCTCTACACCGTGTCCTGCCACGACGACCTGACCGCCGCCGACCTGACGGGCCGCTATCTGCTCAAGGGCGGCGACACGGTGTGGGCGGACGGCCCGCTGACCCGCGCCGTGCGCGAGGGCGCCGTCTGCTACCTCGACGAGGTGGTGGAGGCGCGCAAGGACGTGACCGTCGTGCTCCACCCGCTGACCGACGACCGCCGCCTGCTGCCGCTGGACCGCACCGGCGAACTGCTGGAGGCGCCGGACGACTTCATGCTGGTGGTGTCCTACAACCCCGGTTACCAGAACGTCCTGAAGACCCTGAAGCCCAGCACGCGCCAGCGTTTCCTCGCCATCGAATTCGACTTCCCGGCGCCGGAGGACGAGGCCGCCGTCGTCGCCCGCGAGAGCGGCCTGCCGGAGGAGCGCGTCGCCCCGCTGGTCCGTCTGGCCGGTGCGCTGCGCGCCCTGAAGGGCCAGGATCTGGAGGAAGGCGTCTCCACCCGCCTGCTCGTCTACTGCGCCACGCTGATCCGTTCCGGCGTCAAGCCCGAGCGGGCCATCCGCACCGCGCTGATCGAACCGCTGACCGACGACGCCGACGTAAGGCAGGCGCTTCTGCGCGTCGCCGACATCGCCCTGGGATAAGGGAAGCAAGGGAAACGAACCATGCTGTCGCTGCTTGAGCCCGAGGAGTTCATCGGCCGCCACTGGCACCGCTTGGTCGGCGGCCGGTCGAGCCTGCCGCACCATCCGGACGCCGCGGTGACGCTGGAGGCGATCCGGCCCCGGCTGGCGGTGTTCTTCCGCGGGCTGGGCGGTGACCGGGGCGTGCGGCTGGCCGCCGCGGCGCGGGCGTCCTCCGGCCACCGGCTGTCGGTGCTGGAACGCATCGGCCTCGGCACCGAACGGCTGGAGCGGCCGGCGCTGGACGGTGACGTGCTGCAACTGCCCGCCGTGCTCGACGTGTTCCCCGACGCGGCGCTGAACGAGCGTCTCTACGAATGGTTGGCCGCCTATTTCGCGCACGCCGAGGCCGATGGCGAGGCTGCCGCCGATCCGCTGCGGGCCGACCCGCTGCGGGCCGATGTGCGGGCGCTGCGGCAGGCCCGGGCGACCACCGTACGGGTTCTTGCGCGCTGGCCGGGATTGGTTCGCCTGCATGGTGAGCTGTGCGCGGCGCTGCTCGCCGTCCGGCCCAAGCGCTCCCTGCCGAAGGACGAGGCGATGGTGGAGGCGGCGGTGCTGGCCCTGCTGGGCGCCGGCGACGGCGGCGCGGTTCTGGACGGGACGGTTCCGCTGAAGCATTTCACCGCTCCGGCCGGCTACAAGCCTTTCCTGCCGGTGCCGCTGTGGGGCGAGGTTTCGGGTCCCGCGCCGTCCGGTGCCTCGGCTGCGTCCGATGCGGCGGAGGATGGAACCGCAGCCCCTTCCGCCGAAAGCGACGGCCAGCGCCGGAAGGCGACGCGGCGCGACAGCGATCAGGTGCAGCGCGAGGACCCGCTGATCCTGAACCGTTTCGAGAAGATCTTCGGTTTGGCGGAGATGTTGAACATCCCCCGCCCGGTCGATGACGACGACGAGGACGCCGCCCGCCAGGCCGCCGACGACATGGAGGAGATCGCGCTCGCCCAGCATCAGCGCAAGCCTTCGACCCGGCTGAAGCTCGATCTCGATCTGGCGCCCGCCGCCGTGGACGCGGCGCCGTTGACGGCGGTTCTGACCTATCCTGAATGGGACCATCGCCGCCGCGCCTACCACCCCGCCCATTGCCGCGTCGTCGCCGAACCGGCGCCGGAAGACGGCGAGGACTGGGCGCCCGACGAGGCCGCGCTGCGCCGCATCCGGCAGGTGTGCCGCCAGTTCGAGGCCCTGCGCCCGAAGCGCATGGTCTTCACCGGCCAGCCGGACGGCGACGACCTCGACCTCACCGCCCTGGTGCGCCGCTGCGCCGACCAGCGCGCGGGCGGGGCGGGCAGTGACCGCGTCTATCAGGCGGCGCGCAACGCGGCGCGCGATCTGGCGGTGGCGGTGCTGGTCGACACCTCGCTGTCCACCGACGGCTGGGTGGACGGGCACCGCGTTCTGGATGTCGAGAAGGAGGCCCTGCTGGCCCTGTCCAACGGGCTGAACGCCTGCGGCGACCCGCACGCCATCTTCGCCTTCACCTCGAAGAAGCGCGACTGGGTGCGGGTGCAGACGGTCAAGGAGTTCGACGAGCCGCTGAGCGCCCGGGTGCAGCGCCGCGTCCAGGCGCTGAAGCCCGGCCATTACACCCGCATGGGGGCGGCGCTGCGCCACACCACCGCGCGTCTGGCGGAACAGCCCAACCGCCACCGTCTGCTGATCCTGCTGTCGGACGGCAAGCCCAACGACGTGGACCATTACGAGGGGCGCTACGGCATCGAGGACACCCGCGTGGCGATCCAGGAGGCCCGCCGCCAGGGCATCGCCCTGTTCGGCATCACCGTGGACGCCGAGGCACGCGATTACTTCCCCTATTTGTTCGGCCGGGGCGGCTACGCGATCTTCCCGCAGGTCACGCATCTGACCAAGGCGCTGCCGGCGCTGTACCGGCAGGTGGTGGGGTAGCGCGCCTCACCCCCTCGCATCGATCCGCTCCGCCAGCAGCGCGAGGTGACCGACAACGGCCTCCTGAAGGCGCAGGGATTCGGTCAGGACCAGCTCGTCGGTCGCCTGGGCCGCCACATCCCCGAAGGCCTCGGCGAGCCGTTCGGAGGCGGCGACCGCCGCGCGCAGGCAAGCGAGGGCGGTGTCGGGAACGGCGGCCTGCGACACCACCGCGCCGGAACCGGGTGGGATCAGCGCCCGCTGCTCTCCGGCGATGCGGGTCAGCAGTGCGGCTCCGTCGTCATCGCCCAGGGCGAGCAGGCGCGCCGCCAGCGCGCCGTACTCGGCGGCGGTGACGGACAGCAGGGCGACGGCCAGCCGTTCCAGTTCCGCCGGCGTGTCCGCGCGGGTCGGCTTGTGCGCCGCCCGGCCCCGTTCGCGGCGGAAGGCTTTGCGGCGCTCGCGGCGGAGCAGGGCGGCGTGGCGAAGTTCCTCGCGGGCCAGCGCCTCGGCGTGGGTGCGGATCGGCTCGTCCGGGGCGCTGGCGGCAATGTAGCTGTAGAAGGCGAAGGCGCGCTGCTCGTTGACCACCGCCAGCGACAGCGCCTGATAGGGCGTCAGCCGCGTGCGCTCGGTCAGCTCCTCCCAGGAGGCGGCGATTTCCGGCGGCAGGCGCCAGAGGAAGGCCGGCGCGTCGGGGGCGGGGCGGCCGAGGCTGTGTGCCCAGCTATCCACAGCCTGCACATGGTCCTGCTCCTCCGCGATCAGGGCGCGGAAGGTGGTGGCGGTGTCGGTCTCGCCGCGGCGGTCCATCAGGGCCGCCAGCTGGGTGTAGCGGCGCACCGCCTCCTGCTCCAGCGCCAGCGCGATGCCCAGAAGCTCGTCCAGCGAGCGGACCCCACCCTGTGGTTCGTGGCGCAGCAACGGCATGGAAACCCCCGGTCGCGAGTGAACTTCGCCTAAAATGCAATCGATATTTCCGCCCGATCAGCAATCGTACGGAGCCTGGGGAGGAGGATAGTCCAGCTTCATTTTTCCGCGACTTGACGACGGTCAAGAACAGCGGGCCGAACTTGCGGTCTCATGGGCGCGTCAACGGGGCATACGGCTCCTTGATCAAGATCAAGACTTCAAGGCAAGGGCGATGGTTGCGGACTTCTTGCGGGGAACACGCGCACTGGTGGTGGGGCTGCTGATCCTGCTGGCCGGTCTCGGCACGGCGGACGCGGCCGAAGCGCTGCTGGCGCGGTATCTCGGCACGGTGCAGCCGGGCGATCTCGCCGCCGGGGCGGACCGCTTCGGCGCCCCCCTGCCGAACGCGCCGCTGGTTCCCGTCTACAAGGGCGCCGCGCTGGTCGGCCACGCCTTCCTGACCTCCGACTTCGTGAACACGACCGGCTATTCGGGCCGTCCGATCCATGTGATGGTCGGGCTGGCGCCGGACGGCACGGTGACCGGGGCGAAGCTGGTCGACCATCACGAGCCCATCGTCCTGATCGGCATCCCGCCGGCCAAGGTCAACGCCTTCATCGACGGCTACGTTGGCAAGAACGTGCTGACCCTGGCCTCGCAGAGCGCGTCCAGCCCGCCGGTGGACATCGTGTCCGGCGCCACCGTGACGGTGATGGTGATCGGCGATTCGATCATCCGCTCCGGCAAGAAGATGTTGCAGGCGCTGGGCGCGCCGGGGGCGGCGGAGGCCGCGCCGACGGTGACCCGCAGCCTCGACCTGTCCAAGACCGGGGTTGAGGCCAAGGACCGGGAAGATTGGGCCACGCTGGTCGGCGACGGCTCCGTGCGCCGCCTGACGCTGACGGTGGGCGAGGTCAACGCCGCCTTCGAGCGCACCGGCAAGGCCGAGGCCGCCGCCCGTCCCGAGGCCGGCGATCCGAACGACGGCTTCATCGACCTCTACGCCGCGCTCGCCACCATTCCCGCCGTCGGCCGCTCCCTGCTGGGCGACGCGGAGTACGAGGCGCTGGTGCAACGGCTGAAGCCGGGCCAGCACGCCATCGTCGTGGCGGGGCAGGGGCGCTATTCCTTCAAGGGCTCGGGCTATGTGCGCGGCGGCATCTTCGACCGCTTCGAGCTGGTCCAGCACGAGGGCGCCATCCGCTTTCGCGACCGTCTGCACAAGCGCCTGGGCTCCCTGGCCGCGGCGGGCGCGCCGAATTTCCCCGAGATCGGCCTGTTCGTCATCCCCGAAGAGGCCGGCTTCAACCCCGCCGATCCGTGGCGCCTGCAGCTGCTGGTCCAGCGCGCGACCGCGGCGCTCGACAAGGCCTTCGTCACCTTCGACCTCGGCTACCAGCCGCCGGAGAAGTTCCTGAAGGTCGAGCCGGTGGCCGCTCCTGCCGCTGCCGCGACGGTGGCGCCTGTGTCCGCCGCCCTGGCGGAACAGGACGCGGCCGACGAGATCCCGCTGTGGCGGCGCATCTGGGAGAACCGGCTGTTCGACGTTGCTATTCTGGCGAGCGCGATCCTGCTGCTGACCGGAATCTTCTTCTTCCAGGACCAGCTCGTGAAGCGTCCGGCCCTCTACGAGCGGGTGCGCACCGGGTTCCTCGTCTTCACGCTGGTCTGGCTCGGCTGGTACGCGACGGCGCAGCTGTCGGTGGTCAACGTGCTGACTTTCGCCAACGCGCTGCGCACCGACTTCCGCTGGGACTATTTCCTGATGGACCCGCTGGTGTTCATCCTGTGGTTCTCGGTCGCCGCGTCGCTGCTGTTCTGGGGCCGGGGCGCCTTCTGCGGCTGGCTGTGCCCGTTCGGCGCGCTGCAGGAACTGGCCTCCAAGGCGGCCAAGAAGCTCGGCGTGCGTCAGATCGCCGTGCCCTTCGGGCTGCATCAGCGGCTGTGGCCGATCAAGTACATGATCTTCCTGCTGCTGTTCGGCCTGTCGCTGACCTCGCTGGCGACGGCGGAGAAGGCGGCGGAGGTCGAGCCCTTCAAGACCGCGATCATCCTGCATTTCGTCCGCGACTGGTGGTTCGTCCTGTTCGCCGTGGCCCTGATCGCCGCCGGCCTGTTCATCGAGCGCTTCTTCTGCCGCTACCTGTGCCCGTTGGGTGCTGCGCTCGCCATCCCCGGCCGGATGCGGATGTTCGACTGGCTGCGCCGCTACAAGGAATGCGGCAACCCGTGCCGACGCTGCGCCAACGAGTGCCCGGTCCAGGCGATCCACCCCGACGGCTCGATCAACCCCAACGAATGCATCCAGTGCCTCCACTGCCAGGTGCTCTACCACCACGACCGCAAATGCCCGGTCATGATCCAGAAGCGCCTGAAGCGGGAGCGCCGCGACGCCACCCAACCCACCGGCACGGTTGCCGAGGCCAAGCCCCGCGCCGCCGTGCTGACCACCGATCCCGCCACCGGGCACCTGTCCGCCCGGCCGGAAGGACTTTGACCCACCAGGTCGAAACAAGAGCCCCGTAAGGGGACATCGAAGGAGTTCACCCATGTCGGACACAAAAGCGTCGAACATCAAGGTTGAGCGGACGGGCGTGAACCGCCGCGATCTTCTCGGGGGCACCGCCAAGGCGGCGGCGCTGGCCGGAATCGCCGGTGCGGTGGCCGGCGGCACGGCGGGCGGTGCGCTGTTCGGCGCCGGGCCGGCCGCGGCCGCGGGGGCGAGCAACCAGAAGTACGAGGTCAAGCCGGGCGATCTCGACGAATATTACGTCTTCCATTCCGGCGGCCAGTCGGGTGAGCTGCGCATCCTCGGCCTGCCCAGCATGCGCGAGCTGCACCGCATCCCAGTGTTCAACCGCTGCAGCGCCTCCGGCTGGGGCCTGACCAACGAGAGCCGCAAGATCCTGACCGAGGGTCTGACCGAGGAGAACCGGAAGTATCTGGCCAACCACGGCGGCACCTGGCTGAACGGCGACCTGCACCACCCGCACATGTCCTTCACCGATGGCACCTACGACGGGCGCTACATCTTCGTGAACGACAAGGCGAACACCCGCGTCGCCCGCATCCGCTGCGACATCATGAAGGTCGATAAGATCATCGACATTCCGAACGTCTCGGCGATCCACGGACTGCGCCTGCAGAAGTACCCGCGCACCGGCTACGTCTTCGCAAACGCCGAGCAGCTCGTGCCGATGCCGAACGACGGCAAGAACCTCGACCCGAAGAACTACCGGACGCACTTCTCCGCCATCGACGGCGACAGCATGAAAGTGTCGTGGCAGGTCCGGGTGGACGGCAACCTCGACAACACCGAGGCGGACTACCAGGGCAAATACGCCTTCTCGACCTGCTACAACTCCGAAGGCGGCGTGACCACCGCGGAGATGACGGCGAACGAGCAGGACTGGATCGTCGTCTTCAACATCAAGCGCATCGAAGAGGCGGTGAAGGCCGGCAAGGTCGAGGTGATGCACGGCGTCCCGGTGGTGGACGGCCGCCACGGCTCGCCCTTCACCCGTTACATCCCGATCCCCAACAGCCCGCACGGCGTCAACGCGGCGCCGGACGGCATCCACGTCACCATCAACGGCAAGCTGTCGCCGACGGTGTCGGTGATGGACGTCCGCCTGCTCGACGACCTGTTCGAGGACAAGATCAAGCCGCGGGACGTCATCGTGGCAGAGCCGCAGCTGGGCCTCGGGCCTCTGCACACAGCCTATGACGGGCGCGGCAACGGCTACACCACGCTGTTCCTCGACAGCCAGATCGTGAAGTGGAACATCGACAAGGCCAAGCGCGCCTACAAGGGCGAGAAGGTCGATCCGATCATCCAGAAGCTGGACGTGCACTACCAGCCGGGCCACACCCACTCCTCCATGGGCCAGACCAAGGACGCCGACGGCAAGTGGCTGATGGTGCTGAACAAGTTCTCCAAGGACCGCTTCCTCAACGTCGGTCCGAGCAAGCCGGAGAACGACCAGCTCATCGACATCTCGGGCGACGAGATGAAGCTGGTGCACGACGGCCCGACCTACGCCGAGCCGCACGACACGCTGATCGTCCACCGTTCCAAGCTGAACCCGAAGAGCGTCTTCACCCGCGACGACCCGATGTGGGAGGAGGCCCGCCAGCAGGCCAAGAAGGACGGCGTCAACCTGGACGACGACGCCAAGGTGATCCGCGAGGGCAACAAGGTCCGCGTCTACATGTGGCAGCGCGCTCCGGCCTACGGGCTTGAGGAGTTCACGGTCAAGCAGGGTGACGAGGTGACGCTCTACATCTCCAACATGGACGATGTGGACGATCTGACCCACGGCTTCACCCTGTCGAACCACGGCATCGCCATGGAGATCGGGCCGCAGCAGACCAGCTCGGTCACCTTCATCGCCGAGCGTCCGGGTGTGCACTGGTACTATTGCCAGTGGTTCTGCCACGCCCTGCACATGGAGATGGGCGGCCGCATGATCGTCGAGCCGCGCGCGACCTGAGGCACCCGCCGCTTGCCCCCACCCTAACCCTCCCCCGCTGAGCGGGGGAGGGGATTTCGGCCCTCCCCTGCGAAGCGGGGGAGGGAGGGACCCGCGAAGCGGGAGGGTGGGGGCAACAGCCCTGGACCAGGACTTACAAGATGCCCCACCACTCTCCACTCCCCCTCCTCGCCGTGGCGCTCGTCTTCGCCGCCGGGACGGCCTGCGCCGCCACGGTGACGGTGGCGCCGGGCGGGCTGGACGGCGCGCTCGCCGCGGCGATGCCTGGCGACACGCTCGTCCTCGCCCCCGGCACGCACCCCGGCCCCGTCGTGGTCCGCAAGCCGGTCACGCTGCTCGGCGAGCCGGGGGCCGTCATCGACGGGGGAGGGGCGGGGAACGCCGTGACGGTCTTCGCCCCCGACGTGACCGTGCGGAACGTCGAGGTCCGCAATTCCGGCATCAGCCTGTCCGAGCAGAACACCGGAATCTTCCTGGGCAAGGAGGCGCACCGCGGTGTGATCGAGGGCAACCGGCTGCGCGACAACCTGATCGGTATCTATGTCTGGGGCGCCCATGACGTGATGGTCCAGCGCAACGACGTCGTCGGGCGCACCGACCTGCGCCTGTCCGAACGCGGCAACGGCATCCAGCTGTGGAACGCGCCGGGCACGCAGGTGGTGGACAACCGCGTCCAGGACGGGCGCGACGGCATCTTCACCACGACGTCGAAGAAGAACCTGTTCGCCCGCAACCGGTTCGAGCGGGTGCGCTTCGCCGTCCATTACATGTACACGAACGAGTCCGAGGTGTCGGACAACCTGTCGGTCGGCAACCATGTCGGCTACGCGATCATGTATTCCAACAACCTGGTGATCCGGAACAACCGCTCGCAGGGCGACCGGGAACATGGGCTGCTGCTGAACTACGCCAACAGCGCGCTCATCGAGGGCAACGTGATCGACGGCCATCTGTCGCCCGAGCAGGCGGCGCCGGTGGAGGTGGTGGCCGACAAGGACATGCCGGTGGCGACCGACGGCCCGGTGGAGGGCCAGCGCACCGGCACCTGGAAATGCGTCTTCATCTACAACGCCAACAAGAACCGTTTCACCGGCAACCGGTTCGAGGGCTGCGAGATCGGCGTGCACTTCACCGCCGGGTCGGAACGCAACACGCTGACCGGCAACGCCTTCATCGGCAACCGCACCCAGGTCAAGTATGTCGGGACGCGTCACCTCGACTGGTCGGAGAAGGGGCGCGGCAACTATTGGTCCGACAACGCCGCCTTCGACCTGAACGGCGACGGCGTCGCCGACGAGGCCTACCGTCCCAACGACGTCGTCGACCGCGTGATGTGGGCCTATCCGGCGGCAAAGCTGCTGATGAACAGCCCCGGCGTGCAGGTGATCCGCTGGGCGCAGAAGCAGTTCCCGGCGCTGCACCCCGGCGGCGTGATCGACAGCGCCCCTCTGATGAACCCGCCGCCGTCTTCGGCACGGCCTCAAACGGCGGAAAGGAACGCCCAATGACCGACACACCGACCATCCGTGTGGAGGGAGTCTCCAAGCGCTACGGCGACGCATTCGCCGTGCGCGAGGTGGATCTGGACCTCGCCGCCGGAGAATGCGTGGCCATGGTCGGCCACAACGGCGCCGGCAAGAGCTCGCTGATCAAGCTGATGCTCGGGCTGACCACGCCGACCGCCGGCGGCATCCGCGTGCTGGGCGGCGACCCGGCGAGCGCGGCCGCCTCGCACATCCGCCGGCAGGTCGGCTTCCTGCCCGAAAGCGTCGCCTTCCACCCCAGCATGACCGGGCGCGAGACGCTGGACTTCTACGCCCGGCTGAAGCGGGTTTCGCGCGATGGCAACGACGCGCTGTTCGAGCGGGTGGGGCTGGAGCCCGCCGCGGTGAAGCGCCGTGTCGGCACCTATTCGAAGGGCATGCGGCAGCGGCTGGCGCTGGCCCAGGCGCTGCTCGGCGGGCCGAAGGTGCTGTTCCTGGACGAACCGACGACCGGCCTCGACCCGGCGCTGCGCCAGAGCTTCTACGAGATCGTGCGGGACCTGCGCGACGCCGGCACCACCGTCCTGCTGTGCAGCCACGCCCTGACCGAACTAGAGGGGCAGGCCGACCGCGTCGTGGTGATGAACCGCGGGCGCAAGGTCGCCGACGGCTCGCTCGCCACGCTGCGCGGGCTGGCCCAGCTGCCGGTGCGCATCCGCCTGACCCTGCCGTCCGGCGAGGTGGTGGAGACGACCTGCGCCAACGACGACAAGGTGGCGACGCTCCGCCAGATCGCCTGTGAAGGGCCGGAGCTTGCCGACATCGAGGTCGTCCAGCCGAGCCTGGACGAGATGTACGCCCACTTCCAGCGCCGGGAGGCTGCGGAATGAACACGCTTCTGACGATCGCCGCCAAGGAGGTGCGCGACGGCCTGCGCAACCGCTGGGTCGTCGCCACCACGTTGCTGATGGCGGCGCTGGCGCTGACGCTGAGCTTCCTGGGCGCCGCCCCGACCGGCACGGTCGGCGTCGGCCGGGTGGAGGTGACCATCGTCAGCCTGTCCAGCCTGACCATCTTCCTGCTGCCGCTGATCGCGCTGCTGCTGTCCTTCGACGCGGTGGTGGGCGAGATCGACCGCGGCACCATGACGCTGCTGCTGTCCTACCCGGTGGCGCGCTGGCAGGTGCTGATCGGCAAGTTCCTCGGCCACGCCGCGATCATCGCCTTCGCCACCGTGCTGGGCTACGGCGCCGCCGGAGTGGCGCTGGCGATGGGCGGAACCGAGATCGGTCCGGAGAGCTGGCGCGCCTTCGCCGCGATGATCGGATCGAGCGTCCTGCTGGGTGCGGCCTTCACAGCCATGGGCTACCTCGCCTCCACGCTGGTCCGCGACCGCGGCACGGCGGCGGGCATCGCGGTGGCGATCTGGCTGGTGCTGGTCCTGCTCTACGACATGGCGCTTTTGGGGCTGCTGGTGGCCGACGGCGGGAAGACGGTGAACGCCGGCCTGCTGAACGGGTTGCTGCTCGCCAACCCGGCGGACGCCTTCCGCCTCTTCAATCTGACCGGTTTCAAGAGCGTCAGCCAGTTCGCCGGCACCGCCGGGCTGGCCGCGCAGGTGCAGGTGTCGGCCTCCGTCCTGCTGGCCGTGCTGGCCGGCTGGGTCGCCGCACCGCTGGCGCTGGCCGCCGTCCTCTTTTCCAGAAGGCAGATCTGATGAACACCTCCCTGAGAGCCACGCTGCTGGCCGTCGGCCTGCTGCTGCCGCTGTCCGCCTGCCAGCAGCAGAAGGCGGAGACCGCCCCGCCGCCGCCCGTCGCCATCACCGCCGACGCGATCGGCCATTACTGCGGCATGAATCTCGCCGACCATCCCGGCCCGAAGGGGCAGATCCTGGTCGGCGGGCGCGACCGCCCGGTCTGGCTGTCCTCGGTCCGCGACACCTTCGCCTTCACCATGCTGCCGGAGGAGGAGAAGGACGTCCGCGCCATCTACGTGACCGACGTCGCGCAAGCGGCCGATCCGCGCAAGCCCGACCTGACCGTCTGGATCGAGGCGCGCAAGGCCTGGTACGTGGTGGGCAGCCGCCAGCGCGGCGGCATGGGCGAGGCCGAGCCCTTCCCCTTCGGCGACGAGGCCGCCGCCCGTCGCTTCGCCGCCGACAACGGCGGTCGGATCAAGCGCTTCGCCGAGGTGACCGAGGACGAGATCCTGCATCCCACGCTTCCCTCCGAACAGACCGCAGCGGACGAGCCGGCGGAGCAGGGCGGCAATCATGGTGGCGGCCACGGCGCCGGGCATGGAGGCACGCCATGACCACCCGCCGCCGCTTTCTCGGCATCGCCGCGACGGCCGCCGGGCTGGCGCTGCTGCCCGGCGGCCTCCGCGCGGCGGGCGTGCCGGTGCGGACGTGGCGCGGGGTCGCGCTGGGGGCGGATTCCGTCCTCCAGCTGGCGCACCCGGACCCCGCCGAGGCCGACCGGCTGATCGCCCTGTGTCTGGAGGAGGTCGCGAGGCTGGAGCGGGTCTTCAGCCTCTACCAAACGGATTCGGCGCTGGCCCGCCTGAACCGCGACGGCGTTCTCGACGCGCCGCCCGCCGATCTGGTCCGGCTGCTGTCCGAGGCCGCGGCCTTCAGTCGCCGCACCGACGGCGCTTTCGACCCGACCGTGCAGCCGCTGTGGCAGCTCTACGCCGGCCATTTCGCCCGCCCCGGCGCCGATCCCGCCGGCCCGCCGGAGGCCGTCCTCCGCGCGGCCAGGGATTTGGTCGATCACCGCAAGCTTCGCGTCGAACCGGGCCGCGTCGCTTTCGCCGGGCGCGGCATGGCGGTGACGCTGAACGGCATCGCCCAGGGCTACGTCACCGACCGCGTGTCCGAACGGCTGCGGGCGGAGGGCATGACCGACGTGCTGGTCGACCTGGGCGAAATCCGCGCGCTCGGCCACCATCCCTCGGGCCGCCCCTGGTCGGTCGGCCTCGCCGATCCGCTCGTGGACGGCCGCAACGCCGGCACGCTGGAGATCGCGGACCGGGCGGTGGCGACCTCCGGTGGTTACGGCACGCCCTTCGACCCCGCCGGGCGCTTCACCCATCTGTTCGACCCGGCGACGGGCGGCTGCGCACAGGAATGGCTGGCGGTCACGGTGCTCGCCCCCGACGCCACCACCGCCGACGCCCTGTCCACCGCCCTGTCGGTCGCGCCGGAAGCGCGGGCCGCCGTCCTCCTCGACCGTTTTCCGGGCACCGCCGCCCGCCTCACCCGCCACGACGGCAGCGTCCTCGCGCTGCGCGCCTGACCGTCCTTCATCCAGGAGACCATCGTCATGGGAAGTTTCAGCCTGATGCATTGGGCCATCGTCCTGCTGCTCGTCCTGCTGCTGTTCGGGGCGGGCAAGCTGCCCAAGGTCATGGGCGACCTCGCCAAGGGCGTGAAGTCCTTCAAGGCCGGCCTGAAGGACGATGAGTCCGACGCCGCCCCGATTTTCGTTGAGGCGTCGCGCAAGCCCGCCTCCGAAGCCTGACCGCGACACCAGAGCCGGGACGATGAGACAGGGCGCCCTGACGCTGATGCGCGACCTCCCGCTGTTCGAGGGAGTCGCCGACGAGACCTTGGAGGCGCTGACCTACGGGGCGCTTCTCCAGTGGTTCCCGCGCGAGACACGGCTGTTCGCGGAAGGCGAGATCCCCGACTTCCTGCACATTCTCGTCGAGGGCACGGCGATGCTGGCCGGCTGCGACGAGGTGGGGCAGGAGACGGTGATCGACATCGTGCGCCCCGGCGACTGCTTCGTGCCGGCGGCGGTCCTGGCCGACGCGCCGTACCTGATGTCGGCACGGACGCTGGAATCGTCGCGGATTCTGATGCTGGCCGCTCCCGTTCTGCGCGCGCAGGTCGCCCGCGACCACGCGCTGGCGCTGCGGGTGATGAGCACGCTGGTCGGGCAGTGCCGCGGTCTGGTGCGCGAGGTCAAGAATCTGAAGCTGCGCACGACGACCCAGCGGCTCGCCGCCTTCATCCTGTCGCAGGTCGATCCGTCGCCTCAGGACGAGGCGGAGGACGGCGCGACGGTCGAATTGCCGGTCAGCAAGCGCGTGCTGGCCAGCCGCCTCGGCATGACGCCGGAACAGCTGTCGCGCACCTTCACCAAGCTCTCCCCGCACCAGTTGCACGTCATCGGCAACACCGTCCGGGTCCGGTCGGTCGAGCAGCTTCGGCGGCACTGCAACGTCGGCCATCCCAACGGTCATCACACCTCATGATCCGGCCAAGGCGGAGCGGGGCCTGACGGTGCCGTTCCGTCCCTTCTTCTTGCTGACCGCCCTGGACGCGCTGCTGGCGGTGGGGCTGTGGGTGCCGGCGCTCCTGGGCTGGAACGTCTCCAACGTGATCGCCGACCTGCCGGGGTGGCACGGGCGGGCGCTGCTGTTCGGCACTCTGCCGGCGATGATGGCGGGATTCCTGCGCACCGCCCTGCCGCGCTGGACCGCGCGGCCGCTGGTCGGCGGGCGCCTCTGGCCGCTCCTCGTGCCGCTCTGGCTGGCGGGACGGGCGCTGTCGCCCTGGGTGGTCCCCGCGCACGCGCCGTTCCTCGCCGCGCTGGCCCTTCTCGTGACCGCACCGGTCGCCGCCGCACGGGACCGGCGCAACGCCGTCGTCGCGGCCCTGGTCGGCGCGCTGGCCGGGGCGGCGCTGTGCGACGCCGTCCCGTCCGCCCTGGCGCTGTCGCTCGGGCTGGTCATGGTGCTGGGCGGGCGCATCGCGCCGAGCCTGACCGCCACCCACCTGGGGCTGTCCAGCAAGGCGGCGCTGTTCACCGAGTGTCCCTGGTTCGAGCGCGCCGCCGCCTTGGCCGCCGCCTGCGCGCTGGCCGGCTGGCTGGGCGAACCGGATTCGGGAACGACGGCCGCCGCAAGCCTTCTCGCCGCGCTGATGCAGACGGCCCGGCTGCTGCAATGGCGGGGCTGGCGGACGCTCGACCGGCCATCGGTCCTCGCCGTGCACGCAGCCTACGCCTGCGTCCCGCTGGGTTTCGCCGCCGTGGCGGCGTCGCCCAGCATGGCGGTCCATCTCTGGACGGTCGGGGCGCTCGGGCTGATGGGCTTCGCGGTGATGTCGAGCATGATCCGCAAGCACGCCGGCAACGCCTTCGGGCGGTCGGCGGTGGTGACGGGCTGCTACGCGCTCACCGCGCTCGCCGTTGCCTTGCGGGCGGGTGCCGCGGCGGCGGGAGAGGAGCGCTCCCTGTGGCTGCTGGCCGCGGCCGGCGCCTGGAGCGCGGCGGCGATCCTGTTCCTGGCCGCCTTCGGCCACCTTCTCGTCCGCGGCCGCCCTTGAAAGGAAAAAAGCCCACCGGCGGAGAGCCGATGGGCTTGAAAGGGGCAGAAAAACGGGAGGGTACTCGTCCAGCGGGGACGCAATCGATCAACGATTGTGCGGTTATCCTAGCGGCGGCTTGCCCTCCCATCCTTGACGGCGGTCAAGCCGCCAAGGAAAACGCGACGATGTCGTCAGCTGTTCTTTTTCAGAAAGGCGATCAAGTCCTTGCGGGCCTGCTCGTTCTTCACGCCGGCGAAGGCCATCTTGTTGCCGGGGACGGCGCTCTTCGGGTCCGCCAGATAGGCGTCGAGCGTCGCCTCGTCCCAGGCCCCGGCGTTCTTCATGGCGTCAGAATACTTGTAGGCTTCGACGGAGCCGGCCTTGCGGCCGACGACACCGTGCAGGTTGGGGCCGACGCGGTTCGGGCCGCCGGCCTCGATGGTGTGGCAGGCCTTGCACTGGTTGAACACCTTCGCGCCGGCATCGGCGTCCTGCGCGGCGGCAAGGCCGGGGGACGACGCGACCAGCCCGAAGGCGAGCAGGGCAAACATGCGCTTCATAGGGGTTTCCTCTTTAAGCGGACTCAAAAGTCAGCCGGGCCGCGCGGGAGCGACGGTCCGACGGACATCGGATGGCGGGCGCGTCAGGCGGCCGGGGCGTCGGCGTAGGCCGCACCCGCCATGTTGTGGAAGAAGCCGTTCTCCAGCGGGACGGCGGTCATGCCGCGCAGCTCCGCCATCACGTCCTGTCCGCTGCGCTCGCCGTCCAGAACGGCGCGGAAGGCCGTGGCAACGGCGACCATGTCGAGGTCCTGCGGCGACAGGCGGAAGCGCCGGATGCCCATCGCCCGCAGCCGGTCGATCTCCGCCGCCAGCGCCAGATAGCCGTGCGACAGCGTCTGCGTGCCGTTGACCGACAGGAAGGGCTGGCCGTCGACGGTGCTGACCGGCATGCCGTCCGGGTCGTTGGCGCAGACGAACTGGCAGCCGTCCTTGTGCAGCGCGTGCGCCCGCGCGTGGTAGCAGCGGGCGGAGATGGCGAGCGGCGCCCGCCCGAACACCTGCACCTCCATGGACAGGCCGAGCGCCGCCCCCGTCTTCGCCATCACAGCGATCGAGGCGGCGGGAAGCTCCGCCGGCAGCGACACCGCGACGGCGCCACGCCCGGCCAGCCAAGCCAGGGTCGCCTCGTTGTAGCTGTTGATGAAGGGGCCGACGGCGTGGCGGCGTCCCTCCAGCAGGGCCAGCGCGCCCATGTCGTTGGCCTCCACCGGCAGCAGGTCGCTCTCCAGGAGGTCGCGCATCGCCGCGCGCTCGCGGTCGCTGCCGACCAGGATCGGGCTGGCGAGCCAGACCTCCTTCCCGGCGGCGGCCAGACGGGCGATCACCTCGTCCATGACCGGGGCGAGGAAGGGGGCGCGCTTGGAGCAGACGATCTCGCCGACGACGACGGCGTCGACCGGCGCCTCGTCGGCGATGCGGGCGTAGAAATCGCGCCAGCGCTCCGCCGGCCAGTTGAACAGGACGGGGCCAAGGGTCAGGGTGGGTTTCATGAACGCAACTCCTCAGCGCCACGCGCGGGTGTAGGCGCCGGTGGTCTGGGCCCCGCCCTCGACCATGGCCTCCAGGTCGAGCGCCGGCACGGGCAGCCCGCGCTCGAACGCGTCCAGCGCCCGGCGGTAGGCGCCGACCACGGCGGCGATGTAGGCCTTGCCGCGCTGGCGGCCTTCGATCTTCAGGGCGCACACCTTGGCGGCCTTCAGCTCCGGCAGCAGGGCCAGCGCGTTGAGGCTGGTCGGCTCCTCGAACAGGTAGGCCGGATCGCTGGAGGTGCCGCCGCCGGGCACGAAGCGGCCCTTGCACAGCGTCGGGTAGCCCGCCGGCTCCCCGGCGCCGAAGACGTTGATGGTGAAGCCGCCGAGACGGGAGGCCAGCGCCTCGCCGCGCGGCTCGTAGCGCACATGGCTGGCCGGGGAGCAGACCCCCTGCTTGTTGGGCGACAACCCGGTCGCATAGGAGGACAGCGAGCAGCGCCCCTCTGCCATCGGGCAGAGGCCGCCGAAGACGAAGACCTCCGTCTCCACGTCGACCTCGGCGTTCAGCCGGGCGATCTCCGGCACCGTCAGCACGCGGGGCAGCACGACCCGCCGCACGCCGAAGGCCTCGCGGTAGAGCCGGATCGCCTCGGCGTTGGCGGCGGAGGCCTGAACGGACAGGTGGAGCCGCAGCTCCGGGTGGTGCTTCGCCGCGTGGTCGAGCAGGCCGAGGTCGGCGAGGATGACCGCGTCCGCCTTCAGCCGCGCGGCGTCGTCCACCGCGCGCTGCCAGGGGGCGAGGTTGCCGGCCTGGGGGTAGGTGTTGATGGCGACGAAGACCTGGACGGAGCGCGCGTGGGCGTAGGCGATGGCCTCGGCCAGCTCCGGCCGCGAGAAGTTCAGGCCGGGGAAGTTGCGCGCGTTGGTCTCGTCGCGGAAGCCCAGATAGACGGCGTCGGCGCCCGCGTCCACGGCGGCGCGCAACGCGGCGGGGTTGCCCGCCGGGCAGATCAGTTCGAAGGACCCCATGCCGTCACGCTCCCTGCCGCGGGCCGGTGAGCCGCCGCTCCAGAACGGCCATGCCCCAGCGCACCGGCGGCGGGGCGAAGCGGCGCGCCGTGGCGAGCAGGTCGAGCGCCCGCCCGGCGTTGCGCCGCGCCACGGGCAGGGCGTGCCGCAGCGGACCAGCCGCGGCGGCGACGTCGCCGAACAGGTCCATCTCCTCGCCGTCGAGCGTGTTGCGGAGCGCCAGGATCAGCGCGGTGTCGCCCTCGATGGAGAGCTCGCGGCGGAAGAACAGCGCGTCGCCGTCGATGCGCCCTTCCAGCAGGTCGAGAAGCCGCGCGCAGGGGCCGCGCACCGTGGCCTCCGCCTCGGCGTTGCGGTCGCAGACCCGCAGGGCGAGGGTGGGGCCGACGCGGAGCAGCAGGGCGGCGGGCGCGTCCACCGGGTCGATGAGCAGGCGGGCGTCGGGCAACTCGCCGAGGGCGGTGAAGGCGCGCGGGTGGCGCGCTTCCAAAATCCGCAGCAGCCGGTCGAACAGCAGGCCGCCGGCCCGGTCGCCGAGCCGCCGCGCGACCCCCAGTCCGGCCCGCGTCAGTTGGACCTCGACGTCGCGGGCACGGGTGTCCGGGGCCATCTCCTGGGCCTGAGCCATAAATCCGGGATCGCGCATACGCCTGTCTCCTTCCCTTCGGAATGGTCGTTTGGCGGGCGGAGCCCGCCGGGCTTCGGCAATACAGCCCGGTGGTCATACCATCCTTGATGACGGTCAAGCCCAAGGTCCCGAAACGCCGCCTGGGGCGATCAGCCGCACATTCCGCCGCAGCAGGAGCCGGAACGCCGGGCGACCAGACGCTCGTAGGGCAGGTGAAGCTGCCCGGCCGGCGGGATGACCCCCTGCATCAGGTCGAGCACCTGCTCCGCGGTCGTGCCGGGCGGGCAGTCGGTGATCTCGCAGACCAGCCCGCCGCCCGCCACGCCGAGCGGCGTTTCGGCGGCCACCGCGCTGGCCTGCCCGCCGCGCCCGATGCGCACCCGCAGGGAGGTCGCCGGCGCGGTCCCGGACTCGGGCCGCCCGATGCGCACCCGCCAGCGCTCCGGCCCGCGCTCCTGATAGGTCCAGCTCACCGCGTCGCCGAACAGCGCCTGGATCTGGAGGGAGAGCGGGCGCGGGTCATGGTCGTTGACCAGCACGAAGCCGCGGCCCGGCGCCAGATCCTGCGTGGCCTGGAGGATCAGCGGGTGGCGTTGGTGGGGCGGAATGGACTGGACGTCGATGACCGGCTCGGCCGCGGTGGACTGTTCGGCGATTTGCATGGGGGAGGTCCGGAGGGTTGCGATGTGATGGCAAGCCTAAAGTGCCGGTCGGGACGGCTCTTTGTTCCAGCACAAACAGCCAAACTGGGACCTTGATCGCAGGCGGGTTGCGGCGCGGCGCGCGGGCGGTCATGGTGTAAGGCAACGTTTCCGTGACGGCTTCCCGCTGGGGTGGTCGGGCGCGGCCTTTGCCGTAAGGATGGTCCGATGACGCCGCTTGCCCCCGATCCCGCCGTTCTGCGTGGCCTGCGGCTGTTCTCCGGTCTGGACGCGGCGGCCTTGGCGGAGATCGTCCGGTCCGCCCACACCCGGCGGATCGAGAAGGGAACCACCATCTTCTCCCAGGGCGACCGCGCGGCGCTGTGCCACGCGCTGATCGACGGGCGGGTCAAGATCGTCCAGACCGGGGCCGACGGGCAGCAGCTGGTGGTCCGCTACATCGGCGCGGGGGAGATGTTCGGCACGGCGGCGGTGTTCTCGGGCGGCATCTACCCGGCCGACGCGCTCGCCATGGTCGATTGCGTCGGCGTCCACTGGACGGCCGCCACGATGGGCGAGCTGATGGAGCGCTACCCCCGCATCGCGCTGAACGCCCTGGACGTCGTCGGCCGCCGCCTGCAGGAGGTGCAGACCCGCCTGCGCGAGCTGTCCACCGAGCGGGTCGAGCGGCGCGTCGCCCACGCGCTCCTGCGGCTGGTCCGTCAGGCCGGCCGCCGGGTTGGGAATGGCGTCGAGATCGACTTTCCGCTGTCCCGCCAGGACATCGCGGAGATGACCGGCACCACGCTGCACACGGTGAGCCGCATCCTCAGCGGCTGGGAGGGGCAGGGGATCGTCGGGAGCGGGCGCCAGCAGGTGACGATCCGCCAGCCCCACGCCCTGGTCGCCATCGCCGAGGACCTGCCCAGGCCGGAGAGGCCGGAGGAGAAATAACCGGGGCGGAGCCTTCGTTCCGTTTGCGCGGGCGCAAAGAGACGCGCGTTCCGGTGTGCCAGAGTGACGGGATGATCGCCCCGCCATCACACTCCACCACCACGGCCTTGCCCTCGTCCTCTGATCTTGTCGAGGATGTGCTGGAGCGCTGGCCACCGACCCTTTCCGTCTTCCTCAAGCACCGGATGGCCTGTCCCGGCTGCCCGATGGCGCGTTTCCAGACCATCGCCGAGGTGGCGGACGACTATGGCCTGGACACCGAAGCCCTTCTCGACGAATTCGTCCAAGCCATCGCCGCCGAGGGCTGAGGCCGCCGCGCGAGGAGCTTGCGGCGCGATCAGCCGCGCGCCGCCAGCTCCTCGTGGGTGATCCTCTGAAGCCCGCCCTCGGTGCCGACGACATAGACCTCGTCGGCGTTGCGGATGGTCGCCAGACGGTGGGCGATGACCAGGGTGGTCCGCCCCTCCGCCAGCTCCATCAGCGACTTCTGGATCTCCCGCTCGGTCTGGGTGTCGAGCGCGGAGGTCGCCTCGTCGAGGATCAGGATCGGCGGGTTCTTCAGGAACATGCGGGCGATGGTCAGGCGCTGCTTCTGCCCGCCGGACAGCTTCACGCCGCGCTCTCCGATGATCGTGTCGAGCCCCTCCGGCAGGGAGGCGATCAGCCCGTCGAGATGCGCCCGCCGCGCCGCCTCCATGATCTCCGCGTCGCCGGCGCCGAGACGGCCGTAGGCGATGTTCTCGCGGATCGTGCCGCCGAACAGGAATACGTCCTGCTGGACGATGCCGATCTGCCGGCGCAGCGAGGCCAGCGTCATGGCGCGGATGTCCAGCCCGTCGATGGTGATGCGTCCCGCCATGACCTCGTAGAAGCGTGGCAGCAGCGAGCAGATCGTCGTCTTGCCGGCACCCGACGGCCCGACGAAGGCGACGGTCGAGCCGGCCCTGATCGACAGGTCGACGCCCTTCAGCACCGGGCGCGCCGGGTCGTAGCCGAAGGACACGCCCTCGTAGCGGATGTCGCCCTTCAGCGCCGGGGCCGCGACGGCGCCGGGCGCGTCGGCGATGTCCGGCTGGGTGTCGAGGAGCTGGGTATAGCGGCGGAAGCCGGCGATGCCGCGGGGGTAGGTCTCGATGACCGCGTTGATCTTCTCGATCGGGCGGAAGAAGGTGTTGACCAGCAGCAGGAAGGCGAAGAACCCGCCCTGGGTCAGCTCGCCCACCAGCACGAAATGGGCGCCGGTCAGCATGACGACGATCAGGATCAGCCGCATGCTCATGTAGCTGAGCGTCGTCGAGGCCGCCATGATCTTGTAGGCGGCGAGCTTGGTGGTGCGGTAGCGGTCGTTGTCCTCGGCGAACAGCTTGCGCTCGTGGTCTTCGTTGGTGAAGGCCTGGACGACGCGCATGCCGCCGACATTCTCCTCGATGCGGACGTTGAAGTCGCCGACGCGGGAATAGAGCGCCTGCCAGTTCTTCGTCATCCGCCCGCCGTAGCGGCTGGTCACGAAGGCGATCACCGGCACGATGGCCGCGGTGATCAGCGCCAGCGGCAGATGCACCACGGCCATGAGTGTGAAGGCGCCGACGAAGGTCATCACCGCGATCAGCAGATCCTCGGGACCGTGGTGCGCCACCTCGCCGATCTCGTCCAGGTCGCGGGTGACCCGCCCGACGAGATGGCCCGTCTTGTTGTTGTCGTAGAAGCTGAAGGAGAGCTTCTGCAGATGGTCGAAGCTCTTGCGGCGCATCTCCGTCTCGATGTTCACGCCGAGCATGTGGCCCCAATAGGTCACGATGGCCATCAGGCCGCCGTTCGCCATGTAGATCGCCAGCAGCGCCACCGTGGCGGCGACGATCAGCGGCCAGTCCTGGGTCGGCAGGAGCTGGTCGACGAAGGCGCGCACGGCCATCGGGAATCCCAGCTCCAGCAGGCCCGACAGGACGGCGCACACGATGTCGAGCACCAGCAGGCCGGTGAAGGGACGGTAGTAGGAGAGGAAACGGCGGAGCATGGCTCTTCTCATTGCGGAACGGCGGAAAGGGGCAGGCGGCGTCAATGGCTGCGGGCGTCGGAGCGGCCGAGCAGCCAGACCAGATAGGGGCCGGCGAGCAGCGCGGCGAACAGGCCGAGCGGCAATTGATAAGGGAAGGCGACGGTGCGGGCCAGCCAATCCGACACCACCATCAGCCCGGCGCCGATCAGGACGGCCCCGATACCCTGGTTAAGTGGGCGGCCCAGCCCGGCCAGCCGGGCGAGATGCGGCGCGATCAGGCCGATGAAGCTCAGCGGCCCGACGAACAGCGCCGCCGCCGCGGTCAGCAGCCCGGCCAGCAGCACCAGCAGGACGCGGCAGCGCCGCACCGGCAACCCGACGGACCGCGCCGTCACGTCGCCCAGCGGCAGGATCTCCAACCACTTGGCGGTCAGTGGTAGGGTTGCCAGCAGAAGCACCGCCACACCGGCGCAGAACCAGGCGTCGCCCGGGCCGGCCTCGTTGGTCGATCCGCTCAGCCAGCGCAGCAGGGCGAAGGCCTGCGGCGTGCCGGTGGCGATGACCGCGGTCAGCACGGCGCTGCACAGGGCGCTCATGGCGATGCCGGCCAGCAGGAGCCGCTCCGGCCCGAAGCCGGCGCGCAGCGACAGGGCCAACATGGCGGCCAGCGTCAGCACCGCCCCCGCCGCCGATGCGGCGAGCTGCACGCCGAAGCCGGGTGCTGCGACGAGGAACAGCGCGGCGGTCAGCCCGACCCCCGCCCCGGTGCCGACGCCGAGGATTTCCGGGCTGGCCAGCGGGTTGGCGGTCACCCGCTGCAACAGCATCCCGGCGGCAGCCAGCATCGCCCCGGACGCCGCCGCGACCGCCACGCGGGGGCCGCGCCAGCCCAGCAGCGTGTCGAGCAGCGGGCCGGTGGACAGCGTCCAGCCGCCCGGCCCATAACCGACCGTGAGGGCGAGGCCCACGGCAACGGCGCCGAGGACGGCGAACAGGGCGATCAGCCGGTAAGGGTGCGGGCTGCGGCGCGACGGCGCGGGACGGCTGTTCAGCGACGGCCATTCGAACATGCGCAGGCGCGGCAGCAGCCACAGCAGCAGCGGGCCGCCGAGCAGCGCCGTCGCCGCCCCGGTCGGCACCCGCTCCCCGTCCACCCCGGCCAGAAGCTGCACCAGCCCGTCGGTCAGCCAGAGCAGGAGCGCGCCGATCAGCGGGGCGGCGACCAGCCTCTGGCCCTGGGTGCGCGCGCCGCTCAGATGCGCCAGCGCCGGGGCGGCCAGACCGACGAAGCCGATCACCCCGACCTCCGCCGTCACGCTCGCCGCCAGCCAGACCGCGACCCCGATGACTCCGAAGCGCGTGGTGTTGAGGGCAATGCCGAGGCTGCGGGCGCTGGCGTCGTCCAGCCCGAGGATGGCCAGCGGGCGCATCAGCAGGAACGCGGCGCCGACGCCGATCAGCAGCCGGACGGCGATGGTCAGCGTCGGCCCCCAGCTCTGCTGCGCCAGCGCCCCGCCGCCCCAGAGGAAGATGGAAAAGAGGTATTCGCCGTTGGCGAGGATCAACGCGGCGCTGCCCATCGTTGCGGTCAGGGCGACCATCATCCCGGCCAGCACGACGGCCACCGGCTCCAGCCCGCGCCGCCACGTCATGGCGAGGATCAGCCCGACCGACGCCAGACCGCCGGCCAACGCCACCCCCTCCCGCGCGTGATCCATCACGGTCGGAGCGTAGAGCATCCCCAGCGTCAGGGCGAGCTGGGCGCCCGCCGACACGCCGAGCGTCGAGGGCTCGGCCAGCGGGTTGCGCAGAATGCGCTGGAGCAGCAGCCCGGACAGGCCGAGCGCCGCCCCGGCGACCAGTGCCACCGCGATCCGCGGCAACACGCTGTGATAGAGGATGACGCCGTCCAGCCATGCGGCGTCCGGCGGCAAAGGCATGGACGGTGCCGCGGCGTGCCCGGCGACCTGCCAAGCGGACAGCGCGGCGGCGGCCAGCGCCAGCCCGCTCCACAGCAGGATTCGGTTGACGGCCACGCGCTCAGCCATGGCGGACGGTCTCCGGCCGCAGCAGGGCGGCGGTGACGAGGCGGGCGAAGCGCAGGGCGGCCGGAAGCCCGCCGAAATGGTTCACCGGCTCGATCACGCTCACCCGCTTCTGCCGCACCATCGGCAGGGCCTGCCATAGGGCACTGTCGTCCAGCCCGCGCACCACGTCGGACGGCAGCGGCGGAACGACGACGGTGATGGCGTCCGGCATCCGGGCCAGCGCCTCGATCCCCAGCGGCGCCGCGGCGCTGTAGCTCGATTGCGAGGCCCAGGCGTTGCGCAGCCCCAGCCGCTGGAGCACCGCGCCGAACATGCTGTCGTCGCCGAAGGCGCGGACATGGCGGGCGTCGCCGAAGTTGATCGCCAGAACCGGGCGGCGGACGGTGCCGCGCAGGGAGTCGCCCAGCCGGGCGATCTCCGCGTCGGCTCCGGCGACGAAGGCGCGGGCCTCCGCCTCCCGGCCCAGCACCCGGCCGAGGGTCAGCGCCGCTTCGGTGGCGAGCGTGTAAGGCGGCACGCCCGGCTGGTAGATCGGCAGCGACAGGGTTTCCGCCACCCGCTCCAGGCTGGCCCGCTGCCCCTCATAGTAGTTGGAGGTGAGGATGAGGTCCGGCTCGGCCAGGGTCAGCGCCTCGTAGTTCGGTGTGCCGCGTAGGCCGAGGTCGATCACCGACCCCGGGACCTCCGGTTCGACGACGGTCTTGCGGAACTGGATCAATTCGGTCGCGGCGACCGGCACGATGCCCAGCGCCAGTGCCGTCTCCAGCCCTGCCCAGTCGATGGCGGCGACCCGCCGCCCCGACGCGGCGTGCCCGAGGCGGGGCAGCAGCACCGCTCCGGCGGCCAGCCCCAGCGCGTGGCGGCGCGTGATCGTCGTCCGCCCCGTCACAGCACGCAACCGATCGGCTTGCCGGTCACCGGGTGCGGGACGGTCGTCATGGCGAGACGGTAGATGGCCCCCAGCGTCTCGCCGGTCATGATGGCGTCGGGCGTGCCCTGGGCGATCAGCGCGCCGTTGCGCATCGCCAGGATCTCGTCGCAGACGCTGGCCGCCATGTTGATGTCGTGCAGCACGATGACCGCGCCGATGCCGCGCGCCCGGCTCAGCCGGCGCACCAGCCCCAGCAGCTCCACCTGGCTGGCGATGTCCAGCGCCGAGGTCGGTTCGTCGAGCAGCAGGCAGCGCGTGTCCTGGGCCAGCATCATGGCCAGCCAGACGCGCTGCCGCTCGCCGCCCGACAGGCTGTCGACCAGCCGGTCGGCGAAGGCGTCCAGGTGGGTTTCGGCGATGGCCTCCGCCACCTTGGCGGCGTCTTCTGCCCCGAAGCGGCCGAGCGCGCCGTGCCAGGGAAAGCGGCCGAGCGCCACCAGCTCCCGCACCGTCATGCCCTCGGCGGGCGGGGTGAATTGCGGCATGTAGGCGACGGTGCGCGCGAAGTCGCGGTCGCCGATCCGCGAAAGGTCCGTCCCCAGGCAGCGGATGGCGCCACCACCCGGCGGCTGCTGGCGGGCCAGCAGGCGGATCAGCGTGCTCTTGCCCGACCCGTTGGGGCCGACCAGCCCATAGATCCGTCCCTGCTCCAGCCGGAGCGACAGCCCCGAGAGGATCGCCCGTCCGGCAACGGAGAAGCTCACGCCTGCGAGGTCGTAGAGGGGTTGGGTCTGGTCCGGGCTGGTCATCGGTCTTTCTGAATGTTCCTATGAATTTCCCTCTCCCGCCCCGGGAGAGGGAAGGGGCCCGCGCAATGCGCGGGAAGGGTGAGGGTACCGCCAAGGATAGTTGATTGATCCTCGGCTTTACCCTCACCCGCCCGCTGCGCGGGCACCCTCTCCCGGGACGGGAGAGGGGATTCACGTCACCACGTCATGTTGACGGTCAGCAGAGCCGTCCGACCCTCGGCGTAGCCGCAGGAGAACTGGGTCTGGCAGCTCGCCACATACTCCTTGTCGAACAGGTTGGTGACGGCGAGATTCACGCCCCAGGCGGCGGGCTTGTAGCCGATCCGCGCGTCGAACACGGTGGCGGCGGGGACCTTCAGCGTGTTCTCGTTGTCGGCCCAGGACGAGCCGACGTAGCGCACGCCGCCGCCCACCGACACGCCGTCCAGCGCATTTTCCCGGAAGGTGTAGTCGAGGAAGGCCGAGCCCTGGACCTGCGGCACGATGTAGGGGGTCTTGCCGATAAGCGCCGGGTTGGCGTCCTTCTTGATGTCGAGGTCGAGCGCGGTGAAGGAGGCGACCGCCTTCAGGTTCGGCGTGATGTTGGCCTTGGCCTCCAGCTCGATGCCGCGCGAATTGACCTCGCCCAGCTGCGTCTCGGCGTTGAAGGGTCCGGTCACCACGTTGGTGCGCGTCAGGTCGAACAGGGCCGCGGTGAAGATGGCGTCCATCCAGGCCGGGCGGTACTTGACGCCGACCTCGTACTGCTGGCCGGTTTCCGGCTTGAACACGCCGGCCACCGCCGACGATCCCAGCACCGGGTTGAAGAAGGTCGAGGCGCTGACGTAGGGGGTGATGCCGTTGGCGAACTCGTAGGCCAGCCCGGCGCGTCCGCTGAACTTTCCGTCCTTGCCGTCATAGGCGGGCGTGCCGTCGGCGTCGGTCGAGGCGATGTCGTAGCGCCCATTCAGCGTCACCAGGAAGCCCTGGCCGAAGCGCATCTGGTCCTGGAGGTAGACGCCGAGCTGACCCATCGTCAGCTCCTGGTCGATGTAGGAGAAGCGCTGGCCCTGAGCGGCGCCGTAGACCGGGTTGGTGGCGCTGATCGGCGTGGCCGAGCCGGACGCCTGCACCTGATCCATCTTGAAATACTTGTAGTCGACACCGACCAGCGCCGTGTGGGCGACCGGTCCGGTCTGCCACTTGGATTCGAGCTGGTTGTCGATCAGGAAGGTGTTGACCTTGGTCGTGTGCTCGAAATTGATGCGCGACAACAGGTTGTCCGGATCGGTCGGCACCGCCGAGAAGCCGTTGTAGCCGAAGGGATAGACCGAGACCTCGTGGACCCGGCTGTAGCCGTAGCGGGCGTTCTGGCGGAAGGTCAGATCGTTGTCGAAGCGGTGCTCGAACTCGTAGCCGATGGAGGCCTGACGGCGCCGGAAGGTGTCGATGTCCGGCTCGGTGAAGTTGGCCTTGCGGTCGATGCGCCCGAAGGGGGCCGGCTTCACCGTGCCGACATAGGGCAGGAAGGCGCCGCCGTTGTGCGTCTCGTCGATGTCGGTGTAGTTGCTCAGCACCGTCAGCGTGCTGCGCTCGTTCGGCGACCACTTGAAACTCGGCGAGATGGTGCCGCGGAAGCCGTCCGCGAAGTCGGTGTAGCTGTCGCCGCCGGCGATGCGCCCGGTCAGCCGGTAGCTCAGCGTCGGGTCGATGGCGCCGCCGACATCAACGCCGAGATGGGCGGTGCCATGCTGGTTGATCCCTGCCTCGACCGAGCGCACCGGCGTGTCGCCGGGCCGCTTGGTGACGTAATTCACCAGACCGCCGGGGTTGCTGCCGCCGTAGAGCACGGAGGAGGCGCCGCGCAGCACCTCGATCCGCTCCAGCGTGTAGCTGTCCACGAACTGACCGCCGAAGCCGTAGCTGTAGAGCTGGAGTCCGTCCTGGTAGACGCCGGTCTGCGTCGCCTGGAAGCCGCGGATGAAGATCCAGTTGGTGTCGCTGTCCGGGCCGAAGGGCTGGCTGAAGACGCCGGGGGTGTAGCGCAGCGCCTCGTCCACCTTCTGCGCGCCGCGGTCGTCCATCTCCTCGCGCCCGATCACCGAGACGGATTGCGGGATCGCCTCCAGCGGAATGTCGGTCTTGGACCCCGTGGTCGAGCGGCCGGGCACATAGCCGCGGACCGGGCTGGTCGCGGTGTCGGCGCTCCGGCTGCCCTCGACGGTCACCGGTGCCAGGACCGCCGGGGCGGTGGCGTCCTGCGCCTGGGCGAGCGCCGGCACCAGCAGGGCAGCGAGCGCCGTACTGCTCAAAAGGAAGCGGGTCAGTGGCTTGTTGGAAATATCACTCATCGCAATCGGCCTCGGACTGTATGCGGCATCCGCGGAACGCCTTCGGACCGGCGAGTCCCGAAGCGCCCTCGTTGTTGCGAATGATTAGCATGTGCATGAAGCGGCGCGATTGAACGCTCTTTGGACGGGTTGGACGATCTTCCGGCATTCGTCGATGCCGGGGTGCGTCGGGCAGCGCCCGGCTCAGCCGGTGTGGTTGCGCAGCCACGCGGCAGGCGTGGTGCCGACGATCTGGCGGAAGACGCGCGTCAGGTGCGCCTGATCGGAGAAGCCCGCCATCACCGCGGCGGTGGCCAGCGTCATGTCCGAGCCGGTCAGCAGACTCTTGGCCCGTTCCACGCGGACCCGCATCTGCCATTTGTGGGGCGGCAGTCCGGTCGAGGCCTTGAAGGCGGTGCAGAAGTGGGTGGTGGACAGGCCGGTCAGCTCGGCCAGTTCCTGCAGGCGGATGGGACGGGCGCAATGCGCCTCGATGTAGTCGGTGACGCGCCTCAACTGACGCGGCGGCAGTTGCCCCCGCTTGCGTTCGGCAACGGGTTCCGCCTGCGCGAGGCCGACGAACAGCGCGGCCATCAGGCTCTCGCCGTAGAGGTCGTGCAGGTTCGCCGACGTCCGGCATTCCGCCGCGATCAGGCGGGCCAGCGCGAACAGTCGGTCGTCGGCGAAATTCAGCCGTGGCCGCTCCATGCCCCGGACGTCCAGCCCGTCCACGAAGCGGCTTCCCAGAACGGACATGTCGAAATGGAGGTCGAGATGGGTGAGCCGACGGACGTTGACCGTGCGCGACCATACCCGCAGGCCGGCGGGCACATAGCTCAGCGGTTCGCGCCGGCTGAGCCGGCCGGCCTCGCCGCGGCCGGGCGAGGCCGTGACGTGCAAGCCGCCTTCCCCCACCTGATCGAGGACGATCACCAGCCGCGGGGCCTCCGACACATACTCCCCCTGGCCGTTCCGGTCGCAGGCGACGTTCCAGAGGTCGGCGATCATCCCGTTCCAGGCGCGCCACTGAAGGTCACCCAGGATGGTGATCCCTTCCGTGCTGCTTTGCATTCTGGGATGGAACGGCATGGATCGGCCTCCCAGCCACCGGATTGAACAGACCCCCGGAATCCTCCCCCGAGCCGCCAGACCTATAGGGCAAAAGTCAATTGCGAACAAGTCGCATTCTTACTTGTACCCCCTGGCCAGCCCACGGCGAGGGTGCGCAAGCACGCGACGGGTCATGACAGGACTGTTTCGGCTGCCCCTGATTACCCGGTCACATCAACCCTTCTTGCAGGGCTTGGTGGACGGTCCTCACGGTCGGGCGAAAGCCGAGACGGCGCGCGAAGGACGTGTCGACGTGCAGATGCCAGGGATGCGGGAGGGGCTCGGAACGCGACGCCAGTCTCGTTTCCAGCACGCCCGCAAGCTCGTGGATGGACATCGCCGCGTCGTCCGCAACATTGACGACGCGCCGATCGAACACCCCGTCCAAAGCCAAATTCATCGCCGTGGCGATGTCGCGGTGATGGATTGTGCTCATCCGCTGCGCGGGATGCCAGTCGCCGACGTATCTCGGCAGCGATTCGAGATGCCCGTCGCCGTCGCCGTACACGAACGGGAAGCGGACGATGGACCAGGTCAGGCCGCTTTCGCGCAGGGCGTTTTCCGCCGCCACCTTGCTCGCGGGATAGGCCTGTTTCGGATCGACCGGGTCGTCCTCCCGCCCGGGATGCGGGTTGCCGATGTTGTAGACATGGCTGGTGCTCGACAGGATGAAGCGCGCCTCCGGGGCTTCCGCTTTCGCTGCGGCGATCAGGTTGCGGGTTCCGTCGAGGTTGCTCCGCCAGATCAGGTCCGAATCCTGGGTGCGGAAGACGGCCGCCAGATGCACGATCGCCGAGACGCCCCGGACGGCGTCCGGCAGCGTCGACGGGTCGAGAATGTCGCCGGTCACGGCGGTTGCTCCGGCGGCGCAGGGTTTTCCGGCCCGCAGCAGCAGCCGGCAGGACCGTCCCGCTTCGATCAACCGCGGAACGAGCCGCTCACCCACGAGCCCCGTCGCTCCGGTGATCAGGATCGTCATCGGTTCATTCCTTTCGCAAAAGATATTGCAGGCGTTCGGTCGCCGTTTGCAGGACACGGATCGTCGTGGCCAAGTCGGCCTCGTCGATGCCGCCGAACGCGGCGTCGTGAATGAACGAAAGATCGGGGAGTTCACGCCACAGGGCTTCACCCGCGGCGGTCAGCGTCAGAAGACGCTGGCGCTGATCGTCGCCGCTCGATGTCTGGCACACCAGCCCCTTGCGGACGAGCGTGGCGACGATTCCGCTCAAGGTCGCCCGTTCGAGTTCGAGCGCCCGCCCGAGATCGCGCTGAACGGTCGGGCCGACCTGCGCCAGATGCCAGAGCACATACCATTGCGTCGATCCCAGATCGTACGGCCGCAGGGTCGCGTCCATGAGCGCGCGGCCCGCGAAGTAGCAGCGTTTCGTCCACGCTCCCACGGTCGGATGCCCGGCGTCGTTCCGCTGATCCATGACGCAGAAGCTCCCCTCAATTCGTTCGCTACCTAGCGATATTTGCAAGGTAGCGAACGAATTGTCAAGAGGGAGGCGCGGGCACCGCCTTCAGCGGTCGGCCGTCTTGTCGGCGAGGGCGGCGCGGTCGATGACGTCGTACAGTTCCAGGTCCTCGCGGGCGATGCGGTGCTTGAGGGCGGTCACCACCTCGCGCGTCTCGCGGACGAAGGTCTCCGGGTCCTTGGACACCGCCAACGGGCCGGGCCAGCTCGCCCGGTAGCGGTCGAAGCGCGCCCGCAGACTGCCCATTTCGGCCTGGAAGCGCGCCGCCGTGGCGCGGAGCGCCGGGGTCGGGTGGGCCAGCAGACGCGGGTAGAGCGCGCTGTCCTCCAGCGACAGGTGGACGGTGAACACGCCGAACAGGTCGCGGACCGCCGCGGCGAGAGCGGCGGCGTTCGCCACCGGGGACGGTGCCGCCAGCAGGGAGTCGATCCGGTCGACGAGCTGCCCGACGGTGGCGTGGTGATGGCGGTACAGGGTGGTGCTGATGGCTGCACTGGACATGACGGGGTCTCCAACCGGGGCCGCCAGCGAATGGGCGGTGCGTGACGGTGAGAGTGCCGGCGGAAGCGTCGCCGTTCGTTGTGCCAGAGCAAGCAGGGGGAGGGTCGGCGGAGAAACGACGCGGCGGGGAGCGGGGCGCTCGGCCCCGGCTCCCCGCCACGGTTAAGGCGAAGGCTCCTTCAGGAACGCTCAGTCGTCCCCATGCCCATGGGCGAGCGCCGGACCGGTCGGCACCGCCGCCGGCTTGCCGGCCCCGACCATCGTGCGCAGCAGGACGTAGAAGACCGGCGTCAGCATCAGGCCGAACAGGGTGACGCCGATCATCCCGGCGAACACCGCCACGCCCATCGCGTGGCGCATCTCGGCGCCGGCGCCGGTCGAGGTGACCAGCGGCACCACGCCCATGATGAAGGCGATGGAGGTCATCAGGATGGGCCGCAGCCGCAGCCGGCTGGCTTCGATGGCGGCCTGCACCACGCTGCGCCCCTGATGCTCCAGCTCGCGGGCGAACTCGACGATCAGGATGGCGTTCTTCGCCGACAGGCCGACCAGAACCATGAAGCCGATCTGCGTGAAGATGTTGTTGTCGCCCCCCGTCAGCCACACCCCGGCCAGCGCCGACATCAGGCTCATTGGGACGATCAGCAGGATGGCCAGCGGCAGGGTCAGGCTCTCGTACTGGGCGGCCAGCACCAGGAAGACGAGCAGGATGCTGATGGGAAAGATCCACAGCGCCGCGTTGCCGGCCAGGATCTCCTGATAGGTCAGGTCGGTCCATTCGAACCGCACGCCGCGCGGCAGGGTTTCCTGGGCGATGCGCTCCGCCGCCGCCTGCGCCTGGCCCGACGAATAGCCGGGGGCCGGGCCGCCGTTGATGTCGGCGGCGGTGTAGCCGTTGTAGCGCACGACCATCTCCGGCCCGTAGCTCTGCTTGACCGTGACCAGCGAGGAGAGCGGCACCATGTCGCCCTGGGCGTTGCGCGTCTTCAGCAGGCCGATGTCGGCGGATTCGGCGCGGAAGGGCGCGTCGGCCTGGACCCGGACCTGGTAGACGCGGCCGAAGCTGTTGAAGTCGTTCACGTAGAGCGAGCCCAGATAGATCTGCATGGTGTCGAACACCTCGCCGATCGGCACCCCCTGCTGCTTGGCCTTCACCCGGTCGAGATCGACGTCGAGCTGCGGCACGTTGATCTGGTAGCTGGAGAAGGCCGGTCCCAGCTCCGGCGTTTCCATGGCCTTCTTCAGGAAGGAGCCGACCGCCGCGTTCAGCGCCTCGTAGCCCAGCGCGCCGCGGTCCTCGATCTGCATCTTGAAGCCGCCCAGCGTGCCAAGGCCCATCACCGGCGGCGGCGGGAAGATGGCGACGAAGGCTTCCTTCAGGCCGGCGTAGCGCTTCTGCAAATCACCGGCGATGGCGGCGGCCGACAGCGACGGGTCCTTGCGCTCGGCGAAGGGCTTCAGCGTGACGAAGACGATGCCGGCGCTGGAGCTGTTGGTGAAGCCGTTGACCGACAGGCCGGGGAAGGCGACGGCGCTCTGCACGCCGGGGCGGGCCAGCGCGATGTCGGTCATCTCGCGGATCACCGCCTCCGTCCGGTCGAGCGAGGCGCCGTTGGGAAGCTGGGCGAAGCTGATGAGGTATTCCTTGTCCTGCGCCGGGACGAAGCCCATCGGCACGGTGCGGCCGAGCAGCACGGTGACGCCGAGCAGCCCGACATAGACCAGCATCATCAGCCCCTTGTGCCGCACCACCCCGCCGACGCCGCGGCCATAGCCGGTCGAGGCGCGGTGGAAGACGCGGTTGAACAGCCGGAAGAAGCCGCCGAAGACCTTGTTCATCGCGCGGGTCAGCCAATCCTGCGGCTGGTCGTGGCCGCGCAGCAGGACCGCCGCCAGGGCCGGCGACAGGGTCAGCGAGTTGAAGGCGGAGATGACGGTGGAGATCGCGATGGTCATCGCGAACTGCTTGTAGAACTCGCCGGTCAGGCCGCTCATGGCCGCCAGCGGGACGAAGACGGCGACCAGCGTCAGCGCGATGGCGATGATCGGGCCGCTGACCTCCTGCATGGCGCGGTAGGTGGCTTCCTTGGCCGACAACCCGTTCTCGATGTTGCGCTCGACGTTCTCCACGACGACGATGGCGTCGTCCACGACAATGCCGATGGCCAGCACCATGCCGAACAGCGACAGCGCGTTGATCGAGTAGCCGAGCGCCAGCATCAGCGAGAAGGTGCCGACGATGGACACCGGGACTGCGAGCAGCGGGATGATCGAGGCGCGCCACGTCTGGAGGAAGACGATGACCACCAGCACGACCAGGGCGATGGCTTCCAGCAGCGTGTGGATCACCGCGTCGATGCTGGAGCGGACGAACTGCGTCGGGTCGTAGACGATGCTGTAATCGACGCCGTCGGGCATGTCGGCCTTGAGGTCGGCCATGGTCGCCCGGATGGCGTCGGAAATGGCCAGCGCGTTGGCGCCCGGCGACTGGTTGATGCCCAGCGCCACCGCCGGCTTGTTGTCCAGCAGCGAGCGCAGGCCGTACTGCGCCGCCGCCAGCTCCACACGGGCGACGTCGCGCAGCAGGGTGACGCCGCCCTGCTCGCCGGTCTTCAGGATGATCGCGCCGAACTCCTCCGGCGTCGTCAGGCGCCCTTGCGCGTTGATCGAGAGCTGCAGGGGCGTGTCGGGCAGGGAGGGGGAGGCGCCGATGACGCCCGCCGCGACCTGGACGTTCTGCTCGCGGATCGCCGCCACCACGTCGGACGCGGTCAGGCCGCGCTGGGCGACCTTGTTGGGGTCGAGCCAGACGCGCATGGAATAGTCGCCGGCGCCCCACACCTGCACCTCGCCGACGCCGGAGATCCGGCTCAGCCGGTCCTTGACGTTCAGGATGGCGTAGTTGCGCAGGTAGGTCATGTCGTAGCGGTCGTTGGGCGACAGCAGATGCACGACCATGGTCAGGGTGGGCGAGCTTTTGACCGTCGTCACGCCCAGCCGCTGCACGTCGGACGGCAGGCGCGGCAGCGCCTGCGCCACCCGGTTCTGCACGAGCTGCTGCGCCTTGTCCGGATCGGTGCCCAGCCGGAAGGTCACGGTCAGCGCCATGTTGCCGTCGCTGTTGGCCTGCGACTGCATGTACAGCATGTTCTCGACGCCGTTGATCTGCTCCTCCAACGGGGAGGCGACCGTTTCGGCGATGACCTTGGGGTTGGCGCCCGGGAACTGGGCGCGCACGACGACCGACGGCGGAACGACCTCCGGGTATTCGGAGATGGGCAACTGGAACAGCGAGATCGCTCCCGCCAGGAACAGCGCCACCGACAGCACGCCCGCGAAGATCGGGCGGTCGATGAAGAATTTCGAGATGTTCATGATGGCCTTCCCAGCGGGCGGCATGGAGTTTGGATGCAAGGCCCCCTCCCTCTCCCGCAAAGCGGGGGAGGGTTGGGGAGGGGGGCGAGACTGTTACTGGTTCGCGGCGGTCTCGATGGCGTCCGCCGGCTTGCCCATCGCCACGGTCTTCGGGCTGATGCGGGCGCCGGGGCGGGCATGCTGGAGGCCGTTGACGACGATGCGCTCCCCGGCGGCGAGGCCGCTCTTGACCACCCGCAGCCCGTTCTGCGCAGCACCCAGGATGATCTCGCGGTACTGGACGGTGTCGTCGCCGCCGACCACCAGGACGAATTTCTTGTCCTGGTCGGTGTTGATGGCGCGATCCTCGACCATCAGCGCGTCGTGCGGGGTGCTGCCGCCGACCTTGACGCGGGCGTAGAGGCCGGGGACCAGCATGCCGTCCGGATTGTCGAACTTGGCGCGCACGCGGATGGTGCCCGACACGGAATCGAGCCGGTTGTCCACATGCTCCACCGTGCCACCGCGCGAATAGCCGTTCTCGTTGGCGAGGCCGAGCTGGACCGGCACGTCGGCGGCGTCCTTCACGCTGGCGATGTGGCGCAGGTAGGTCTGCTCGTCGACGTCGAAGGAGGCGTAGATCGGCGAGACCGAGACCAGCGTCGTCAGCGGGGCGGCGGAGGCGCCGGACGCCACGACGTTGCCCACCGTCGCCTCGGCGCGCGAGACGCGGCCGGAGATCGGGGCGGTCACCTGGGTGTGCTCCAGGTCGATGCGGGCGAGGTCGAGCGCGGCCTGCGCCGCCTTCAGGTTGGCGACCGCCTCGCGGGCGGCGTTCTCCTTCTCGTCCAGCGTCTGGCGCGAGACGGTGTTGTTCTGGACCAGCCGCTGGGCGCGGTCGAGGTCGGCGGTGGTGAAGCGCACCGCGGCCTGGGCGGCGGCGACCTGGGCCTCGGCCCGGGCGACCTCGGCGACGTGGGGGCGCGGGTCGATGGTGAAGAGGGGATCGCCCTTCTTCACCAGCGCGCCGTTGCGGAAATGCACGGCGGTGATGGCGCCGGACACCTGCGGGCGGACCTCCACCCGGTCGACCGCCTCCAGGCGGCCCGAGTAGGACTGCCAGTCGGTGATCTTGCGGGCGACGACCGGCGCCACGTCCACCTCGGGCGGCGGCGGGGCGGCGGCGGACGCCGCGGGGGCGTCGGCGTGGCCCTGGGTGGCGACGACACCGGCGACACCGGCGGTCGCGGCGCCGACGGCGAGAAGGAGGGCGAGCTTCGAAGGAGACAACGACATGGGATCACTCTCCTGGAGGAGTCAGACAGGGACGCCCCGGCCGTCCGCGGGGGACAGGCGGCGGCGGAAAAAGTCGGCGACCGCCAGCAGCGCCGGGCGGTGGCCGGGCAGGGCGGCGTGCGAAATGGCGGGGAAGCGGGTGACCTCGGTGGGCACGCCGGCTCCGATCAGGTTGGCGGCGTACTGCTCCGCCTCGATGCGCAGGACGTCCTTCTGCGCGGTGACGATCAGCGTCGGCGGCAGCCCGGCCAGCCGGCGGGAATCCAGCGGTGCGGCGTAGGGGTGCACACGCTGCGCCGCGTCCGGCAGATAGGCGCGGTAGCAGCGGGCGTAGGCGGTGGCCGGAACGTCGCACTGCATGGCCTGAGCGTCGCCGGCGCGGGTCAGGCTGGGGTCCAGCATCGGGCCGAGCAGGGCCTGCGCGCGGATGTCCACGTCGCCCTGGTCGCGGGCCAGGAAGGTCAGCGAGGCGGCGACATGGCCGCCGGCGTCGTGCCCGGCGACGCCCAGCCCGCCCTTGGCGATGTTGAGGTCGCGGGCTTCGGCCAAGGTCCACAGGGCGGCTTGGTGGGCGTCGTGGGCGGCGGTGGGGAAGCAGTGGGCCGGGGCCAGCGAGTAGCCGACCGAGACGACCAGCGCCGGCACGCTCTCCGCGATGGCGGCGGCGGCGGTCTCCGCTTCCTCCAGCGAACCGGAGGTGAAGCCGCCGCCATGCAGGTACAGCAGGGCCGGAACGGTCAGCCCGATCAGCGGGCGGTAGAGCCGCAGCCGGATGTCCTGGGCGTGCCCGGCGATGGTCCGGTCATCGACCGAAAGCCGGTACGGCTCTGTCCCGGTACTGCGTGTGTTCGACGGTTCCGAAGAGCGGCCCATGATCCGACGGTGCCCCAGCACCCCTCCCGCATTGCAACAGGAGGGAGTGTGGACGTCAGGCGGGTCGGAATAAATACGCGGTCAACGGCAACACAATTCGGATCGGATGAACAATCCGATCCACAGGAGGCCCGGCTCACACGACACAGAGACGGGTACCCTCCGGCTCCGCGGTGGCGGGAGCCGGCTTGGGCTTCTCCCGGTCCGGACACTCGTAACCGTCGATCTCCTCGCCCTGCATCAGCGGGCAGCCCTCGAACAGCTCGGCGACCCAGTCGACGAAGGCGCGGACCTTGGGCGACAGGTGGCGGTTGTGCGGGTAGAGCGCGGAGATCGGCATCAGGGCCGGACGCCACTCCTTGAGGATCTCCACCAGGGCGCCGCTGCGCAGGTGGGGCAGCGCCATGAAGCGGGCGGTCTGTCCGATGCCCAGCCCCTCCAGCGCGCAGGTGACGTAGGCGTCGGCGTCGTTGACCGAGACGGGGCCGTTCAGCTTCACCTCGTGGATGACGCCGTCGCGCTCGAAGCTCATCTCGTGCATCTTGCCAGTGCGCGTGAAGTAGTTGACGGCGCTATGGCCTTCCAACTCCTCGATGGTCTTGGGCGTGCCGTGGCGGGCAAGGTAAGCCGGGCTGGCGACGGTCACCGGGCGGAAGGCGCCGACCCGGCGGGCGATCAGGCTGGAATCCACCAGATCGCCGACGCGCAGCACGCAGTCCACCCCCTCCTGGATCAGGTCGATGGGGCGGTCGCTCATCCCGATCATGATCTCGATGTCGGGGTAGCGGGCGTGGAACTCGTGGATGGTCGGGATGATGATGAGCCGCCCGACCGAGCCCGGCATGTCCACCCGCAGCCGCCCGCGCGGCGTCTTGCGGGCGCTGGTGAAGGAGGTCTCGATCTCCTCCAGGTCGGAGAGGATGCGGGTGGCGCCCTCCAGATAGGCGGCGCCGTCGAGCGTCAGGCTCAGCTTGCGGGTCGTCCGCTGGAGCAGGCGCACGCCGAGCGCCGCCTCCAGATTCTGGATGGTCGTCGTCACCGAGGCGCGCGGCAACCCCAGCGTGTCGGCCGCCTTGGTGAAGCTGTTGACCTCGACGACGCGGACGAAGACGCGCATCGCGTGCAGTTTGTCCATGGTTGGTCCATCGACGCAGTGGGGGCGGCCCGCACATATACGGAGCGGGCCGGGTTGCGCCTATCTAAGCACAGCCCGGCGCGAAGTCGATGGGGCTTTGGTGGGGCGGGACGATGGGCGCGTTCGACGTGAAATCCCTCTCCCGCCTCTCGCGCCCGCGCATGCGGGCGCTGACGGCGTCAGGCGGCCTTTGGCCGCCGAGAGCCCGGGAGAGGGTGCCCGCGAAGCGGGCGGGTGAGGGTCGTGCGAGGATCAACGAACCCATCCTCGGCGGCACCCTCACCCTTCCCGCGCTTTGCGCGGGCCCCTTCCCTCTCCCGGGGCGGGAGAGGGACTTCAGGACAGCCGCTTTGGATGATGGGGCGCCCTCAGGTGGCCGGCACCGGCTTGGCGGCCGGGGCGCGGCCCAGCGTCGGGACCAGCAGCGCGGCCCCCAGGCAGAGAAGCCCGGCGATGAAGAAGGCCGGCAGGTAGCTGTCCAGCGTGCTGCGGGCGTAGCCGGCCCCGAAGGCGGCGCAGGCGGCACCGATCTGGTGCCCGGCGAAGACCCAGCCGAAGACGAGGTTGGCGCGCTCCCGTCCGAAGCGTTCCGCCGTCAGCCGGACGGTCGGCGGCACGGTGGCGATCCAGTCCAGCCCGTAGAACACCGCGAACAGCGACAGGCCGTAAAGGGTGAAATCGGAATAGGGCAGGAACAGCAGCGACAGCCCGCGCAGCCCGTAATACCAGAACAGGAGCCAGCGGTTGTCGTAGCGGTCCGACAGCCAGCCCGAGGCGACCGTGCCGACGAAGTCGAAGACGCCCATCAGCGCCAGCAAGCCGGCGGCCCGCACCTCCGGCACGCCGAAATCGACGCAGAGCGGGATCAGATGGGTCTGGATCAGACCGTTGGTGCTCGCCCCGCAGACGAAGAAGGTGGCGAACAGCACCCAGAAGACCCGCGTCTTCGACGCGTCGCGCAGGGCGCCCAAGGCGGCGGCCACCACCGATCCGGCGGGCGGCGGCGGGGCGGTCGCCGCGCCCTCCTCCCCATAGGCGGCCAGCCCGAGGTCGGACGGACGGTCGCGCATCAGGGCGAGCACGGCCAGCGCCGCCACCCACAGCAGCCCGCACAGCAGCGCCAGCGCGACGCGCCAACCCATCTGCTCGGTCAGCATCGACAGCAGCGGCATGAAGACGAGCTGCCCGGTGGCCGAACTGGCGGTCAGCAGGCCGACGACCAGCCCGCGCCGCCGGCTGAACCAGCGCGTCGCCACGGTGGCGCCCAGCACCATGGCGGTCAGGCCGGTGCCGAAGCCGACGACGAATCCCCACAGCAGGATCAACTGCCAGACCTCGCGCATGGCGAGCGACAGCAGAAGCCCGCCGCTGACCAGCGTCAGCGAGGACAGCACCATCCGCTTGACGCCGTAGCGGTTGATCAGCGCGGCGGCGAACGGCCCCATCAGGCCGAACAGCAGCAGGCGGATGGCCAGGGCGATGGAGATGTCGGCGGTGGACCAGCCGAACTCGCGTTGCAGGGGCAGCAGGAGGACGCCGGGGGCTCCGACCGCGCCGGCCGACACCAGCATGGTCAGGAAGGTGACGCCGACAACGGCCCAGCCGTAATGGACGTTGCGCCGCGCCAGCGCGGCGGCGACGGGGGAGGACAGCATGGATGCGGTTCCGGTCTGGCGGAAAGGGTCAGGCGGGCCGTTCGACCGCGATGGCCGTGGCCTCGCCGCCGCCGATGCACAGGGAGGCGACACCGCGGCGCTGCCCCCGCGCGGCCAGCGCGTGGAGAAGCGTCACGATCAGCCGCGCGCCGGTGGCGCCGATCGGGTGGCCGAGCGCGCAGGCCCCGCCGTTGACGTTCAGCGCGTCGCGGGGGATGCTTAGGTCGCGTTGCGCGGCCATGGCGACGACCGCGAAGGCCTCGTTGATCTCGAACAGGTCGACGTCGCCGACACTCCAGCCGACGCGGTCGAGCAGCTTGCGGATCGCCGGAATTGGCGCCGTGGTGAACCAGGCCGGGTCCTGGCTGTGGGTGGCGTGGCCGAGGATGGTCGCCAGAACGGGCAGCCCCTCGCGTTCCGCCAGCGAGCGGCGGGTGAGCAGCAGCGCCGCCGCCCCGTCGGCGTTGGCCGAGGAGCTGGCCGCGGTGATCGTGCCGTCGCGGCGGAAGGCCGGCTTCAGGCCGGGGATTTTCTCCGGCGCGACCTTCAGCGGATTCTCGTCGTCGGCGACGGTCCGCTCTCCGCCTTTCACGGCCAGGGTGACGGGCGCGATCTCGGCGGCGAAGGCGCCGCTCGCGATGGCGGCGCGGGCGCGGGTCAGCGTCTCGACGGCGTAGGCGTCCTGCTCCGCGCGGGTGAAGCCGTAGAGGTCGGCGGTCGCCTCGCCGAAGTCGCCCATCGGGCGCCCGCCCTCATAGGCGTCCTCCAGCCCGTCGAGCATCAGGTGGTCGAGGATGCGGTCGTGCCCGATGCGGTAGCCGCCGCGCGCCTTGGCCAGCAGATAGGGCGCGTTGGACATCGACTCCATGCCGCCGGCGACCACGAGGTCGGCGGAGCCGGCGCGGATCAGGTCGTGGGCGAGCATCGTCGCCTTCATGCCGGAGCCGCAGACCTTGTTGACGGTGGTGGCGCCGGTGGCGTCGGGCAGACCGGCGCCGCGCGCCGCCTGTCGGGCCGGCGCCTGCCCTTGGCCGGCGGGCAGCACGCAGCCGAGCAGAACCTCGTCCACCCGCTCCGGCGCCAGGCCCGCTCGGCTTAATCCGGCGCGGCTCAGCGCGGCGCGGACGGCGTGGGCGCCCAGCGCGTGGGCGGGCAGGGCCGACAGCTCCCCCTGGAAACGGCCGAGCGGCGTGCGCGCGGCGGACACGATGACGACGGGATCGGTGGCGGGATTGGTGGTGTCCATGATCGCGAACTCCTGGATGGGGTGGGGATCACTGCACCGTCAGGCCGCCGTCGACGTTGATCGACTGGCCGGTGATGAAGGATGCGGCGTCGGAGCACAGCCAGACCACGGTGTCGGCGACCTCGCGCGGCTGGCCGACGCGACCGACCGGGTGCAGCGGGCCGAGCGCCGCGTTGACCGCCTCTTCCCCGCCGAAGGAGCCGGCGCTCATCGGCGTCTGGATGATCGCCGGGCAGACGGCGTTGATGCGCACGCCGGACTTGGCGACCTCGATGGCGACGCTGCGGGTCATGCCCTCGACCGCCGCCTTGCTCGCGGAATAGACGCTGTTGCCGGCCAGACCGATCTGGCCCAGCACGGAGCCGGTGGACACGATGGCGCCCTTGCCCTGGCGCAGCATGATCGGCAGCTCGTGCTTCAGGCACAGCCAGACGCCCTTGATGTTGACGGCGACCATGCGGTCGAAGTCGGCCTCCGTCGTGTCGGCCACCGACCGGCCGAAATGGATGCCGGCGTTGTTGAAGGCGTAGTCGAGCCGGCCGTGGTCCCGCTCGATCCGGGCGAACAGGGCGGCGACCTCCCCGGCGTCGGCGACGTCGGCCTGGACGAAGACGGCGCGCCCGCCGGCCTGCCGGACGAGGTCCACCGTCTCCAGCCCCTCCGTCTCGCGCCGCCCGGTGACGATGGCCGTGGCGCCCGCCTTGGCGAAGGCCAGCGCGGTCGCCCGCCCGATGCCCGAGGTGCCGCCGGTGACCAGGGCCACGCCGCCGCTCATATCCGTCATTGTCCTCTCCATGCTCGCTGGGTTATGATGATGATCATCATGAATGGACTTATTCATGACGTCCATCATGAATATCGCCGTGACTCCCCACGATGGAGGCGTGGCAGCCATGCACAGGGTGACGACGTGAAGGTTTCCAAGGAAAAGGCGGCGGAGAACCGGGCCGCCATCGTCAAGGCGGCGGGACGCCTGTTCCGCGAGCGCGGATTCGACAAGGTCGGGGTGGCGGAGATCACCAAGGCCGCCGGGCTGACCCATGGCGGTTTCTACGGCCATTTCGCCTCGAAGGACGCGCTGGCCGCCGAGGCGTGCGAGGCCGCCTTCGCGGAGAGTCTCGACCGGCTGCCCGCCGACGAGGAGTCGCCGGAGGGGGCGCTCGACGCCTTCCTGACGCGCTATCTGAGCGAACGGCACCGCGACCGGCCGGACGCCGGCTGTCCGATGGCCGCCTTCGCCGGGGAGGTGGCGCGGCAGGACCCGGCGGTGCAGGAGCGCTTCGGGACCGGAGTCGAGCGCTTCTTCGAGGCGGTGGAAGAGCGCTTGCCGGAGCGGGGCGGGGAGGGAGACGCCGGCCGCCGTGACCGCGCCATCGCCATTGTGTCGGCCCTGATTGGCGGCATGGCGCTGGCCCGCGCCACCGCGCAAGCCGATCCCGACCTGTCGGCGGAAATCCTGGCGGCGTTGCGCGGTCAGCTCGGCATCCTGGGAAACGGCGTGGGAGACGGCGGGGCGTGAGCGCGCTTGCCGACGCTCAGCGCACCAGCGCGACCGGCTCGCCGCTGTCCGGGTGGGGGATCACCGCCATCGGCACCCCGTAGATGGCGTCCAGCCGGGCCGGCGTCATGATCTCGGCCGGGGGGCCGCGGTCGATCAGCCGACCGCCCTGCAGGGCGACGATGTCGTCGCAGAAGCGCGCCGCCATGTTCACGTCGTGCAGCACCGCGACCACCCCGATGCCGCGCTCGCGCGACAGGCGGCGGACCAGGGCCAGCACCTCCACCTGATGGGCGACGTCGAGCGCCGAGATCGGCTCGTCGAGCAGCAGGCAGCCGGCGTCCTGCGCGATCAGCATGGCCAGCCACACCCGCTGCCGCTCGCCGCCCGACAGGCTGTCGACCAGCCGGTCGGCGAAGGGCGCGGTGTCGGTCAGCGCCAGCGCCTCCTCCACCTTGCGGGCGTCCTCCGCGCGGAAGGCGCCGAGAGCGCCGTGCCAGGGATAGCGGCCGAGCGCCACCAACTCCCGCACCAGCAGGCCGGACGCCGCGGGCATGTGCTGCGGCAGATAGCCGATCCGGCGGGCGAGCGCCCGCTGCCGCCAGCGGTCCAGCGGCTGGCCGTCGAACAGCACCCGTCCGTCGCTCGGCTGCTGCTGGCGGGCGAGGATCTTCAGCAGGGTCGATTTGCCGGAGCCGTTGTGGCCGATCAGAGCGGTCACCCGGTGGGGGAATAGGTCGCAGGACGGCAGGTCGAGCAGCAGGCGCCCCGGCAACGCGAAGCGCACCCCGTCGAGGCGGAACATCGGCTCCATGGCGGGCATCATGCAGACGCCCCCGGCGGGGTGCGCCGCCAGTAGGCGACGGCGAGCATGCGGTCGCGGTCGACGCCGCATCCGCGCAGATGCTCGCGCAGCCGGGCGAGGTCGTCGAACTCGCAGGCGACCCAGGCGAACAGGGTGGCGCTGTCCGCCGGGAGGGGCAGGGCGCGCACCGCCTCGACCAGCGGGCTGGCCGTATCGGCGCTGCGGCGGTGCAGCCAGCGGATGGTGATTCCCGTGGGGCCCCGGAGCGGCAGCTCGTCCGCCGCGTCCTCCACCTCGATCAGGGCGGTGCCACGGGCGTCGTCGGGCAGCTCCTCCAGGATGCGGGCGATGGCGGGGAGGGCGGTCTCGTCGCCGGCCAGCAGGTACCAGGAGGCCGGACGGATGCCCAGCCCGTAGGGGCCGGACATGCCGCAGAGGTCGCCGGGCCGCGCCCGCCGGGCGAAGTCGGCGCCGGGGGCCTCGCCGGAATGGCCGTCATCATGGCCGTCATCATGGCGGTCGTCCTCGTGCAGGACGACGTCGATGTCCAGCTCACCGGCGTCGGCATCGACACGCCGCAGGGTGTAGTAGCGGACCGCCGGCCGGCGCTCCGGCTCCGGCAGGACCGGCCGCCCGTCGGGGCCGGGGCGCGGCCAGGACGGCACCGCCAGCCCTGGCGGCGGCAGGTAGAGGCGGACATGCAGGTTGTCCGACGTCGCGAAGCGGCCGAGATCCCGGCCGCGGAAGGTGATGCGGCGCAGGCGCGGGGTCAGGTCGCGGACGGCGGCGACGCGGATTTCGCGGAAATCGGCGAACAAGGCCCCGGTCTCGACGTCGCCGGTCCAGACGATCGCCGCGTCCTCCCCGAGCAGGCCGAGCAGCTGCTCGGTGACCGAGCCGCGGAACCGCTCCAGGAGGCCGCGGTCGTCCGATTCCGTCCGCAGACGCAGCGCGTCCGTGCCCACGGTCAGCGTCAGGCGGCCGAACGGCCCGTCCGTCGTCAGGCGGTCGCCGTCGCGGGTGAAGGTCAGCCCGTAGGGCTCGGAGGCGGCGACCAGCCAGTCCGCCGCGGCGGCGGGGGTACCGGGGAGGATGTCTCGGGAAATCGCGGTGTCGCAGAGGAAGCGGGTCATCAGCGCCGTCCCAGAAGCCAGAGGAGGAAGGGGCCGCCGATCACGGAGGCGAGCAGCCCGGCCGGCACTTGATAGGGGAAGATCACGCCGCGTCCAAGCCAGTCGGCGGCCAGCATGACCAGCCCGCCGAGCAGGGCGGAGCCGGCGAGATGGGCCGCCGCCCGCTGCAGGCCGAGCATGCGGGCGAGGTGCGGCCCCATCAGCCCGACGAAGCTCAGCGGCCCGACGATCAGCGTCGCCGCCGCGGTCAGCAGCGCCGACAGGCTGAACAGGACGGCGCGGCTGAGCGGCGGGCTGACCCCCAGCGCCGCCGCCACCCCGCCGCCGAGCGGCAGCAGGTCGAGCCAGCGGGCGACGAAGGGGATGGCGGCGACGGCGAGCAGGGCGAGCAGCAGCGCCGCCAATCCGTCGGTCCAGCCGACCAGATAGGTCGAACCGGACAGCCAGGTGACGAGTGTCTGCAGGCGCGGGTCCTGCCCGGCCATCAGAACGGCGACGACGACCCCGGAGATGGAGCTGGTGGCGATCCCGGCCAGCAGCAGCCGGTCGGGCGAGACGCCGTCCTTGCGGCCGAGCGCCAGCATCGCCGCCAGCACCGCTGCCGCTCCCGCCCCGCCGGCCAGGATCTGGGCGCCGCGGCCGGGGGCCCCCGGATCCTGGCCGGCGGAGAACATCAGAACGATCACACCGAGGATCGCGCCGGAGGAAACGCCGAGGATTTCCGGCGCCGCCAGCGGGTTGCCGGTCATCCGCTGCAGCGTGGCGCCGGCCACCGCCAGCATCGCCCCGCCGGCCAGCGCCGCCAGCGCCCGCGGCATCCGCCAGGGCTCCACCGCGGCAAGGGCGCTGCCGGCACTCCACTCCCAGCCGTCCGGACCGCGGCCGGCGGCGACCGCCGTCCACAGGGCCAGCGGCAGCAGCAGGGCGCCGGCGGCGAGCAGCAACGCCGGGCGGTGCGCCCGCGGCGGCGGCGCTGCGGCGGCGGTGACCGGTGGCGCCGCCGTGCGCAGGCGGGGCAGCAGCCACAGCAGCATCGGCACGCCCAGCACCGCGGTGACGGCGCCGGTCGGCAGCTCGCGGTAGGTGACCGGGGCCAGCAGCACGAGGGCGTCGGTCGCCCACAGCAGGGCGGCGCCGCACAGCGTCGCCCACAGCAGGCGCGGACCCAGCCGGCGGGCGCCGGCCATGCCGACGATGGTCGGGGCGGCCAGCCCGACGAAGCTGACCACGCCGACGGCGGCGACGCTCAGCGCCGCCAGCATCACCGCGATCACCAGTCCGGCCAGCCGGGCGCTCGCCACCGACAGGCCCAGGCTGCGCGCCCCGCCCTCACCGAGGCCGAGCAGGACCAGCGGGCGAAGGACCAGGACGGCGGCAAGCGCCAGCACCGTCAGCCGCGGCGCCAGGAAGGCGGCCGTGCCCCAATCCTGCTGGTCGAGGAAGCCGGCGCCCCACAGGAACAGGCCGATCAGCAGGTCGTGGTTGAACAGCACCATCACGCCGCTGACCGACCCGGCGTAAAGGCTGAGGACGAGGCCGGCCAGAACGACGGTGACCGGCGACAGCCCCTTGCGCCAGGACAGCGCCAGCAGCGCCGCCGCCGACAGCCCGGCGCCGGCCAGCGCCACCCATTCCCGCCCCAGCGCCAGCGCGTCGGGCAGCCACAGCGTGGCGACGGCGAGCGACAGATGCGCGCCGGCGGAGATGCCCAGCGTGGCGGGCTCGGCCAGCGGGTTGCGCAGGACCTGTTGCAGGATGGCCCCGGCGAGCCCCAGCGCCGCCCCGACCAGCAGGGCGACCGCGAAGCGCGGGAACAGGACGTAATGGGCGGCGAGTTGCTCGAGCCGCGCCGGGTCGGGAGCGACGAGCGCCCGCCACCACAGCTCCGGCGGCAACTGCCGCTCAAGGACGACGACGGACGCCAGCCCGGCCAGCAGGAACAGGCCGAGGACCGGTCCGGCGGGACCGAAGCGGCGGGACGGGGGTGATGTCGCGGTGTCAGCCATGATGCGGGGCAAGCCCTTCGCCGAGCAGGCGGACGAAGCGCTCCGCGGTCGGCACGCCGCCATAGAACAGGATGGGCGGCAGGATGGTGACCCGGCCTTCACGCAGGAAGGGCAACCCGGCGAACAGCGGCAGGACAGCCAGCGACTCCAGCGCCCGCCGGCCCTCGCTGCCGATGTGGACCAGCCCGGCGTCGGGACGCCCGGCCAGCCGGTCCATGGTCGCCGTGGCGTGGCCGTAGGGGCCGCTGGGACCGGTCCAGGCGTTCTCGATCCCCAGCCGGTCAAGGACATCCTGATAGAGGCTGTTGCGCCCATGGACGAGGACGCGCCTGCCGTCGAGAACGCTGAGGACATAGAGCGGGCGCGGCTCCCGGATAGACAGGCGGGCGCGCGCCTCTTCCATCGCGCGGTCGAGCCGGGCGACCGCGCGGTCCGCCGCCTCCGGCACGCCGAGACCGGCGGCCAGCTCGCGCAGCGAGGCGACGGCGAAGGCGAGTTGTCCGCCTGGCCGCCCGTCCTCGTCGGATCGGGTGTCGAAGGACTGGTAGAGGGTCACGGGGGCGATCCGTTCCAGCCGGCCCCGCACCGCCGACAGCATGCCGTCGGTGACGAAGCGCGCCGGCGCCAGCCGGTCGAGCAGTTCCAGGTTCGGCTCCGCCCGCGCGCCGATGTCCAGGACGCCGTCCGGCACCGCCGGTTCGATCACCGACCGCCGGTAGCGGTCCAGCTCGGGCAGTCCGCGGGGAGCGATGCCCAGCGACAGCAGCGCCTGAGCGCTCGTCCAGTCGAGCGCGCAGACCCCGCCGGCCGTTCCCCGCTCCGCCGACCATGCGCCGCCGGTCATCAGGCAGACTGGCAGCATGGCGGCGGTGCGGAGGAACCGGCGCCGATCGACGGCGCCGTCGATGCCCGGCATCGGTGGCAACATCGGGGACAAGGGTCCGGCCTTACCAGCTGTACTTCAGAGTCGCCAGGATTTGGCGGCGGTTGCCATAGAGCACGGTGTTGTCGTAGAAGCCCGCCGAATAGTACGTCTTGTCGGTCAGGTTGCTGACGTTGAGCGCGGCGCTGGCGCCCGCCAGTTCCGGACGCAGGGCGCCCAGGTCGTAGCGGATGGCGGCGTCGAACAGCGTGTAGTCGGGAATGGTCGCGGTATTGGCGGCGTTCTTGGACGAGCCGACGTAGCGCACGCCCGCCCCGAGCCCGAGGCCGTCCAGCGGACCCGACCGGAAGGTGTAGTCGCCCCAGGCCGAGGCCATGTGGCGGGGAATTCCCTTCGGCTGCAGCCCGACCGAGCTGCTGGTGGAGCCGACGGCGGGATTGTCCTTGGTGATCTCGGCGTCGACGAAGGCGTAGGAGGCGATCAGGCTGAACGCCTCCGTCAGCGCCATCTTGCCTTCCAGCTCGATGCCGCGGCTGCGGATCTCGCCTTCCTGCACGGCGTAGCCGCTGTAGAGCGGGTCGTTGGTCGCGACGTTCTGCTGGGTGATGTGGTAGAGCGAGGCGGAGATGAAGCTGTTCCAGCCCGTCGGCTGGTACTTCACGCCCACCTCGTACTGCGTGCCGGTGGTCGGCTTGAAGGTGCCGCCGCCGCGTTCCGGCGCCAGTGTGCCGGTGGTCGGCTGGAACGAGGTCGCGTAGCTGGCGTAGGGCGCGATGCCGCTGTCGAAGACGTAGCCGAGGCCGGCGCGTCCGGTGAAATCCTGGTCGCGCGTGGTCTGGAAGCCGTTGGACAGGTTGTCGACCTCCTTGCCGACCACCCAGTCCTGACGGCCGCTGAGCGTCAGGATCCAGTTGTCGTAGCGCAGCTGGTCCTGGAGATAGGCGCCGATCTGGGACAGCTTGCTCTTCCCGTTCACCCAGGGGTCGGCGTAGATGAACTCCGTCCCCGGATAGGTCGGGTTGAAGATGTCGACGACCAGCGAATTCAGCGTGTTCCGCCGCGTCTCCTTGCCGGAATAGTAGCCGTAATCGACGCCGGCCAGGATGGTGTGCGAGATCGGGCCGGTGGTCAGCTTGCCCTGGATGTTGCTGTCGATCAGGTAGGTGTCGGTGCTTTTTGGACGGTCCTGCAGCCCCACCGGGTAGTAGCGCCCGTCCACCAGCTCGACCGGCCATTCGGTGCTGAAGGCGGACTGGAAGCTCACCCGCGAATGCATGTAGCGGGCGTTCTGGTGGACCGTCCAGCTCGGGCTCAGCTCATGATCGATCTCATAGCCGATCGACGTGTTCTTCACCCGCCAGTCGGACACGCCCGGAACGCCGAAATAGAGGTCGGTGCCGATCTGGTCGAGCGCGCTGCGCGGGATGCTCTGCTCCGCCCCGCTCATCTTCAGCGACTGATAGCTGGCGAGCAGGGTCATCCTGGTCTTGTCGGTCGGCTTGAAGGTCACGGCCGGCGCGAGGTAGAGGCGGTCGTCCGGCGCGTGGTCGACCTGGGTGTCGGACAGGCGGCCGAGCCCGGTCAGGCGGTAGAGCACCTTGCCCTCGCCGTCGACCGGCCCGCCGAAATCGAAGGCGGCCTGACGGCGCTTGTAACTGCCGGTCTGCAACTGGATTTCGTGCAGCGGCTCGGCGGTCGGCCGCTTGGTGGTCAGGTTGACCACGCCGCCGGGCGAGGTTTGGCCGAACAGGACCGACGAGGGGCCCTTCACGACGTCGACGCGCTCCAGCCCGTAGGGTTCGAAATTGGTGTCGTAGTTGTTGAAGCCGGCCCGCAGGCTGTCGCGGTAGATGCCGAACAGGTTGAAGTCGCGGAAGCCGCGCATCGAGAAATCCGGGGCGCCGGGGCCGCCGGGGTAATCGACCACGGAGATGCCGGGCGAATAGGCGACCGCGCCGGCGAAATCCTGCACGGCGCGCTGGTCCAGCTCCTCGCGGGTCACGACGGAAATGGTCTGCGGAATCTCGACGAGCGGCGTCTCGACCTTGGTGCCGACGGCGCTGCGCGTCGCGACATAGCCGTCGGTGCCGCCGACGACGCCCTGGACGGTGATCGGGGCGAGAACCGTGGCGTTGACGCCGGTCGATCCGCCGTCGACCGTTCCGCCTTCCGGCTGTTGCTGCGCCAGGGCGGTTGGCTGATGCGCCAAACCGGTCATTCCCGCCAACGTCGTCGCCAACAGGAACGCTTTCAGACGCCCGCGTTTGCCCGTCGCCGGACGACCGGCCGCTGTGGCCGCCCCAACCCCAATCTCCATTTCCAAACCCCCGAATGACGCTCGATCCGGCGGGTTCCGCGTCCTGCGAAACCCGTCTCCTGGCTCTAAGACGAAGGGGGTAGGCGGAACTTAAGGGGATTCTTTCATCGCCGCGAATTTTTTAGCGGGTGAATTTTTCCTGCACGACCGCCCCCGCGGTCAGCCGGAGCAGATGGTCGGCCACGTCGAAATAGCGATCGTCGTGGGAGATGACGATGATCGTCTTGCCCATCGCCTTCAGGCTCGGCAGCAGCTCGGTGTAGAAGATCCGCCGGAAGGCCGGGTCCTGGTCGGCGGCCCACTCGTCGAACACCAGCACCGGCCGCCCCTCCGTCCAGGCCTGGAGCAGGGCCAGCCGCTTGCGCTGTCCGGTGGACAGGTCGGTGGTGCTGAACACCCCGTCGACCAGACTGACCTTGTGGGCGATCTCCAGCCGTTCCAGATAGGCCTGGGCTTCCTCCGGCACGTTTCCGCCCGCCTGGATCAGGTCGTCGAACAGGAAATAGTCGGCGAAGATGGTGGTGAAGAGTTGGCGGTAGTCGTCGCGCGTCTCCGGCGTCACCGGCCGACCGTTCAACAGGATGTCCCCGCCCTGCGGGGCGTAGAGGCCGAGCAGCATCTTGATCAGCGTGGTCTTGCCGCAGCCGTTCTCGCCGACGATGAACAGGATCTCACCGCGGCCGACGCGCAGCGACACGGGGCCGAGCACGAAGGGCGCGACGCCCGGCCCGGCCGGCGGATAGGCATAGCGGGCGTCGCGCAGTTCCAGCGAGTCGATGGTCGCGGGCGGCGGGCCGTCGTCCTTCATCAGCAGATGCGGTTCCGGCGAGGCGAAGGCCGCCGACAGTTCGGCGATGCGGCGGAAGGCGACCTGGGCGCGGCTGACGATGGGCAGCGTGCCGATCAGATGCTCCAGCGGCCCCTTCATGTAGAGCAGGACCAGGATGAAGCCGCTCAGCGTGCCACGGTCGGTGCTGGGCCACAGCGTCTCGACGCCGAGCGCCACCCCGATGACGATGAAGAACAGGGTGGAGCCGAACCCCTTGGCGACGACGAAGAGGGTGATCGAGCGGATCTGGACGTCGCGGATGCGGTCGATGGTCCCGCGCAGCGCCTCGCTCTGCAGGCGCAGCCGGCGCGGCCGGTTGATGCGCAGCTCCTTCGCCCCTTCCGCCAGCGAGCGGTAATGCTTCTGCAACTCGTCCTCGTGGGCGCGTGCCTCCTGGAAGCCCTCGATGCCGCGGCCGCGCGCGGCGTACTGCGCGGCGCTGCCGATCAGGATGGCCGCCGCCGTCGCCAGAAACATCGGCCAGGACAGCAGCGCCAGATAGACGAGGCTGCCCAGCGTGACGCTGAGCGACACCGCCAGCGGCGCGAAGGCGAAGGCGAAATCGCTGATGGTGTCCACATCGTGGGTCAGCACGGGGATCAGGCGGTGGCTGCGGTAGCGCTCCAGCCGGTCGATCGGCGCGGTCAGGATGCGGTCGCCCAGATCCTTGCGCAGCCGCGCGATGACCTGCTGCCCGATCCGGTTGGTGCCGATGTCGGACAGAACCGATCCGGCCAACGCCAGGGCGCACAGCCCGGCGAAGGCGAGCAGGAGCCCGGCGCCGGGGCTGTCCCCGGCGTGCAGGATGCGGTTGATGGCGGCGAGCAGCCCGGTCACGCTGAGCCCGCCCAGCACCCCCAGCAGGGTGGCGGCAGCGAGCAGCGGCCAGAAGGGGCGCAGGAGGCGGAGCAGCGCGGAAACGCTGGAACGGGGGGACGTCGGCATCGGCTTTCCAGGGGGACGGGACGGATGGCGGCCGGTGCGCAACCCCGCCGGGGGCGGGCGCGCACGGCCCTCCTGACTAGGACGAACGAGCGGCGCGAAACTGAAACGGCGCTTGCCGACCCGGTGCGGCGATCCGCCCCGTCTTGCGGTTCGGTCCCGGTCTGCCCTATAGCTGGCACACGATTTCCGGAGCCGAGCGGGCCTGTATGCCTCCGTCCCATCCTTCCGACGACGACCGCGTGACCGAAGAGGCGGCGGACTGGTGCCTGCGCCTGCAAGCGGAGGAGGTGAGCGACGCCGACCGGGCCGCCTTCGAACGTTGGTGCCGGGAGGACCCGCGCCATCTTGAGGAATTCGACGCGATGCGGGAACTCTGGGGCCTGTCCGCCGGACTGCGGCCGCGGGTGACCGCGCCCCCCGCCGCCATGCTCACTCCGGCGGCGGTGGTGGCGGCGGCGCGGCCTGCGCCGGTGCGCGGGCGGGCGGCGAACACCGGTGCCGTCCGAACCCCGAGACGGCAGCGGCGCTGGGCGCTGGCGGCCTGCGTCGCGGCGGCCCTGGCCGTCGGCTGGCCGGTGGGCTGGTCGTTCGGTGTGCTGCCCGGCACGGTGGACGTCTTCCTCGGCGGCGACCGGCACCGCGTGGTCGGTCTGCCCGACGGCTCCACGGTGGATCTGAACGTCCGCACCACCCTGTTCTACGCCCAGTTCCGCGATCGCCGCAGCGTCCTGATGGACCATGGCGAGGCCTATCTCGCGGTCGCGAGCGATGCCGCGCGGCCCTTCACCGTCTTCACCGCCGCCCATCAGGTCCGGGTGACCGGCACGAAGTTCAACGTCTGGGCCAACGACGGCGAACTCGTCGTGACTCTGGCCGAAGGGGCGGTGACCGTGAGCGCCGCCGCCGCGGCGGGGGAGGAGCCCCTGCGGCTGACGCCGGGCCAGCAGGGCCGCTTCGCCCGCGACAGCCGGTTCGGCAGCGTCGCGCGCGTCGATCCGACGCGGGTGCTGTCCTGGCGTGACGGCAAGCTGGTGTTCGACGACATCACCCTGGCCGACGCGGTCCCGTTGCTGAACCCCTACCTGTCGCAGCCGCTGCGCTTGGCCGACCGCCGGGTCGGGGCGATGCGCATCGGCGGCGTGTACGACGTCGCCGACCTTGACCGCGTGGTGGCGTCGCTGCCGCGGGTGCTGCCGGTGACGCTGGTCGCGAAGGACGGCGTGCTCCTCCTCTCCGCCCGCTGAGGCCGCGGGCCGGTCACCAGTGGTAGGACAGGGTCGCCAGCACCGCCCGCCGGTTGCCGAAGAAAACCGAGTTCTCATAGAAGCCCGGCGAGAAATAGCGGCGGTCGAACAGGTTGGTCGCGGTCAGCGTCAGCCCGACCCCGTCGAGCGACGGGCCGAGCCGGTCCAGCTCGTAGCCCAGGCTGACATCGACCAGCGTGTAGGCGGGGACGCGCACGCTGTTCGCGGCGTTGTATGTCGCGCCGACATACCGCATCCCGATGCCGGCGGTCAGGCCATCGGCCGGCCCCTCCTCGAAACGCTGGCGCAGCCAGAGCGACGCGGCGTGGCGGGGGACCGAGGCCACGCGGTTTCCGGTCTTGTCGGTGCCCCCGGGGTCGGGGGTGTCGCGGGCGACGCGTGCGTCGGTGTAGGCGTAGGCCGCCGTCAGATCGGTCGTTTCGCCGATCGTTGTCCGCGCCTCCAGCTCGACGCCGCGCGACCGCATTTCCCCGGTCTGGGCCGAAAAGCCGGGATGGTCCGGGTCGGCGGTGACGAGGTTGCGCTGCACCGCGCGGAACAACGACGCGGTGAACAGCCCGTCGAAGCCCTCGGGGCGGTAGCGCAGCCCGGTTTCCACCTGCGTGCCGCGGCTCGGCGAGAAGGGGCGGCCTTGCGCGTCGCTGCCGCTGGTCGGCTGGAAGGAGGTCGAATAGCCGGCGTAGGGCGTCAGGCCGTTCTCGAAGCGGTGGGCGAGGCCAACGCGCTTGGTGAAGGCGCGGTCGAATTGGCTCGTCCTCACCGGCGGACCATCGGACACGTGGCCGTGGGTGCCGGTGCGGCTCCAGTCCAGCCGCCCGCCGAGCGTCAGCCGCCAGCCCCCGAGGGCGATCTCGTCCTGGAGGTAGAGGCCGGTCTGGCGGACGCGGTCGGTCAGGTCGCTGGCCGGCGCTTCGTCCCAGGCGTAAGGGCCGCCATAGACCGGCTCGAACACGTCGAGCGGGTCGGCAACCGTGCCGTTCCGGCGCGTCTCGTGCGCCCCGTGGCGGCCGTGGTCGACGCCGGCCAGCAGGCCATGGTGGAGCGGCCCGGTGGTGACGCCGCCTTGCAGGTTGGCGTCGGCCAGCAGGGTGGAGCTGGTCTTGGGCCGGTCCTGCAGCCCGAAATGGTAGTAGCGGTCGGCCTCCAGCTCGCCGGACGCCGCCCAGCTTGACCGGTAGCCGACGCGGCTGCGGCTGTGGCGCAGGCTCTGGTTCAGCGTCCAGTCGCCACCCAAGACCCTGCCCAGGGCATGGCGGACCTCATAACCGGCCGAGAGGGTGCGCGAGCGGTAGGAACTCAGCCCCGGATAACCGAGGAACAGGCTGGAATCGAGGCGGCCGTAGGGATTGTCCAGCACCGTGCCCGACGCCGGGAAGCTCTGCTCCGCACCCATCTTGCGGAAATCGAGAAGGCTGGCGAGAAGCGTGATCTCGGTGTCCTCGCCGGCCGACCAGGACAGCGCGGGGGCGACGTAAAGGCGGTCGTCCGGCGTATGGTCGACCTGCGTGCCGCTTCGCCGTGACAGCACGGTCAGGCGATAGCGCAGCGATCCTTCGGCGTCGATGCGGTCGCCGATGCGGTCACCGATGTCGGCGGTGACCTGCCGCCGGTCATGGCTTCCGCCCTGGAGCTGGAGCCGGTGCAGCGGTTGGCCGGTCGGGCGCTTGCTGGTCAGGGCAATGGCGCCGCCGGGCGGCATCGCCCCGTAGATGGCGGAGGCCGGTCCTTTCAGCACCTCCACCCGCTCCACACCGAAGGGCTCATACTCCAGCCCATAGGGATTGAAGCCGCTGCGCAGCCCGTCGATCAGGACGGATTCGGTGCTCTGGCGGAACCCGCGGACGAAGACGTCGATAGCGCCCTGACCGCCGGGATAGTCGATGGGACGCACCCCGGCGCTGTAGGCCAGCACGCCGTTGATGTCCTGGACGTCGCGCTGGTCGAGATCGGCGCGCGTGACGATGGAAATCCCCTGCGGCAGGTCTTCGACCGGCGTTTCCGTACGGCCGACGCTGCGGTCGGGATTGGCGAGGCTCGCCGCCCGGCCGCTTGGCGGTGGGCGGCCCTCGACCCTCAGGACAGGCAGGACGTCGGCAGTCTCCGGCTGCCGGCCGATCGTCACCATCCGGTCCCGCAGGTCGAAGGACAGGCCGGTCCCGTTCAGCAGTTCGGCGAGGGCCGCCGCCGGGGCCATGCGTCCCGCCAGGGCGCGCGACCGGCGGCCCGACACGAGGTCCGGGCTGTAGAGGATCTGCAAACCGGTCTGCTGGCCGAAGCGGGTCAGCGCCTCGCCCAGCGGAAGGGGCGGGATCGCCAGCGGCCTGTCTTGGGCCGCAGGCTGCACGGAATCAGACAGGGCGGCGGGCGGCGCGGCGAACACCGACCAGCCGAGCGCCAGCCCGCCGAGCAGAAAGCCTGCGAGGCGCGGGGTCATCCAGAACTCGCGCAACGAATACTAGAAATCACCGCAGGAATTTCTGCCTTTTCCTCATTTGCAAATGACTGTCAGTTGCATTAGCTTGCGTCGGCTTGTCAAGCCTTGGGGACTGCCGCCCCGCCGCGGCGTCGCTTTGCACAAGGATCGTCCCATGCGACCGGTAGGAACCGCCGAGAATCAGACCCTGACCGACGTCTTCACGACGCATCGGCGGTCGTTGATCGGGATGGCCGAGCGGATCACCGGTTGCCGCCACCACGCCGAGGATGTGGTTCAGGACGCCTTCGTGAAGTTGCTGGGGACGGAATCGACCAGTTCCATCCGGGCCAAGGCGGGCTACCTGATGATGGTCGTGCGCAATCTGGCGATCGATCACTACCGCCGGAAAGGCCTGGAATCGCGTCTGATGGCGGCGGAGGAGGAAGGGCAGGCGGTGAGCACGCCGGAAGCGGCCTCGCCGGAAAGCGTGAACGTGAACCGCCAGCTCCTGCAGACGCTCGAATCGGCGCTGGCCGACCTGCCGGAGCGCACCCGCTACGCCTTCGAGATGCACCGGATCCATGGCCACAGCCAGAAGGACATCGCGGAGACCCTTGGCGTGTCGCCGACACTGGTCAATTTCATGATCCGCGACGCGCTGGTTCACTGCCGCAAGGCGATGAAGCGGGCCGATCCTTCCTCCTGAACGACGGGATGGTGCCCGACCGTGATGGTTGCTTGACCTGCGGCCCGGCGACGGCGTTACCTGTCCGGAACCAGACCGGGCGAGACTGGATCGGGCGAGACTGAATCGGGAATGCCGCGCGCTGCTTCGCCCGGGTTGGCTTTGCGGACCGATCGGACGGTTTCCGCCTTCCCGGAGACCGCCCGCCCATGATGCAAGCCGCCCCCTTCCAACCGACGATGGACGTCGAAACGCCGTTGGATCGCCAGTTGCGGCTCTGGCGGGGCCACCGCCGCCCGATGCCGCCCGACGCGCGGATGCGTGCCCTGACGGAACGGTGGCTGGTTCCTCATCTGGCCGCTTTGGAAGCGCTGATGCTTGAACTGCGCCATGGGGTCGATCGGGATCGGGAGGAGGGGCGGCTGACGTTTCCGCGGCGTCGCTACCCCTACCCGAAGGGTTTTTGCCGCGAGATCACCGACGCTGTCGTCGAGCGGCTCGGCCGGCGGATCGCTGCGCCGGTCACGCCGGTCACGCAGGCTCTTGCGGCCTTCGTCCATGAAGGTGGCAACCTGTCCCCGATCTGGGGGGCGCTGCGCGGCAGCTACTTCCAGAACGCCATGCAGTTCGGCGTCCTGTACGTCGACGCGGCCAACGACACCGTGACCGTGACCAAGCCCAAGGTGGAGATCCTGCCCTGGGAGGCGAGCGGCCTCGAACCCGTCGTCGAGGTGGCCCATTTCGCCCGGATCGCGCAGATCTACTGGGGTGGGACCATCTGGGCGAACACCCTGTTCCCGCGGCTGGCGCCGGTCTTTCCCATCCTCTACGTCGACCCGGACGGGCGCTCCCGCCTGCACCCGGACGGTCTTGGGGTCTTCGCCGAGAACATGGCCGGCGGCTGCCGGTCGGCCCTGGCCTTTCTGGAACAGGAATGGGAAAGCGGGCGCGTCCCGCCGGACGACGTCGCGGCGGCGCTCGCGCCATGGCGGAACCACGGCCCCTGGTTCGAGGAGATGTGCCCGACGCCCGACTGGGACCGGCTTCGCGCCTGTTTCGCCCGGGCGGCTGATCCGCAGGGACCGTACCGCACGACCCAGGGCTTTCAAGGGATGATCGAGGCGGTCAAGCGCGCGGGGGCGGTGTAGCGCTTCCGGCACCGGTGCTGTGGAGCAGGATGGTCCGATGAACGGCATTCCCAGCATCCGGATGCCGCGGGCCTACCGCGACGCGGCACGCCGGCGGCATCCGGCTGGACGGCGTCGAGTCGGGCGGACTCAACTCCTCCGAACGGGTGGCATGAAGCGGCATCTCGGGGTCGTGCTCACGGCGTGAGGACCGCCGTGGGGGCTGGCATCAGTCGGCGCGGACCGTCCGGTCCGCCGGACCCGTGCCGACGATGCGGACCCACAGGTCCTGCCACGCCGCCTGCGACGCGTCACGGGGCGTCTGGAAGCTTTCAACCGGACCCACCAGCCTCCCCGCCGGATCGACGACGGCCCGGATGCCCCAGAAGCCGAGCGATGAGACGCCCGGCATGCCGTAGCGATGGTCGAGGGCCTGCACCAGGGTGTTCCCGGACTCCAGCGGTTGTTCGCGCCAGATGAGGTTGTCCATCGAGAACCAGCGGAAGACCTCGGCCTCCGGGGTCGCCGCGATCGCCGTGATGGCCGGCGATCGGCCCCGCTCGAACCGTTCCCAGTGGATCTTGCCGTCGCTCAGCACGGAGTGGAAGCCGACCAGCACGGCGTCCGGGGTTTCGGCCACCACCCGGCGCAGCAGCGGCTGGAACAGGGTCGGGTAGGCCGTCACATTGGTGGTTGACGGGGCCAAGCCGCCCGTCTGCGCCCTGGCGATCGCCTCGACGCGGTCGTTGATGGCCCAGCCGCCCAGCGTATAGGTCGCCACCAGGATCAGCGCCGCGCCCGCGATGTCCTGCGCCAGGGCCGCCCGCTTGCGGAGCGCGACGCCGGCCGTCAGGGCGGCGACCAGGATCAGGCTGTAGACCGGATCGATGATCGGCATCGCGTTGATCGCGAAGCGCGTGTTGGTGAGCGGATAGAGCCACTGCGTCCCGTAGGACGTGAAGACGTCGATCACCGGGTGGGTCATCAGCGCCAGGATGGCCAGCCAGATCCAGGCGCGCCGCGCCTCGCCGTCGCCCGACGGGCTGTCCGGACCATGGCGCCGGCGCTGCCAGCGCCAGACCAGCCAGCCGAGCAGCAGGCCGGCGACCGGGCCGAACAGGATCGAATGGGTCAGGCCGCGGTGGTGGACCCAATTGGCGAAGGGGCCGCCGATCCAGCCGGCGGCGACGTCCAGGTCGGGGATCAGCGCGATGCCCGCGCCGACGGCCAGCGCGCGGCGGCCCAGCCGGCGGCGGAAGCCGGCCTGCGCGACCGTGGCCCCGAGAAGCATTTGGGTGACGGTGTCCATGGTCCTCGGTTGTGCCGTGACGCGCCGGGGTCAGGCGCCGGGGGCGATCGCCAGCATCCGCTTCAGCGCGTCCGAAATCTCCTCGACGCGCACCGGCTTGGGCATGATCGCGATCGGCTCCGGAAAACTTACCTTCAGTTTTTCGGAGATCTCGCCGGTGGCGTAGCCGCTGACCACCACAACGGGCAGGCCGGGCTCCTCGCTCCGCAGGTTGCGGATCAGTTCATCGCCGGCCATCACCGGCATCCTGAGGTCGGTGACCAGGGCGTCGAAGGAATCATCCTGCCAGAGCTTCAGGGCCTCCTGGCCATTGAAGGCCGTGGTGACCCGGAACCCTTCGTCCATCAGGCCATGCTCCAGCGCCATGATCGCGATGGCTTCATCGTCGACCAGCAGGATGTGGCGGGATTCGGTCACGGCGGCTCACCATACAGAGAAAACACAGTCCTGGGTGCGGGACGATGTGGTCCAGCTCCAGGTACGATTGTAACCGGCGACGCGATGAAAAACAAAGCGGAACGGGCTATGGTTGTTTCCCCAGCCATTTCGGGGGGCTTCTAGCCCTTGTTCGTTCCGCGGGGATGTGTGCATTCTTCCTGCTGGGAACCGGCATGGCGACGCCGGGGGAAGCCTTCACCAAGGGAAGACCCGCGACCTTGAAAATCGGCCTGAGGACGATGCTGATCGCGTGCCTGGGGGGTGTCGGGCTGGCCTTCACGGCCGGCACCGCCGCGATTCTGCAGGTCGAAGCCGGGGAGCGGCTCCAGCGTGTGATCGGCGGGCAGCTGCACCTCTACGCCGGGCAGGTCGCCGACAAGCTCGACCGTGGCATGTTCGAGCGCTACCGCGATCTTCTCGTCGTGACGAGCCTCGAAACCATCCGTGCGACCGACACCTCCCGCGATTCGCGGCGCGCCGTCCTCCAGAAGCTTCAGGACAGCTATCCGGACTATGCCTGGATCGGCTTCATCCGGCCGACCGGCCTTCTGGAGGCGGCGACGGGCCGTGTCTATGAAGGCATGGACGTGAGCGCGCGCGGATGGTGGAAGCAGGGGTTCGACCGCCCCTATGTCGGCGATGTGCACGACGCGGTGGTTCTGGGCAAGCTTCTCTACGCCAACCGGATGGAGGTTCCGCGTTTCGTCGATCTGGCGGCGCCGGTGCGCGACGAGCAGGGGACGCTGACCGGCGTCGTCGCCGCCCATCTGAGCTGGGATTGGGCGTCGGAGGTCGAACGCTCCGTGCTCGGCCAGATTTCCGAGGACGCCGAGGTCGAGGCGATGATCCTCTCCGCCGACGGCACGGTGATTCTCGGGCCCAAGCCCCTGGTGGGCAAGCCGCTGGCCTTCGCGTCGGCGCCGGGGCGGCGCGCCTGGGTCGAATCCTGGCCGGACGGGCGCCGCTTCCTGACGAGCGTGGCGCGGACGAAGGGCTACCGGGATTATCCCGGGCTGGGATGGAGCGTCGTGCTCCGCCAGCCGGTCGATCAGGCGATGGCGCCGGTCGCCGAGTTGCGGAACCGGGTGATCGCCTGGGGAATCGCCGCCAGCCTGCTGGCGGTCCTCGTCGGCCATGTCCTGGCGACGTGGCTGTCGGCGCCCCTGCGCGCCATGTCCAGGGCCGTCGAGGCGGCGGGTCCGGACGGCGCGATGCCCGTCCTGCCGCTGACCGGCCGCTACACGGAGGCGGCCACGCTGTCCGGGGCGCTGCACACCTACGTGAGCGACCTGCAGGAGACGGACCGGCGGCTGCGCGGCACCGTCGCCGAGAAGACGGTGCTGCTTCGCGAGGTCCATCACCGCGTGAAGAACAACCTGCAGGTGATCTACGGCTTGATGATGGTGGAGATGCGCCGCCTGCCCAAGGGGGACCTGTCGCGGGGCCGCATCGAGGCGCTGGCCGGGCGCGTCACCTCGATGGGGCGCCTGCACGAGCAGCTCTACACCTCCGGCGACCTGATGAACGTCGATTTCGGAACGCACCTGCGCCAGCTCTGCGACGCGCTTCAGGAGCTCCGCCCGAACGAGGCGATCGCCATCCACCCCGACACGGACGACGTGTCCTGCTCCATCGAACTCGCCACACCGCTCGGCCTGATCGCCAACGAACTCGTCGTCAACGCGCTGAAGCACGCCTTCCCGGAGGGGAGAGGCGGGACGGTCACGGTCCGGCTGCGGCAAGCGGGCGACCGTCTGACGATGACGGTGGCCGACGACGGCATCGGCTGCCCGGACATGCCGCCCAAGGGGGGAATCGGCACGACGCTGGTCGATGCGCTGGTCCGGCAGGTCGGCGGCACCATCACCTTCGACGCCCGGTCAGGCTGCACCGCCACGGTCAGCGTTCCGTTCACCGCCGACGCGAACCGTCCCGTCGCCGTTCACGCCTGATGTGATCCCGGCGTCGGGTGTGTGCCCAAATCATTTTTGGAAATCCGGACGTTACCGCTCAGTCTTCGCTTGTAAAAGCCGGCGGACCCTCCCATCTGGGACAGATCAAGATTGCTCCGGGGCCTGTTGTCTGCCGCTCCGGCCATCCGCTCTGGGTCTCTTTTTCCCAAAGTGCATTTGATGCCTTCCCGATGTCGGGCAGGACAGGGTGTCGACCGAGGACCTGCGGGCGCTTTGAGCGCCGCACACCCCGGATTTCAACACATAACAACAACGGCCGACGGGCTTCGCCCATATCGGCAAGGGGATTCTCATGACCATCAAGCTTCCGACGACCGGGGCGGCCCAGGCCGCCCAACCCCAGCATCAGCGCCCCGTTCCCGCGGTGGAGCCGGCGTGGGCGCCGGGGTGGCCCCGCCTCACCCCGCGCGAGATCCGCCAGATCGTTCTCGACACCTTGGGCTGAGCGGCCTTTTCGACGAAAAACCCTTTCCACACAAGCAATTGGGAGGATGATCGCCTTATGCTCGTTCAGGTCCGCGACAACGATGTGGGGGGCGCTCTGCGCGTCCTGAAAAGAAAAATGCAGCGCGAAGGGCTTTTTCGTGAGATGAAGCTGCACCGGCGTTACGAAAAGCCCTCGGAGCGCCGGGCACGGCAGGCGGCGGAATCGGTCCGGCGGCGGCGAAAGCTGCTGCGCAAGCGTTTGCAGCGCGAGGGCTATTGACCGTGGCCACCGATGCCTTAATTTGAGGGACGGCGTCAGGGCCGTCAGCACCCATTCCGGTTCCTCGCCGGACAGACCGTTGGAGACAGGACATAGCTAAACTCTACGATGCGGACCCGGTCCGCGAAGGCCCGCGCATCAATCGGGAAATCACGGCACGCACGGTGCGCCTCGTTGGTGCCAACGGTGAGATGATCGGCGTGGTCTCGCTGCGCGACGCCTTCGACGCTGCGGTCGAGGCTGAACTCGACCTCGTCGAGGTGGCCCCCCAGGCGGAGCCGCCGGTCTGCAAGATCCTCGACTACGGCCGGTTCCGGTTCGAGGAGCAGAAAAAGGCCAACGAGGCCCGCAAGAAGCAGAAGATCATCGAGATCAAGGAGCTCAAGCTCCGGCCGAACATCGATGACCACGACTACGACGTGAAGATGCGGGCGGCGCGGCGATTCCTCGAAGAGGGCGACAAGGTCAAGATGACCATGCGGTTCCGCGGGCGCGAGATGGCGCACCAGGATCTGGGCATGAACGTGTTGATCCGTGTGCGCGACCAGTTCGAGGACATCGCCAAGGTCGAGCAGATGCCCCGGATGGAAGGGCGCATGATGGTCATGGTCATCGCGCCGCGCTGACCGGCCGACGCGTTTGACGGCATGATCGATGGCAAGGGGACCGCCCTCCGTGGGGCGGTCCCCTTGCGTTTTTGGCGTCCGGCCGCCTTGATCGCACCCACTTTTCATCGGCATCGCTGAACCCAATCGCCGCGGCCCTGTTTAGAGGGCACGGTTGAACGGGAGCCTCCTCGATGCTGCGCCTTCGCCACGGCCTCACCGTCTCGTGCCTGCTCGCCCTGCTCCCATCGGGCGGGGTCCTGGCCCAGCAGCCTGCGAACGCTCCGCCCCCCTCGGTTACGACCGAGGTGGTGCGCGATCGGGAGATCACCCCGACCAGCGAATTCATAGGCCGCGTCCAGGCGATCCAGGACTTCGAGGCCCGCGCCCGCGTCGAGGGCTTCATCGAGCAGGTGGCTTTCCAGGAAGGCCAGAACGTCACCAAGGACACCCTGCTCTACGTCATCGAGCAGGCCCCCTACCAGGCCGCCGTGGACAGCGCCAAGGCCGACCTCGCCCGCGCCCAGGCGACCCTGCGCGAGGCCCAGCGCGCCTTCCAGCGTGCTCAGGAACTGCGGACCCGCGGCAACATCTCCCAGGCCGACCTCGATCAGGCCCAGGCGGCGCAGGAGACGGCGGACGCCGACATCATGCAGACGCAGGCCAAGCTGCGGCAGGCGGAGCTGAACCTCGGCTACACGCGCATTTCTTCGCCCATCGACGGGCGCATCGGCGCCACCGCCATGACGGTGGGCGACCTCGTCAACCCGTCCAGCGGCCCGCTCGCCACCGTCGTCCAGCTCGACCCCATCCGCGTCGTCTTCTCGGTCAGCGACCGCGACATCCTGGAGGTCCAGCGCGCCGCCCCCGATCTCGCCTCGGCCGAGGCGGTGAATCGCTTCGTTCCGGCCCTGCGGCTGGCGGACGGTTCCGAGTACGGGCAGAAGGGCAAGGTCTCCTTCGCCAGCAACCGCATCGACCCGCAGACCGGGACCATCCCCGTCTACGCCGACTTCGCGAATCCCAAGGGATTTCTGTTGCCCGGCCAGTATGTGACCCTCCTGATCCGCCCGGCGCAGACCGAGCGGCAGCCGGTGGTGCCGGTGTCGGCCATCCAGCAGGACCAGCAGGGCAGCTACGTCCTGGTGCTCGACCAGCAGAACCGGGCGCAGCGCCGCCCGATCGAGCCCGGGCCGCAGCTCGATCAGGTGATCGCGGTGCCGAAGGGAGTCCAGGCCGGCGAGACCGTCATCGTCGGCGGCGCTCAGAAGGTTCGCCCCGGCATGGCCGTGCGGCCCGAGCGGGCCCCCCAGACCGCCGAACAGCCGCGAGGATAGGCGCCCATGTTCTCCGGCCTGTTCATCCGGCGCCCGAACCTCGCCATCGTCATCGCGCTGGTCGTGACCATTGCGGGCGCGCTGGCCATCCTGGCCATCCCGGTGGCGCAATTCCCGCCGATCACCCCGCCCTCGGTGCAGGTTTCCGCCACCTATCCCGGCGCCAACGCCCAGGTCGTCGCCGACAGCGTCGCCGCCCCGATCGAGGCGCAGGTGAACGGGGTGGAGGGCATGCTCTACATGTCCTCGACCAGCACCGACACCGGCGCCTACACGCTGTCGGTCACCTTCGCGCAGGGAACCGACCCGGATCTGGCCCAGATCAACGTGCAGAACCGCCTGTCGCTCGCCACGCCGACCCTGCCGGCGGAAGTGTCGCGCCAGGGCGTCACGGTGCGCAAGCAGTCGTCCAACATGCTGATGGCCGTCAACGTCTTCTCGCCCGGCGGCCAGTTCGACCCGATCTTCATCTCCAACTACGCCAGCATCAACCTGCGCGACGCCATCGCGCGGGTGCCCGGCGTCGGCGACGCGCAGGTGATGGGCGCGCTGACCTACGCCATGCGCGTCTGGATGGACCCGAACCGCATGACGGCGCTGGGCATCACCGCGGCGGACGTGGTCGCGGCGATCCAGAACCAGAATCTCCAGGCCTCGGCGGGGCAGATCGGCGCCCCTCCCGTCCCCGACGGCCAGCAGCAGCAATTGACCATCCTGGCCCGCGGCCGGCTGGACGACCCCAAGCAGTTCGCCGGCATCATCGTGCGCACCAACCCGAACGGCGGCGTGGTGCGGCTGGGCGACATCGGGCGGGTGGAGCTGGGGGCGCAGAGCTACGGCTCCACCGCCAAGCTGGACGGCGACCCGGCGGCGACGCTGGTCGTCTACCAGTCGCCGGACGCCAACGCGCTGGACGTCGCCAAGGCGGTGCGGGCGGAGCTGGACCGGCTGTCCGGCCGCTTCCCGGAGGGGCTGGACTACGCCGTGGTGTTCGACACCACCAGCTTCGTCAGCGCGACGATCGAGGAGATCGTGCTGACGCTGGGCATCACCTTCCTGCTGGTGGTGGTGGTCATCTACGTCTTTCTCCAGGACTGGCGGGCGACGATGATCCCCACCCTGGCGATCCCGGTGTCGATCATCGGGGTCTTCGCCGTGCTGCTGGTGCTGGGCTACAGCGCCAACACCATCACGCTGTTCGCGCTGGTGCTGGCGATCGGGCTGGTCGTCGACGACGCCATCGTGGTGGTCGAGAACGTCCGCCGCGTCATGGAGGAGCATTCCGACCAGCCCGCCCCCTCGGCCAGCCGCATCGCCATGGAGCAGGTGACCGGGGCCATCGTCGCCTCCACCCTGGTGCTGGCCGCGGTGTTCGTGCCGGTGGCCTTCCTGCCCGGCATCACCGGCCAGCTCTACCGCCAGTTCGCGGTCACCATCACCACCGCCTTCCTGATCTCCGGCATGGTGTCGCTGACGCTGACCCCGGCGCTGTGCGGCCTGCTGCTGCGCCCGCCGACCCGGCCCTGGCGCCCGCTGGCCGCCTTCAACCGGGGGCTGGACGGGGTGCGCGACCGTTACGGCGGCCTCGTCGGCTGGCTGTCGCGCAAGCTGGTGATCGGGATCGCCGTCTTCGCCCTGCTGACCGCCGGGGCCTTCCTGCTGCTGCGCGGCCTGCCCACCGCCTTCCTGCCGGCGGAGGACCAAGGGTACTTCTTCGTCAACGTGCAGCTGCCGAGTGCCGCGTCGCTCAGCCGGACGGAGACGGTGATGACCGACGTCACCGAGCGGCTGCGCGCGACGCCGGGTGTGGCCCATGTGATCTCCATCGCCGGCTACAGCATCCTCAGCGGGGCGGCCTCCAACGTCGGCCTGCAGATCGTCGTGCTGAAGCCCTGGGGGGAGCGCGGGGCCGCCGAGACGGTGGACGCGCTGCTGGGCCGGCTGAGGCCACAGCTCGCGGCGGTGCCGCAGGCGACCATCGCCGCCTTCAACCCACCCTCCATCCCCGGTCTCGGCAGCACCGGCGGGTTCCAGCTCCAGGTGCAGGCGCTGGGCGGGCAATCCGCGCAGCAGCTCGGCGCCGTGCTGCGCGGCCTGCTGGTCGCCGCCAACCAGGACGCGCGGCTGTCGGCCGTCTTCAGCACCTTCAGCCCAGACGTGCCGCACCTGTTCGTCGACCTCGACCGCACCAAGGCGGCGCTGCTCGGCGTCTCGCCGGGTGACGTCTTCACCACGCTGCAGTCCCATCTCGGGTCGCGCTACGTCAACGACTTCAACCTCTACGGCCGGGTCTTCCAGGTCCAGGTGCAGGATGCCGCGGAGTACCGCGACGAGGTGGCGGCCATCGACCAGCTCTATGTGCGGAGTTCGTCGGGGGACATGGTGCCGCTGCGCAGCATCGTGACCATCCGCAACACGCTGGCCCCCGACAGCCTCGTCCGCTACGACCAGTTCCTCTCCGCCTCGGTCAACGGCAACCCCGCCCCCGGCGGCAGCTCCGGACAGGCGCTGGCGGCGATGCAGGAGGTGGCGAACCGCACCCTGCCGGCGGGCTACGCCACGGAATGGACCGGCTTGTCCTATCAGGAAAGCCGCATCGGCAACCAGACGGTCATCATCTTTGGTCTGGCGGTGATGTTCGGCTATCTGTTCCTGGTGGCGCAGTACGAGAATTGGCTGATCCCACTGGCCGTGCTGCTGTCCGTCGCCATCGCGGTCCTGGGGGCCGGCATCGGGCTGAGCGTCGCCGGGATCGCCAACGACGTCTACGCGCAGATCGGCCTCGTCCTGCTGGTCGGCCTCGCCGCCAAGAACGCCATCCTGATCGTCGAGTTCGCGCGGGAGCAGCGCGCCGCCGGCCACCCCGTCATCGACTCCGCGGTGATGGGCGCCCGCCAGCGCTTCCGCGCGGTGCTGATGACGGCGCTGGCCTTCATCCTGGGGGCGGTGCCGCTGCTGGTCGCCACCGGCGCCGGGGCGGCCAGCCGACGGTCCATCGGCACGACGGTCTTCAGCGGCATGACCGCGGCGACGCTGGTCGGCATCATCTTCGTGCCGGTGCTGTTCGTCGCCTTCCAGCGCCTGACCGAGCGGCTGGTTCCACACCGCGGCCCGGCAGACGTGCCCGCGAAGACCTCTCCGGCGGAATGACCCGGCCCGGTCCCTGTTGGACGTCGGACACACCCATGGACCCGGGAGGCACGGACATCATGAGCATGAGAGGAAGGGACCTCTGGTCCACAAGCGGTCTGATCGCCTTCGCCAGCGGTGCCGCCGTGGCGATCCTCGCCAGCCGCCTGCTGCCGCCGGTGGTCGCCCAGGCCGCCGGGACGACGATGGCGCGCGACCCGTTCGACGCCCTGATGGACGACCACCGCCACATCCTGGCGCTGCTCGACGCGATGGAGCGGACCCACACTGGCGAGACCTTCCAGCGGACGCAACTCTTGCTCCGTCTCAAGCGCCGTCTCGCCGCGCACGCCATGGCCGAGGAGGACGTCGTCTACCCCCTGCTGCACGACCACGCGCATCAGGAGGCGGACGCCCGGCACCTCTACGGCGAGCACGCCGACATGAAGATGCACCTGTACGCCCTCGAGCAGATGCCGAAGGACGATCCCGCGTGGCGGCGGCGCGTCATCCAACTGAAAGAACTGATCGCGGAGCATGTCCAGCAGGAGGAGGAGGTTGATTTCCCCAAGCTGCGGAACGCGCTGGACCAGCGGGAGACGGCCCGGCTGTCGGGCCATGTCCGGCGGGAGAAGGCCCTGCTGCTGTAGCGCGGCGATCCGGCTACGCCTCGGAGTCGGCGGTGATGCCGTGCTTGCGCAGCTTCGCGTAGAGGTTGGTGCGCGACAGGCCGAGGCTTCGCGCGGCTTCGAGCTTGTTGCCCTGCGCGTCCTCCAGCGCGGCGAGGATGAGCGAGCGTTCCAGTTCGTCCATGCTGTCGGCGAGGGGGCGCCTGCGCGCCGGCGATCCGGTGGGCCGGGGGGCGGCTCCGGGAAGGATGTCGGCGAAGTCGTCGGCCAGGATGCGCTCGCCTTCGGTGCGCACATAGACCTGCTCGATGACGTTGGCCAGTTCACGGACGTTGCCCGGCCAGTCATGCCCGCGCAACGCGTCGAGTGCCGCGGGGGTGAGGTCGCGCATCGGCTGGTCGAGGCTCACCGCCATCCGTTCCGAAAACAGCGAGGCGAGGATTTCCAGATCCTCCTTGTGGTCGCGCAACGCCGGCAGCTGGATCGGGAAGACGTTCAGCCGGTAGTAGAGGTCCGAGCGGAAGGTGCCGTTCCGCATCATCTCCGGCAGCGGCCGGCTGGTCGCGGCGATGATGCGAACATCGACCTTGATGACCTGATTGGAGCCGAGCGGCTCGACCTCGCGCTCCTGAAGCACGCGCAGAAGCTTGGCCTGAAGCGGCAGCGGCATGTCGCCGATCTCGTCGAGGAACAGCGTGCCGCCGTGCGCGAGCTGGAATTTTCCGGGCCGCGGCTGGCGGCCGGCCCCGGTGTAGGCGCCCGGCGCGACGCCGAAGAACTCCGCCTCCAGCAGGTTTTCGGGAATCGCCGCGACGTTGATGCCGACGAAGGGGCGGTCGACCCGATCCGAGGCGGCATGGATGGCCTGCGCCACCAGTTCCTTTCCGGTCCCCGTCTCGCCCAGCACCAGCACCGCCGAGTTGATCTGGCCCGCCTTGCGCACCAGCCGCTTCACCTGGAGCATCGCCGGGCTGAAGCCGACCAGATTCTCGACCGAGTATTTCGGCGCCCGGCTGGCGGCGAGTTCCTGTTCCATGCGCGCGAGCCGCGATTGCAGCTTGTTGAAGCGCTCGGCGATGGGGCGGAGGTAGGTCAGGCTGTTCTTCAGGGCGAAGGCGAGGGCGCCGATGATCTCACCCTGCTCGTCGCGCAGGGGCAGGCGGCTCACCAGCAGCGTGTGCTCGCCGTAGCGCATGATGTCGAGCGGGAAGGAGCGGCCGGTCTCGACCACGTCGCGCATCTGGCTGTGCGGGATGACCCGTTCGATGGGCTGCCCCACCACCTCGGTGAGGGAGCGGATGCCCAGCAGCGCCTTGCGCTTGTCATCGAACCAGACGTGCTTATCATTGGACCAGACGATCCGCGCGTCCTTGTCGACGAGGATGGCGCCGTCGATCATTTCGTCGATCATCACCATCAGCGCGCGCGCCGCCGCGAAATGCTCGTCCCGTCCCGCCGTCATGGCCCGCCTCCCGTCGCGTCGTTTCTGTCAATATTCTGAACACTGTTTGTCAAAATTCAGCACACGAGGGTAGCCCTGATATCGAGGGCGCCGACGGAAAAAGGCGCGAATCTTCAGGCAATCCGCCCGCTTGGCTCACCCATCCCCGGCCATGGCGACGCCTTCCATCATTGGCACGCCCCTTGCTTTGATTACACCAAGAAAATATGGGTGCAGCGAACAATCGGCCAGACGGCCGTCGTGGCGGCGCTCCGGCAGGGAGGGAAGCACGAGGGCATGACGCAGCAGCGTATTGGAATCATCGGCGCCGGGCTGATGGGGCATGGGATCGCCCAGGCGTTCGCCGTCGCCGGGCACCCGGTCGACATCCACGAGCCTGATCCGGGCCGCCGGGCCGGGATCGTCGAACGGGTCCGCGGCAACCTGCATGGGCTGGGGATGGACACCGCTGCCGCGGACCGGGTTCAGCCCTGCGAATCCCTGGAGGACGCGGTCGGCCGGGCGGACGTCGTCATCGAAGCGGTCCCGGAGGATCTGACCCTCAAGCAGCGGGTCTTCCTGGCGGTCGAGGCCGCCGCCCCGCGCCATGCGCTCCTGGCGAGCAACACGTCGGTGATCCCGATCACCCGGATCATGGAACCGCTTCGGGACAAGAGCCGTGCGCTCGGCACCCACTGGTGGAACCCGCCATACCAGATCCCGCTCGTCGAGGTCATCCAGACCGCCGACACCGATGACGCGGCGGTCGCCGCGATGATCGGGCTGCTGGCCGCCGTCGGCAAGACGCCGGTGCATGTCCGCAAGGACGTTCCCGGCTTCATCGGCAACCGTTTGCAGCACGCGCTCTGGCGCGAGGCCATCGCGCTCGTCCAGAACGGCGTGTGCGACGCCGAGACGGTGGACGCCGTGGTCAAGGCCAGCTTCGGCCGCCGCCTTGCCGTGCTGGGGCCGCTGGAGAACGCCGACCTCGTCGGCACCGACCTGACCCTGGCGGTGCACGAGCATGTCCTGCCCGACCTCGATCGGACGCCGGAACCGTTGCCCCTGCTGCGCGACCTCGTCGCGTCCGGGCGGCTGGGCATGAAGTCCGGCGCCGGCTTCCGGACCTGGACGGAGGCGCAGCGGACCGAGACCCACGCCCGTCTGGCGGCCCACCTCCAGCGGCTGGACGGCGTCGAGCGCGGGTGACCGCGCGCCTCCTCCTCTCCATTCGAATTGAACCCACACAGGGAACCTCTCATGGCCGCACCACAGAAGAAGGTTATCATCAGCTGCGCGCTGACGGGGTCGATCCACACCCCGACCATGTCGGACGCGCTGCCGGTGACGCCCGATGAGATCGTCGAGCAGGGCGTCGGCGCCGCCGAGGCCGGTGCCGCGATCCTCCACCTGCACGCCCGCGACCCCCGGACCGGGCAGCCGACGCCGGACCCGGCGGTGTTCATGCAGTTTCTGCCCCGCCTCAAGCAGTCCACCGACGCGGTGCTCAACATCACCACCGGCGGCTCGCTCAACATGACGGTGCAGGAGCGTCTTGCCGCCCCGCTCCAGGCCCAGCCGGAGATGTGCTCGCTCAACATGGGCTCGATGAACTTCGGCATCTTCCCGCTGGCCGACCGTTACCAGGGTTGGAAGCACGATTGGGAGGAGCCCTATCTGCGCAGCACCGACGACTTCATCTTCCGCAACACCTTCCGCGACATCGCCTATATCCTGGAGCATCTGGGCGAGGGCTGCGGGACGCGCTTCGAATTCGAGTGCTACGACGTCGGGCATCTCTACAACCTCGCGCATTTCGTCGATCGGGGGCTGGTGAAGCCGCCCTTCTTCGTCCAGACGATCTTCGGCATCCTCGGCGGCATCGGCGCGGAGCAGCGCAACCTCGTCTTCATGCGCGAGACCGCCGACCGGCTGTTCGGGACGGATTATGAATGGTCGGTGCTCGCCGCCGGGCGTCACCAGATCCCCTTCACGACCATGGCCGCGGTCATGGGCGGCAACGTCCGGGTCGGGTTGGAGGATAGCCTGTATCTCAGCAAGGGCCGGCTGGCCCGGAACAGCGCGGAGCAGGTCGCGAAAATCCGCCGGATTCTCGAGGAGCTGTCGCTCGAGGTCGCCACCCCCGCCGAGGCGCGCGCCATGCTTGCGCTGAAAGGTGCCGATCAGGTGGCCTTCTGAACCGCGACACGCCATTGACATCCAAGACGTCCGAAAGAAAGACCGAGATGCGAAACAGGAACGCTGTCGTCACCGGCTCCACCACCGGCATCGGGCTGGCGACCGCCCGCGAACTCGCCCGCCAGGGTTGCCACGTGATGCTCAACGGCTTCGGCGACCGCGCGGAGATCGACCGGCTGTGCGCGGACATCGCGGCGCAGAGCGGCACGACGATCGTCTATTCGGGGGCCGACCTCAGCCGGCCGGAGGAGGCCCGCGCCATGATGGCCGACGCGGCGGCGGCGCTCGGCCCCATCGACATCCTGGTGAACAACGCCGGGGTGCAGCATGTGGCGGCGGTGCACGAGTTCCCCGACGACAAGTGGGACCTGCTGCTCGCGGTCAACCTCAGCGCCGCCTTCCACACCATCAAGGCGGCCGTTCCGGCGATGCGGGAGCGCCGCTGGGGACGCATCGTCAACACGGCGTCGGTCCTCGGCATGGTCGGCGCCCCGCACAAGCCCGCCTATGTCGCGACCAAGCACGGCATCATCGGCCTGACGAAGTCGGTGGCGATCGAGGTGGCGGAGCACGGCATCACCTGCAACGCGGTGTGCCCCGGCACGGTGCTGACCCCGATCATCGAGAAGCAGATCGCCCAGCAGGCGCAGGTCACCGGCCTGCCGGAGGAGCGAGTCCTCCAAGCGGTGTTCCTCGACCGCATGCCGACCGGCCGGCTGATCCCCCCGGAGGAGGTTGCCGCCGCCATCGCCTTCCTGTGCTCCGACGCCGCCGCGTCGATCACCGGCACCGCGATCCCCGTGGACGGCGGCTACACGACCCACTGACACCCCGACCACCAAGAAAACAACACCCTAGGGAGTGAACCATGCGCAGCACCCGTCTTGCCGGCCTTCTCGCCGGAGTCGCCTTCGCCGCCCTGGCTTGCGGCACCGCCCAGGCCCAGATGTCGGACAACGTCATCAAGATTGGCATGCTGTCCGACCGGTCCGGCATCTACGCCGACATCAACGGCGAGGGTTCGGCGGTGGCCGCGCGGCTGGCCGCCGAGGAGTTCGGCAACGCCATCAACGGCACCAAGATCGAGATCATCGTCGGTGACCACCAGAACAAGGCGGACATCGCCGCCAACCTCGCCCGCCAGTGGATCGACGTGGAGAAGGTCGACGTCGTCGCCGACGTGCCGAACTCGGCGGCGGCGCTGGCCGTGCAGGGCATCACCAAGGACAAGAAGCGCATCTTCCTGATGTCCGGCCCCGGCTCCACCGATCTGACGGGCAAGGACTGCAGCCCCTACGGCTTCCTGTGGACGTGGGACAACCACGCCGTGGCGTCCTCCACCGCCCGCGCGCTGGTCGAGCAGGGCAAAAAGAGCTGGTTCTTCATCACCGCCGACTACGCCTTCGGCCATTCGCTGGAAACCGAGGCGGTCAACACCGTCAAGCAGCTCGGCGGCACCGTCAAGGGCAGCGTCCGCCACCCCCTGGCGAGCTCGGACTTCTCATCCTTCCTGCTGCAGGCACAGGCCTCGGGCGCGGAGGTCGTCGCCTTCGCCAACGCCGGCGGCGACACCATCAACGCGGTCAAGCAGGCCGCCGAGTTCGGCATTCCCCAGGGCGGCCAGACGCTGGCCGGCCTTCTGCTGAACGTCAACGACATCCACGCGCTGGGCCTCGACACCGCGCAGGGGCTGATGCTGGCGAACTCCTTCTACTGGGACATGAACGACGAGACCCGCGCCTGGTCGAAGAAGTTCGAGGAGCGGACCGGGCGCAAGCCGTCGATGAACCAGGCGGGCGTCTATTCGGCGGTCAAGCATTACCTGAAGGCCGTGCAGGAGGCCGGCACCGACGACGCGGACAAGGTTGCCGCCAAGATGCGCAGCATGCCCATCACCGACATGATGATGAAGGACGCGAGGATCGCCGACAACGGCCGGATCTTCAACGACATGTATCTGGCGCAGATCAAGACGCCGGGCGAGTCGAAGGCGGCCTGGGACTACTTCAAGATCCTCAAGACCATTCCCGGCGAGCAGGCCTACATCAACCCGAAGGACAGCGGCTGCCCCCTGGTGAAGTGACGGTGGAAGGGGAGCGATTTCGCTCCCCTTTCGACGTTCGGTCGTTCCGCGCGGGATCGGTCGTACAGGCCTCTCCTCGGGCCGGATCTCACTGATACTTGGCGTAGACCCAGAGAACGCGGGCGTCCTCGTCCCCTTCGGACACCCATAGGTGGGGTGTGCTGGCGTCGTAATACATGGAATCGCCGGCTTCCAGCCGCAGCGGCTCGTAGATCTGGCTGTGAACCACCAGCGTGCCGGAGACGACGTGGAGGAACAGCTCCGCGTCGTATTTGGCCCATTCCGGATAGGCGTCGAGCGAGCGGGCGACGACGGTGGTCATGATCGGGGTCATGACCTTGTTCGTCAGGTCCGGGCAGAGCCAGGCGTTGTTGCAGGTGCCGGTCGGAAAGGGACGGCCCTGCCCCGACCGTGTCACCGAACGGCGGCCGGCAACGCGCAGCGCCGGGGTGGGCCCGCCGATGATCGCCGCCGCGTCCATCTCGAAGCCGGCGGCGATCTTCAGCAGGGTGGTTACGGTCGGCGACAGCTCGTTCCGCTCGATCTTGGACAGGGTGGACACCCCGACCCCGGTGCGGTCGGCCGCCTGCTGGAGCGTCAGCCCCAGCCGCTTGCGCAGATTCTTCAGCCGGACGCCGAGGTCCAGTTCCCCGTCCGCCCCGCTCTGGGAAGGGGAGGGGGAGGCCGCGTCGGGCCGGTCAATCACATCCATTGCGTCGTCCGCCGCCTGTCGTGTCGCGATTCGTCGTACATGCTTGGTCGTCAGGGCGGGCCGCTTCATTGAGGGTCCTCGAACACCAGAACCTTTCCAGGATTCATCATATGGTCAGGATCCAGCAACGCTTTGATCTGCGTCATCAGCCGGTAGCGCGCCGGGTCGATGGAGCGGGCAAGCCGTTTGCGGTTGCTGAGGCCGATCCCGTGCTCCGCGCTGATCGAACCATCGCAGGCGAGCGTCGCGCTGTCGACGATCTCGTTGATCCGCTCCGCCGCCGTCTCGAACGCGGCACGGGAGGGAAAGGCGTCGTGGTCGAAATGGATCACCGCGTGCAGGTTGCCGTCGCCGACATGGCCGACGAACAGCAGCCGCGCCTGCGGAAAGGCGGCGCGCACGCCGCGCTCCGTCTCCGCCGCGAAGTCGCCCAGCCGGTCGAGCGGCACCACGGTGTCGTAGGAGACGCTGATGCCGGCAACCTTGTTCGCCTCCGACACCGAATGGCGCAGGCGCCACAGCGCCTCGCGCTGCGCGCCGCTCCGGGGGATCACGGCGTCGGCGACGAGGCCCCGCTCCAGCGCGTCGGCAAGGCACTCTTCCAGGATGGCGGCCAGATCCATGGCGGCGAAGCTGTCCTCGGCCTCGATCAGCACGTACCAGGGGTGCGGCTCCGCGAAGGGCAGGGTGCAGCCGGGAATGTGGTCGAGCACGAGCTGCATCTGTGAGTGCGACATGACCTCGTAGGCGCTGACCCGGTCACCGAAGCGGGAGCGGACGGAGGCCAGCAACTCCAGCGCCTGGTCGAGATGGCCGGCGCCGGCCATGGCGGTGGCGTTCGTCTGCGGCTGCGGGAACAGCTTCAGCACCGCCGCCGTGATGATCCCCAGCGTGCCTTCCGCCCCGATGAACAGGTGGCGCACGGCGTAGCCGCTGTTGTCCTTGCGCAGCCGTTTCAGGTCGTTCATCACCGAGCCGTCGGGAAGCACCACCTCCAGCCCCAGCACCATGTCGCGCATCGGGCCGTAGCGCAGCACCGCCGTGCCGCCGGCGTTGGTCGCGATGTTGCCGCCGATCTGGCAGCTCCCCTCCGCCCCCAGGCTGAGCGGGAAGAGGCGCCCGGCCTCCTGCGCGCGGGCCTGCAGATCGGCCAGGATGCAGCCGGCCTCCACCGTCATGGTGTTGTCCAGCGGGCTGACCTGACGGACCCGGTTAAGACGGTCGAGCCGAAGCACCACCGTGTTGTCGGAGAAGGGCGTGGCGCCGCCGCACATCCCGGTGTTGCCGCCCTGCGGCACGATCTTCCCGCCATGCTCGCGCACCAGCAGGACGATCGCCGCCACCTGCTCGGTGTCCGCCGGATAGACGGCGCACAGCGCCGTGCCCTGGTAGCGGCCCCGCCAGTCCCGCGTCAGCGGTTCCAGATCCACCGCCTGCGCGACCACATGGCGCTCCCCCAGGAGCACACGCAACGACGTCAGCAGAGACTGTGGGTCACGCATCGGGCAGGTCCTTGTGGCTTCGGGGTCGGAGGAGGGGCGCCGGGGTGGAGATCGGTGAGGCGGACAATCGGCCGGGACGATCGGACGTTGACGATACTGTTTCCCCATGTCTAGCATACGAAAAATTGTTCCCGAAAAGATAATTTTTGCCGGAGCAGCACCCAATGGGCACATCCTGCGAATCGTGCGATGCACGCGTCCTCCCGCGGAAACCGGGGACATGGCGGTGACCGCGCCGCTCAACATCGCCGAGGCCCGGCAGCGGGCACGCGCCCGCCTCCCGCGCGGCCTGTTCGAGTACATCGAGCGCGGAACCGAGGACGAAACCGGCATCGCGACGAGCAAAACGGCGCTCGACGGCCTCGTCTTCAAGCCGCGCGTTCTGGTGAACGTGTCGAAACGCGACGCCACCACCCGCCTGTTCGGGGTGAACCAGCCCATGCCGCTGGTCGTGGCGCCCACCGCCGTGGCCGGGCTGGTCTGGTACGACGGCGAGGTCGAACTGGCCAAGGCCGCCGCCGCGGTCGGCATTCCCTTCTGCGTCTCCACCCAGTCCATCACCTCCGTCGAGCGGATCGCCGGGGAATCCGGGGCGCGGCTGTGGTTCCAGCTCTATGTCTGGCGCAGCCGCGAGCGCACCCGCGAGCTGGTTCGGCGCGCCGAACAAGCCGGGGCGGAGGCGCTGGTCCTGACCGTGGACACGGCGGTGACGCCCAACCGCGAATACAACATCCGCAACGGTTTCGGGATTCCGATCAAGCCCTCGCTGCGCGCCGGGCTGGACTGTCTCGCCCACCCGCGCTGGTTCGCCGGCGTCTTCGCCAAGTATCTGCGCAACGGCGGCGTACCGACCTACGCCCACTATCCCGACGAGTTCCGCACCGCGCTGGGTCGGGCCGCCGTCGGGGACGAGATCGGCCTCGCCCAGGACGTGGGATGGGACGACGTGCGGAGCTTGCGGGACGCCTGGAAGGGCAAGCTGATTTTGAAGGGCGTGCTGCGCGCCGACGACGCGGAGAAGGCCGTCGAACTGGGTGTGGACGGGATTGTCGTGTCCAACCACGGCGCCCGCAACCTGGACCACGCCATCCACCCCGTGCGCTGTCTGGCGGACATCGCCGAGCGGGTCGGTGACCGGGTGACCGTCCTGGCCGACAGCGGGGTGCGGCGCGGCAGCCATGTCGCCGGCTATCTGGGGCTCGGCGCGCAGGGGGTGCTGCTTGGCCGCGCCGTTCTCTACGGGCTGGCCACCGACGGGGCGGCGGGTGCGCAGGCGGTGCTGGAGCTGGTCCGGCGCGAGCTTCTCACCACCATGGGTTTCCTCGGCGCACCGACCGTGGCCGACATCACGGGGACGGTGGAACGGCCACGTTGACGTGTGTTGATACGTCCGATTTTATCGTATCATCGCTTTTCATCCATGAAACGATTTGTTGTTGCAGCAAAAGGAAAAATAGGGTCACATCTTCTTTGTCGGATGCGGGCGGGGCCGGATCGAGGTCTCACAAGGGACGCTCCATCGCTCCCGTTCCCTCCGGCCCCCACCCGAGCGTTGGTCCGGGTGCGGTTTCAGGCACGGATTTCCGGCGGTGCGCCGGTCTTTGTCGATTTCATCGGACTCGTTTCATCGCGCTTTTTCCAATCGTCCCGAACCGGCTTCCCGCATCGCGGGGGCGAGGCCGCCCCGCGGCCGCAGCACACCGTCACGCCACGCCTCAAACGCCACGCTCACGAAATCCGAGGACCCCATGGCACTCACCCATTCGGAGATCAGCGGCCTGTTCAGCGCCATCGTCACGCCGCTGACGGCCGACGGTTCCGTCGACATCGCCGGCCTGAAGCGGCTGGTGCGCCACCAGCTCGACGCCGGGGCGTCCGGCGTCGTGCCGATCGGCGGCACCGGCGAGTATCCCGCCCTGTCGCGGGGCGAGCGCAAACGCGTCGTCGCCGCCTGCGTGGAGGAGGCCGGCGGCAAGCCGGTGATCCCCGGCGTGCTGTCCACCGGCTTCCAGGACGCGGTCGAGGCCGGGCGCGACTTCGCCGCCGCCGGGGCCGCCGCGGTGATGACCGTCACCCCCTATTACGCCGCCGGCACCCAGGAGGGCATGCGCGCCTATTTCCGCGCCTACCGCGACGCGGTGGACCTGCCGGTCATGCTGTACCAGATCCCGCGCCGCACCACCGTGGCGGTCACCGCCGAGGGCGTGCAGGCGATGGCGGAGGACGGCTCCATCATCGGCATGAAATTCTCCTCCTACGACATGCCGGAATTCATCAAGACGATGAAGTACGCCGGCGAGAAAATCTCCGTGCTGAGCGGCGAGGAGCCGCTGTTCGCCACCCACGTCGCGCTGGGCGCGCGGGGCGGCGTGCTGGCCTCGGCGACCATCTACCCGAAGATCTGGCTGCGCATCTTCGCGCTGGCGCGCGCCGGCAAGCTGAACGAGGCGCTGGCCGAACAGTCCCAGATCGATCCGGTGGTGAATTCCATCTTCCTGGAAACCAACCCCGGCCCGCTGAAGGCCTTCATGGCGATGGCCGGCATGCCGGTCGGCGGGGTGCGGCTGCCGCTGACCGCGCCGACCGCCGAGACCACCGAGAAGCTCCAGGCCGTCGCCCGGCACGCGCGCGACATCGCGCTCGCCTGACGGCCAAAAGGAACACGTCGGGCGCTTCTTCCCCTGGGGAAGCGCCCCAACAACGCGAAGCCGCGGCGGCGGCCGGTCAACGAACACGGAATGGCCTTAAGACACGTCGAGACACATCCGGTCGGACAGCCCGACGGACCACAAGGGAGACGGACATGGTGAATCGCAGGGAACTGGCTGGGTTTCTGGGCGCCGGCGCGGCGGTCGGGGCGTTCGGGGCCACCATGGCGGCGGGCATCGCCCCGGCCGCGGCGCAGGAGGGCGGCAGCTCCTTCGACCGGGTCCTGAAGGCCAAGAAGCTGCGCATCGGCGGTGTGGCGACCGGCGCCCCCTGGATCATGAAGGACCAGACGACCGGCCAGTGGTCGGGTCAGTTCTGGGACATCGGGTCGGCGCTCGCCGCCGACATGGACGTCGGCATCGAGGTGGTCGAGACCACCTGGGGCAACGCCATCCTCGACCTCCAGGCCAACAAGATCGACGTCATGTTCGGCATGAACCCGACGCCGAAACGCGCCCTGGCCGTCGACTTCACGGTCCCGGTCTACAACAGCGCCCTGGTCGTCATCGCCAAGCCGGGCTTCGAGCCGAAGAGCTGGGCCGACATGAACAAGCCGGAGGTGAAGATCGCGGTGGACGTCGGTTCCGCCCACGATCAGGTGGCCAGCCGCCTCTGCCCGAACGCCCAGCTCATCCGCTTCAAGTCGCTGGACGAGGCGACGCTGGCCGTGCGCAGCGGCCGGGCCGACGCCCAGTCGATCTTCTGGATGGGCGGCGTGCGCGCGGTAAAGCGCGACCCTTCGCTGGGCAAGGTGGTGGTGCCGCGCCCGATCTTCGGCTCGACCTCCAACGCGGCGGTGCGGCGCGAGCCGGACAAGACCCTGCGCGATTTCGTGAACACCTGGATCGTCTACGCCCAGGGCCTGGGCCTGATCCGCGAGGCGGTGGTCAACAGCCTCGCCAAAGTGGACATCGCCATGAGCGACATCCCGGAAGGCATCACCTTCTAAACGACCCGTCGACGGACCTGGATTCCGATGGCGCACGGCGGCCGGCCCCACGGGGATTCGGCCGCCGTTCCGAAGTTTTGCAAGCAGGCCCGCCATGTACACCTTCAACTTCGAGATGCTCTGGGGATACCGCTGGCTGTTCCTGAACGGGACACTGGTCACCATCGGTCTGACGGCCGCCGTCGTCGTGCTGGGCCTGCTGCTCGGGCTGGTCGGCGGGCTGGCCCAGCTCTCGCGCTTCGCGGTGCTGCGCTGGATCTCCTGGGCCTACATCGAGCTGTTCCGCTGCACGCCGCTGCTGGTGCAACTCCTCTGGTTCTACTACGCGCTGCCGATGCTGACCGGCATCCAGATCGACGCGATCACGGCCTCCGTCCTCACCCTGTCGCTCTACGGCGGGTCCTTCTACGCGGAGGTGATCCGCGGCGGCGTGGTCTCCATCGAGGCGGGACAGACGGAGGCCGGGCTGGCGCTCGGCATGACGCCGGCCAAGGTGATGCGGCGCATCGTGCTGCCCCAGGCGGTCAAGCGCATGATCCCGCCGCTGATGAACCAGTCGATCATCCAGTTCAAGAACACCTCGCTGGTCTCGGTGGTGGCGGTGCCGGACCTTCTCTACCAGGGGCAGGTCGCCGCGACGGACACCTTCCGCCCGCTGGAGGTCTACACCATCGTCGCGCTGATCTACTTCGTCGTGCTGGTCCCCCTGACGGCCATCGTGAAGCGGGGCGAGAAGCAGCTCCAGACCGGTCATTAAAGGTGACCCGGCGATCCAACGCGAGAGGCCCCGTTCCATGAGCACCCCCAAAATCGAAGTCGCCGGGTTGAGGAAACAGTTCGGCGATCTGGTCGTCCTGCGCGACATCACCCTGACGGTCGATCCCGGCGCCGTCGTGGCGCTGATCGGTCCCTCGGGGTCGGGCAAGTCCACCCTGCTGCGCTGCCTGAACCTGCTGGTGGTGCCGAACGGCGGCCGGGTCCGCATCGGCGGCGACGCCTTCGACTTCGAAAAGGGAAAGGCGCTGCCCCGGCCCAAGGCGCAGGCGAAGTTCCGCTCCAACACCGGCATGGTGTTCCAGCACTTCAACCTGTTCCCGCACATGACCGTGCTCGGCAACGTGATGGAGGGGCCGGTCTCCGCCAAGAACATGCCGAAGGCGCAGGCCGAGGCCATCGGTCGCCGGCTGCTCGCCAAGGTCGGGCTGGCCGACAAGGCCGACGCCTATCCGGACCGGCTGTCCGGCGGGCAGAAGCAGCGCGTCGCCATCGCCCGCGCGCTGGCCATGGAGCCGGAGGTGATGCTGTTCGACGAGGCGACCTCCGCCCTCGACCCGGAGCTTGTGTCGGAGGTGCTGGGGGTGATGCGCGACCTCGCCGCCGAGGGCATGACGATGATCATCGTCACCCACGAGATCGCCTTCGCCCGCGAGGTCGCCGACCGCGTGATCTTCATGCGCGACGGCGTGATCGTCGAGGAGGGGCCGGCGCGCGACGTCATCGACCGGCCGCAGCAGGAGGCCACCCGCGCCTTCCTCAGCCACTTCCACACTAGGAGTTGACCCGGACTCACTCCTGCTCGGGCAGGCGGAAGGCGGCGACGGCGTCGCGGAACCCTCCCAGGAAGTCCTGGGCGAGGGTGGACAGCGACCGTTGCGCCGAATGCAGCACGGCCATTTCGAAGGTGATGGCTGGCTCGAAGGGGCGGATGGCGACGCCGCGCCCCGCATACTCCTGCGCCGTGAAGGGATCGACGATGGAGATCCCCGCCCCGGCGGCGACCATGGCGCAGGCGATCATGGTGAGTTGCGTCTCCACCCGCGTCGACCGGGCGACGCCATGCTCGGCGAACATCGCGTCGATGGAATAGCGCATCAGCGTGGCGGCGCCGAGCGCGATGAAGGCCTCGCCCGCGAAATCCTCCGGAACCAGCCGCTTGCGCGCGGCCAGCGGGTGGTTGCTCGGCACCACGGCGACCGCCCGCACCCGCGGCATCCGCTCGCACAGCACCGTTGCGTGTTCCACCGCCGACTGGCCGAAGCCCAGCTCGCACTGGCCGGCAGCCACCCAATCGAGCACCTGGGGGGAACTGCTGCCCCACAGCGACACGTCCACCCGCGGCCGCTCCTCAAGGAAGCGGGCGACGAAGCGCGGCAGGAAGCCGATGGCCATCGCCGGCATGGCGGCCACCCGCAGCGTGCCGGCCCGCCGCTCCTGGAGGTCGCGCGCCGCCTGCTCGATCCGCTCCAGCCCGACGAAGGACCGCTCCACCTCCTGATACAGCGTCATGGCCTCGCTGGTCGGCGCGATGCGCGAGCCGCGCCGCTCGAACAGCGTCAGCTTCAGCGCGTATTGCAGGTCGGCGATCAGGCGGCTGACCGCCGGCTGCGAGATGTTCAGAAGCTCCGCCGCCGCGGTGATCCCGCCGGTCAGCATGACGGCGCGGAACGCCTCGATCTGGCGGGGATTGAGCATTCCGGTGCGGTCCAAGGGTGTCAGATGCGTTGCAGCATAACATTCAGTTATAGACACCGCAAACAATTCGATTTGACGATTATGCCAGCGGGGCGCGACGCTCCGGGGGTGCGACAAAACGCGCACCGCTGGGAAACGAACCAGAACAGGAGAGGGACAGATGCGAGCGTTGGTGTACGGCCTGATGGCAACCGCCGCCCTGGGATGCGGCGCCGCGCAGGCGCAGCAGAAGACCCTGTATGTCGCCGCCTACGGCGGGTCCTTCGAACAGACGATGCGCAAGGACATCATCCCGGCCTTCGAAAGCAAGACGGGCGTGAAGGTCGAGTATGTCGCCGGCAACTCCACCGACAACCTCGCCAAGCTCCAGGCCCAGAAGGGGAACCAGCAGATCGACGTGGTGATCCTGGACGACGGTCCGATGTACCAGGCGGTGGCGCTGGGCTTCTGTACCGACATCGCCAAGGCGCCGGTCTACGACGACCTCTACGATCTGGCGAAGATCCCCTCGGGCAAGGCGGTCAGCGTCGGCGCGGTCGGCACCGGCATCGTCTACAACAAGAAGGTCTTCGACGAGAACGGCTGGGCCGCCCCCGCCTCCTGGAAGGACATCGAGGACGCCAAGTTCCGCAAGAAGCTGGTCGTCCCGCCGATCAACAACAGCTACGGCCTGCACGCGCTGGTGATGATGGCGCGGCTCGACGGCGGCGGCGAGAAGAACATCGATCCCGGCTTCAAGGCCTTCAAGGACAAGGTGAACCCGAACGTGCTCGCCTACGAGCCGTCGCCGGGCAAGATGACCGAGCTGTTCCAGAGCGGGCAGGCCACCGTCGCCGTCTGGGGCTCGGGCCGCGCCAAGGCGCTGGCCGACACCGGCTTCCCCGCCGCCTTCGTCTACCCGAAGGAGGGCGGCATCGTGCTGGCCTCGGCGGCCTGCGCCATCACCGGCAGCAAGCAGGCGGCGGAGGCCCAGCAGTTCATCCAGCACATGCTGTCGCCCGAGGTGCAGACCGTGATGGCGACCGGCGCCGGCTTCGGCCCGGTCAACAAGACGGTCACCCTGACCGCCGACCAGCAGGTGGGCATCCCCTACGGCCCCGAGCAGATGGGCAAGCTGCTGGTGGTCGACTGGGACACCATCAACGCCAACCGCGAGGCCTGGAACAAGCGCTGGACCCGCGAGATCGAGCGCTGACCGCAACCCCCGGCCCGCACCCGCGGCGGGCCGGAGTTTTCCAGGCTCCTTGGTGGGAGACGACGCCATGCCTTACCTTGTCCTCGACCGGCTGACCAAGCGGTTCGGCCCCTGGGTCGCCGTCGACAACCTGTCCCTGACGGTGGAGAAGGGGGAGCTGGTCTCGCTGCTCGGCCCGTCGGGCTGCGGCAAGACCACGACGCTCCAGATGATCGCCGGCTTCCTCGACCCCAGCGCCGGGCGCGTCACGCTGGACGGCGCCGACCTGCTGGCCAAGAAGCCCAACGAACGCGGGCTCGGCATCGTCTTCCAGAGCTACGCCCTGTTCCCGCACATGACGGCGGCGGAGAACGTCGCCTTCGGGCTGGAGATGCGCGGCATCCCGCGCGCCGACCGCGACCGCATGGTGCGCGACGCGCTCCAGCTCGTCGGGCTGGGGGCCTTCGGCGACCGCTACCCGCGGCGCATGTCCGGCGGCCAGCAGCAGCGCGTGGCGTTGGCCCGCGCCATGGTCATCAAGCCGAGCCTGCTGCTGCTCGACGAGCCGCTGTCCAACCTCGACGCCAAGATGCGCGAGGAGATGCAGATCGAGCTGCGGCGCATCCAGCGCAGCGTCGGCACCACCATGATCCTTGTCACCCATGATCAGGCGGAGGCGATGGCCCTGTCCGACCGGGTGGTCATCATGAACAAGGGCCGGGTCGAGCAGGTCGCCGCCCCGCAGGACGCCTACGACAACCCGGCCAGCGCCTTCGTCGCCAACTTCCTCGGCCGCACCAACCTGCTCCAGGGCGTGGTGCGCCGCGACGGCGCCGGGCGGCGGATCGACGTCGCCGGCACCGCGTGGCCGGTCGCGGCGGAGGTGCCGGACGGCCCCGGCCTGCTGACCGTGCGGCCGGAGAAGGTCCGCTTCGTGGACGGCGCCGGCGTGCCGGGCCTCGTCCGGGCGCGGGTCTTCCAGGGCACCCAATGGCTGTTCGAAATCCGCACGGAGGCCGGCGACCTGACGGTGATCCGCCAGCACGACGGCCAGACCCTGCCGGCGGAGAACGAGCCGGTCATGCTCGGCTGGCGGGCGGAGGACATGCGCGTGATGGCGGGTGAGGCATGACCGCCGTGGACGCTCATAAATCCCTGGTCGATACCCCGGCCGTGGGCACGGCGGCCGATACCCCGCCGCCGCGGCCGGAGCGGCGTCCGCTGGCGCCCTACCTGCTCAGCCTGCCGGCGCTGGCGCTGTTCGCCGTGCTGCTGCTGGTGCCGCTGGTCATGACCGGGCTGCTGTCGCTGAACAGCTTCGGATTCTACACCGGCATCCAGGACGTCTGGCAGCTCGGCAACTACATCGACATCGTCACCGACGACTATTTCCACGAAATCTTCCTGCGCACCTTCCGCATCGCCGTGGTGGTGACTCTGCTCTGCGCCGTGCTCGGCGCGCCGGAGGCCTACATCCTGCGGCGCATGCGGTCGCCCTGGCGCGGCCTGTGCCTGCTGATCGTTCTGGGGCCGCTGCTGATCTCCGTGGTGTCGCGCACGCTCGGCTGGGCGCTGCTGTTCGGCTCCACCGGCATCATCAACACGGGGCTGCTGGCGGTCGGTCTGATCGCGACGCCGATCGAGTTCATGTACACCGAGACCGGCGTCATCATCGCCCTGACCCATGTGCTGGTACCCTTCATGGTGTTGTCGGTCTGGGCGTCGCTGCAGCGGCTGGACCCGCAGGTCGAGAACGCCGCGCTGTCGCTGGGGGCCAAGCCCTTCACCGTGCTGCGCCGGGTGGTGCTGCCGCAGGTGGTGCCGGGCATCCTGTCGGGCTCGATCATCGTCTTCGCGCTGGCCGCCAGCGCCTTCGCCACCCCGGCGATCATCGGCGGGCGGCGGCTGAAGGTGGCGGCGACGCTGGCCTACGACGAGTTCCTGAACACGCTGAACTGGCCGCTGGGCGCCGCCATCGCGATCCTTCTGCTGCTCGCCAACATCGTGATCATCGTCGGCTGCAACCGGCTGGTCGAACGTCGCTACAAGCAGGTGTTCGAATGAACCGCAACGGCCCCGTCGCCCTGGTCTTCCACACGCTGTTCCTGGCCTTCCTGCTGGCGCCGATCCTGGTCGTCTGCGTGGTCGCCTTCACCTCGCAGGGCTATCTGTCGCTGCCGACCGAGGGGCTGTCGCTGCGCTGGTTCAAGGCCATCGGCGACAACCCGGAATTCGCGCGGGCCTTCCGCGACAGCCTGCTGCTGGGGGCGGTCAGCTCCACCATCGCGGTGGCCTTCTCGGTCCCGGCGGCGCTGGCCATCGCCCGCCACCAGTTCCGCGGGCGCGAGGCGATCACCGCGCTGTTCCTGTCGCCGCTGATGGTGCCGCACATCGTGCTGGGCATCGCCTTCCTGCGCTTCTTCACGCAGATCGGGCTGGGCGGCACCTTCGCCGGGCTGGTGCTGAGCCATGTGGTCATCATCCTGCCCTTCGCGCTGCGGCTGATCCTGGCGGCCTCCACCGGGATGGACCGCTCCATCGAGAACGCCGCGGCCTCGCTCGGCGCCACCTCCTGGACGACCTTCCGGCGGGTGACGCTGCCGCTGATCCTGCCGGGCGTGGCGAGCGGCTGGGTGCTGGCCTTCATCAACAGCTTCGACGAGGTGACGATGACCGTCTTCATCGCCTCGCCCGAGACGACGACGCTGCCGGTGCGTCTCTTCCTCTACATCCAGGACAACATCGACCCTCTGGTCGCCGCGGTGTCCGCCTCGCTGATCTTCATGACGGTGGCGGCGATGCTGGTGCTCGACCGGCTCTACGGGCTTGAGCGGCTGCTGGTCGGCCGCGGACAGGAGTGAGCGTCACCATGACCGAGTTAACGAGGTCCGACTGCGACGTCGCCGTGATCGGCGGCGGGCTGGTCGGGTCGGCCATCGCCTGGGGCCTCGCCCAGCAGGGGCAGACGGTCGCCGTCCTCGACGAGGGGGACGTCGCCGTCCGCCCGTCGCGCGGAAACTTCGCCCTGGTCTGGGTGCAAGGCAAGGGGCTGGGCCTGCCGGAATACGCCGGCTGGACCAAGATGTCCTCCGACACCTGGACCGGCTTCGCCGAGCGGCTTCAGGAGCAGACCGGGATCGACGTCTGCTACCGCCGGCCGGGCGGCTTCCTGCCCCTGCTGTCGGAGGAGGAGATGGAGCGGCGCGCCGGCCAGCTCCGCCGCCTGCACAACCAGCCGAACGTCGTCCGCTACGACTATGAGATGATGGACCGCGCCGCCGTGGCGAAGGAGATGCCCTTCATCGGCAAGGACGTGGTCGGGGCGAGCTACTGCCCGCTCGACGGCCATTGCAACTCGCTGAAGCTGCTGCGCGCGCTGCACACCGGGATGAGCCTCTCCGGGGTCTCCTATCTGCCGCATCACCGGGTGGAGCGGATCGAGCCGCGCGACGGCGGGTTCCGCATGGTCACCGCCTCGGGGGACGAGGTGCGGTCGGGCAAGGTGGTCATCGCCGCCGGCCACGACGCGCGCCGGCTGGCCCCCATGGTCGGGCTCGACGCCCCGGTGCGGCCGGAGCGCGGCCACATCATCGTGACGGAGAAGACCGCCCCCTTCCTGAACTTCCCGGTCGGCTTCATTCGCCAGACCGACGAGGGCGGGGTGATGATCGGCGACAGCTTCGAGGACGTCGGGCTGGACACCACCGTGCGCAACGGCGTCACCTCGACCATCGCCGACCGCGCGCTGCGCATCTTCCCGCTGCTCGGCAAGCTGAACGTGGTGCGGACCTGGGCGGCGCTGCGCGTGCTGACCCCGGACGGCTTCCCGATCTACGAGCAGTCCACCACCATGCCCGGCGCCTTCGTCGCCACCTGCCACAGCGGCGTGACGCTCGCCGCCAACCACGCGCTGGCGCTGGCGCCGCACATCGCCGCCGGCACCCTGCCCGACGAATTCTCGGCCTTCAGCGCCCGGAGGTTCCATGTTCCAGCGGTTGCCTGACGCGGGCGGAGAGCGCGTCTCCTTCACCATCGACGGCCGGCCGGCCGAGGCGCTGTCCGGCGACAGCGTCGCCGCCGCCCTGATCGCCAACGGGGTCGGCGCCTGCCGGACCACCCCGGTGTCCGGCGCGCCGCGCGGCCCCTACTGCATGATGGGCGTGTGCTTCGACTGTCTGGTGACCATCGACGGCACCGGCAACCAGCAGGGCTGCCAGATCCGCGTCCGTTCCGGCATGCGGGTGGAGACCCAGAACGGCAAGCGGGAGATCGACCGGTGACCGACCTGAAGCCTCGTTACGATCTGGCGGTGATCGGCGCCGGCCCGGCCGGCCTCGCCGCGGCCACGCTGGCCGCCAAGCGCGGCCTGTCCACCGTCCTGCTGGACGAGCAGGCGGCCCCCGGCGGCCAGATCTACCGCGCCATCACCCGCTCGCCGGTGAGGAATCCCAGCGTCCTCGGGACCGACTACTGGCACGGCGCCGATCTGGTCGGGCCGTTCCGCGACAGCGGCGCCGATTACCTGCCCGGTGCCGCGGTGTGGAGCGTCTCGCGCACGCTCGACATCGGCCTGTCGCGCGACGGTGCGGCGCGAATCCTGCCGGCGCGGCACGTCATCCTGGCGACCGGTGCGCTGGAGCGGCCCTTCCCGGTCCCCGGCTGGACGCTGCCGGGCGTGATGGGGGCGGGGGCGGCGCAGATCCTGCTGAAGACCTCCGGCCTCGTCGCCTCGGGCAACGTGGTCATGGCCGGCAGCGGGCCGCTGCTCTGGCTGCTCGCCTGGCAGTATCTGCGGGCCGGCGCGCGCATCGACGCGATCCTCGACACCACGCCGCGGGAGAACTGGCGGCAGGCCATGCCGCTCCTGCCGGCCTTCTCCCGCTCCGGCTATGTCGGCAAGGGGCTGAAGCTGCTGCTGGAGGTCCGCCGCAAGGTCAAGGTGATCGGCAACGTCTCCGCCCTGCGCGCCGAGGGCGACGGGCGGGTGCAGTCGGTCGTCTACCGTCAGGGGAACGGCGCCGAGCAGCGCCTTCCGGCCGACACGCTCCTGCTGCACCACGGGGTGATCCCCAACATCAACCTCGCCAACGCCATCGGCTGCGCCCAGTCCTGGGACGAGGCGCAGCGCTGCTGGGTGCCGGACGTCGACGGCTGGGGCGCCACGTCGGTGGAGGGAGTCGCCATCGCCGGCGACGGGGCCGGCATCGGCGGCGCGATGGCGGCGGAGCACCGCGGCCGGCTGACGGCGCTGGACGCCCTGCACCGGCTGGGCGCCATCGACCGCGCCACCCGCGACCGCGACGCCGCCCCGCACCGCGAGGCGCTGGACCGGGCGCTGCGCGGCCGCGACTTCCTCGACGCGCTCTACCGGCCAAGTCAGGAGTTCCGCGTCCCCGCCGACGACACCATCGTCTGCCGCTGCGAGGAGGTGACGGCGGGGCAGGTGCGCGACGCCGTGAAGCTGGGCGTCAGCGGGCCGAACCAGACCAAGTCCTTCCTGCGCTGCGGCATGGGGCCGTGCCAGGGGCGGCTGTGCGGCCCGACCGTGGTCGAAGTCATCGCCGACGCCCGCGGCGTCTCCCCGGCGGAGGTCGGCTATTACCGGCTGCGCCCGCCGGTGAAGCCGATCACGCTGGCCGAACTCGCCTCGCTGCCCAAGGCCGAGGACGAGGTGGCCGCCGTGATGCACCACTGACGGGGCAGGGGGACGCCATGTCGGAGCCGGACGTCATCATCGTCGGGGGCGGCCTGCACGGCTGCTCCACCGCGCTTCACCTCGCCATGCGCGGGGTCCGGGCGCTGGTGCTGGAGAAGGACCACATCGGCCGCCACGCCTCCGGCGTGAACGCCGGCGGGGTGCGCCAGCTCGGCCGCCATGCCGCGGAGGTGCCGCTGTCCGTCGCCTCGATGGCGCTGTGGCACGGCATCCGCGACCTCGTGGACGACGATTGCGGCTTCGAAAGCCACGGCCAGCTCAAGGTCGCGGAGACCGAGGCGGAGCTGGACTCCTGCCGCGAGCGGGCGGCCCAGCTCACGGCGCTCGGCTTCACGCACGAGGAGGTGGTGGATCAGGCGGAGTTGCGCCGCCTCGTCCCGTCCATCGCGGAGCATTGCGTTGGCGCGCTGGTGTCGCGCCGCGACGGGGCGGCCATCCCCTACCGCACGACCTTCGCCTTCAAGCGCAAGGCGGAGAGCCTGGGTGCCCGTTTCCACGAGGGGGAGGCGGTGGCGCGGATTGCCCGCTCGGGCCGCAACTGGCGGGTGGAGACGGCGGACGGCGTGGCGCACGAGGCGCCGGTGCTGGTCAACTGCGCCGGGGCCTGGGCCGACCGGCTGGCCGCCCAGCTCGGCGAGCCGGTGCCGCTGGAGGTCATCGCGCCCATGCTGATGATCACCGCCCGCGTGCCGCCCTTCCTGAAGCCGGTGGTCGGGGCGACGGGCCGCACCCTGTCCTTCAAGCAGTTTCCCAACGGGACCGTGCTGATCGGCGGCGGGCTGTTGGGCCGGGCCTACCGCGACGAGAACCGGACGGACCTGGACTTCGCCAACGTCACCACCAACGCCCGCACGGTCTGGGACCTGTTCCCGATCATGCGCAGCGCCACCATCGTCCGCGCCTGGGCGGGGATCGAGGCGCGGATGCCCGACGATATCCCGGTGATCGGCCCCAGCGGCACGGAGGAAGGGGTGTTCCACGCCTTCGGTTTCTCCGCCCACGGCTTCCAGCTCGGCCCCATCGTCGGGCGGATCACCGCCGACCTCATCACCCGCGGGGCGAGCGACCTGCCCATCGACGCCTTCCGCATCCAGCGATTCCGCCATACGGCGGCCGCCGCGTGACCGCTCCGGCGGAGCGGCCTTTTCAGGAGACCCACGTTTTGACGATTCAGCGTTTCGATTGCGGCCCGCGGATGAGCGAGATGGTCGTTCATAACGGCACCGTCTATCTGTGCGGCCAGATCGCCGATTTCGAGGCGATGGGCGGCGTCACCCACGACGTGACGGCGCAGACCCGCGACGTGCTGCGCCAGATCGACGTTCTGCTGGAGCGCGCCGGCACGGACAAGAGCCGGCTGCTGACCGCCACCGTCTATCTCGCCGACATGGCCGGCTTCGCGGCGATGAACGCGGCCTGGGACGCCTGGGTGGACCGCGCCAACGCCCCGGCCCGCGCGACCGTCGAGGCCAAGCTCGCCGACCCCGACCTGCTGGTCGAGATCCAGGTGATCGCCGCCCTCTGATCGGCTCCTACCGATTTACCAAACCGGAGTTTTTCCATGAAACGTCTGGCCCTTGGGCTGGCGATGAGCCTGTGTGCCCTCGCGGCGGCCGTCCCCTCGGACTCGCGGGCAGACGGTCCGCCGCTGCGCATCGCGACGGAGGGCGCCTACCCGCCCTTCAACATGACCGCCCCCGACGGCACGCTCGGCGGGCTGGAGGTGGAGCTGGCCAACGCGCTGTGCGAGCGCATGAAGCGGCGCTGCACCCTGGTCGCCCAGGACTGGGACGGCATCATCCCCGGCCTGCTGTCGCGCCGCTACGACGCGATCATGGCGACCATGAACATCACGCCGGAGCGCGCGAAGGCCATCGCCTTCTCCGTTCCCTACATGGTCGTGCCGGCCTATTTCGTGGCGGCCACCGGCGGCGGCATCGACGGGACCGAGGCCACCCTGGCCGGCAAGTCGGTCGGCGCCCAGACCTCGACCACCCATTACCGCTACGTCGAGAAGCACTTCGGCAAGACCGTCTCGCTGAAGAACTACGACACCGCGTCGAATCTGCTGGCCGACCTAAAGAGCGGGCGCATCGACGCCGCCATCACCACCGGCGCCACCGCGTCCGACTGGGTGAAGGCCGACGCCTCGAAGTCGCTCCAGCTCGTCGGCAAGCCGCTGGTCGACGCCGAGGTGTTCGGCCCCGGCGTGGGCGTCGGCCTGCGCAAGGAGGACGCGGACCTCAAGGCCGCCTTCGACGCCGCCATCGCGTCGGTCGTTCAGGACGGCACGCTGGCCCGCATCGCCGCCAAATACGTCGATTTCACCGTCATCCCCTGACCAACAACCGTACCGATACAAACCAAAATTGGGAGAGTTCTCGTGATCAAGCGCGTTGAGAAGACCAAGATCATGCACCGCGTCGTCGTCAGCAACGGCATCGCCTTCCTCGGCGGCATCATCGCCGACGACGTCAGCGTCGGCATGCAGGAGCAGACCGCCCAGATTTGCCGGAAGCTCGACACCGTGCTCGCCATGGCCGGCACGGACAAGACGAAGCTGCTGTCCGCCCAGCTCTTCATCACCGACATGAAGGCCAAGGACGGCATGAACGCCGCGTGGCTGGAGTGGCTGAACGGCGACGACCTGCCGGCCCGCGCCACCATCGGCGTCGCCGACCTGGGCGACCCGTCGATCCTGATCGAGGTCGTGGTGACTGCGGCCGTTTAACCAGTCCCAAACGAACGGGGGGCGCCCGGCACCGTCATGGTGCGGCGGGCGCCCCCGGTCAACGAGCCCGACCGCGAGCGGCGGCCGGCCTCACGCCATGTCCTCAGGCCATGTGGCGGAGGACTTCGTTGCTGCCGCGCCAGATCATGTCGAGCGCGACGTAGGAGATGATGGCGAGGCCGACCCAGCCGATCCAGCGGTGCTTGTGCAGCACATGCGCGATCATGTTGGCGGCGGCACCCATCAGAACGACCGACAGGACCAGACCGATCACCAGGATGGTCGGGTGTTCCTTGGCGGCGCCGGCCACCGCCAGAACGTTGTCGAGCGACATCGACACGTCGGCCACCACGATCTGCCAGATGGCAGCACCGAAGGTGGTCGCTCCGGCCGCCGCGACGGCGGCGTTGCCCGCCACGCCAGCGGTGACGGTGCCCGAGGGATCGGGCGCGTCCATCGCCTCGTCGGGGGCGATCTCGTCGGCGCCGTGGCTGCGCAGCTCGCGGAACATCTTCCAGCACACCCACAGCAGCAGGACGCCGCCCGCCAGGGTCAGGCCGATGATGGCGAGGAGCTGGGTGGTGATGAGGGCGAAGAACACGCGCAGCCCCATGGCGGCGGCGATTCCCCAGAAGATGACCTTGCGGCGCTGGGCCAGCGGCACCGCCGCGGCGGCCATGCCGACCACGATGGCGTTGTCGCCGGCCAGAACGAGGTCGATGGCGATGACTTGAAGCAGCGCGGCAAGCGCTTCGGCTGTGAACAGATCGGTCATGCGGTGCCTTCCTCTAGCATAGGGCAAGAGAGCAGCACCCACGGGCGGGACCAGGCACACGGCAGAAACGCTGCCGGCAGGGGCGGGCGGGGGCCACTCTGTATGTCTCCAGTCCGACATCACAGTTCAGGGAACTGTCAGAGGGGCCCGGCCTGGTAAGCCGGTCTTTATACCAACACGCCGGATTCCACCACTTCGGTTTCGCCGGGGCGGCCATGCGATCCTGTGTGGGGTGGAGCGGCACGCCCTTGGACGTGGGCGTGCCGTTTGATCCGGTCAGAGGGGCAGGCTGCCGACCGGCGTACCGTCCGCCGCCTCGATGGACAGGGAGGTCCAGCGCGGCGCCCGGCCGCCGCTGCGGCTCACCGACAGCGCGGCCGCGTCCGTGCCAGTGATGGTCAGCAGGCAGACGGACTCGTCGCGGCACACGCTCTCCCCGTCGTCGTCGAAAAGGGTCAGCGGGGCATAGCCCTCCGGTCCGGGGAAGCAGCGGACGGTCAGCGGACCCTCGGCCCAGGACGGGGCGGGGCCGAGCGGCAACAGCGTGCCGGCCCGGACGAAGGCCGGGGACACGCCCAGCGGCGCCGCCACGGTGACCCGTCCGCCGCCGTCGTAACGCCGCCCGTCGCGCAGGTCGTACCAGCCGCCGGGCACTGCCGGCAGCCAGACCTCCAGCTCCGTCCGGCCGGGGTCGAGGACCGGGGCGACGAGCAGCCGGTCGCCGACCATGGTGCTGTCCTCCTCCCCGTAGGCTTCGGGCTGGTCGGGGAAGTCGTAGAACAGCGGCCGCATCACCGGGTCATGGTCGCGGTGCGCCCGCCACAGCAGCGTGTAGAGCAGCGGCACCAGCCGCTCCCGCCAATCCAGCGCGGCCTTCACCTGCGGCAGCAGCTCCGGGTAGGTCCAGGGCTCGGTGACGCTGCCGTCGTCGTTCCAGGAATGGATGGTGAAGCGCGGCCACCACACCGCCTGCTCGATCCAGCGCATCAGCAGCTCCGGCTCCGGCCGGGGACCGGCGAAGCCGCCGACGTCGTGGCCGTAGTCGAACAGGCCCGACAGGCTGAAGCCGTGGCCCATGCGCAGGTTCCAGCGCAGCGTCTTCCAGCTCGTCCGGTTGTCGCCCGACCAGGTCTGCACATAGCGCTGAAGGCCCGGCCCGCCGGAGCGCGAGATCAGGTAGGGGCGCTTGTCCGGTGCGTGCGCCACCTGGGCGAGGTGCGAGGCGCGGATCATCAGGTGGGTCTGCACCGGGCGCAGCGTCGCCATCGTGCCGCCATGGCCGTTGACGTCGCAGACCGCCGCGTCGTCCCAGATCTCGAACTCGTTGTTGTCGTTCCAGGTCGAGCCGATGCCGCGCTCCAGCAGTTCCTTCGTGACGTTCGCCATCCACCAGCGCGTGGTCGCCGGGTTGGTGAAGTCGAGATAGGCGCCGTCGCCGCCCCAGAACTGGGTGATCTGCGGGCTGTCCGGAGCGTCGCTGTCGCGCACGAAGCCGCCGAAGCCCTGGACCTCGGCGAATTTCGGATGGTCGCCGAGCAGCGCCGGCTTGATGTTGGCGACGAGATGGACGCCGGCCTCGGCGAACTTGGCGGTGACCGCCTCCGGCTCGGGGAACTTGTCGCGGTTCCAGTGGAAGACGTAGCGCTTGTCGCCGATCATCGTGTAGCCGGACGACATCTGGAACGACCCGCAGGGCAGGCCGTGCTCCTTCAGCGCGTCGAGGAAGCCGAGCAGCCGCACCCCGGCGTCCGGCGCGTCGGTGTACTGCATGGTCGAGCCGGAATAGCTGATCGCCCAGCGCGGCCGGAAGGAGGTGCGGCCGGTCAGGGCGGTGAAGTTCGCCACGACCTGCGGCACGCTCGGCCCGAACAGGACGTAGCAGTCGAGGTCGCCGTCCGACGCCTCGAACCGGATGAAGTCGCCGTGGTAGGCGTCGATGGTCTGGCCGAGGTCGAAGAGGCCGCGCGACAGGTTGTCGTAGAAGACGCCGACCGCCGCCCCATCGCGCTCCGGCCGCACGCTGAGGCAGAAGGGGATGTGCTTGTAGAGCGGGTCGCTCGTCTCCGCGTCGTAGCCGAGCGCGTCGGTCGTTCCCATGGCAAGGCGCCGTCCGCGCTTGTCGGTGCCGCCGCTCTTGTCGCCGAAGCCGTGATAGCGCTCCCCGGCGTGGCTGACCAGATGGTGGGCGAAGCGGGGGGAGCGGTCGTCGAACAGGTAGGGCTGCGTCGGCCGGTCGGCGAGGACGAGGCGCCAGCCGTCGCCCTCCGCCGCCGGCTCGTACCAGCGCAGCGCCAGGGGCGCGCGCTGGACCACGACGCGCCAGCCGGGGGTGGTGACGGTGACGCTGTCGGCGCTTTCCTCGACCGCCGCCGGGGTGCCGGGGAAACCGGTCAGGTCGCGGCGGTCCCGCCCGTCGATGGGGTCGGCCAGGGCGGGGTCGGTCTGGCTCGACAGCTCGGGCGCCAGCGACCAGGTGCGCGGCGCGCGCAGTCCGGCCGGCCGCTCGATGAGGACGCGCGCCAGCGCGGGCCCCAGCGGGAACAGGGTCAGGCGGTAGCCGCGGTCGAGGTCGAAGGCGATCCCCTGGGGGCTGGCTTCTCCCCCATCGCGGGACGGGGCGGGCGCAACGAGGGAGGCGCCGGTCAGCGTGCGCATGGCGCGTGAACTCCTGACGTCATGAGACCTGAAATTGGAAGGCCGGTTCCTGAGGGCAGGGCGCGGCTTACTTGATGAGGCCGAAGAGGCTGGGCAGCCAGAGCGACAGGCCGGGCACGTAGGTGACGATCAGCAGCGCCGCCGTGCTCCAGGCGAAGAGGGGGATCAGCGGCCGGATCACCTGCTCGATCGACACGCGCGCCACGGCGCAGCCGATGAACAGGGCGCTGCCGGTCGGCGGCGAGACGATGCCGAGCGACAGGTTGAACACCAGGATCACCCCGAAATGCACCGGGTCCACCCCCAGCTCCACCAGCACCGGCAGGAAGATCGGCGTGAAGATCAGGATGCCCGGCGTGATGTCGAGGAAGGTGCCCATCAGCAGCAGCACGATGTTGACCAGCAGCAGGGCGATGATCCAGTTGCCGGACACCGACTGCACCCAGTCGCCGATGATCTGCGGGATCTCGGCCAGCGACATCACGTAGGCCATCGCCATGGAGGTGCCGACCATCAGCGCCACCACCGCCGTTGCGACGATGGTGTCCACCAGGATCTGCATGATGTCGTCCATCGACAGCTCCCGGTAGGCGAGCGCCAGGGCGAGCGCGTAGACGACGGCGATGGCCGATCCCTCGGTCGCGGTGAAGACGCCGCCAACGATGCCGCCGATCACCACGATGATCAGCCCCAGGCTGGGCAGGGCGGACAGCAGGGCGCGCGAGGACTGGGACAGGGTCGGGGAGGGCAGGCGGGCGTAGCCGCGCTTCTTCGCCATCATCCAGGCCGGGATCATCACCGCCAGCCCGAGCAGGATGCCCGGCAGGTAGCCGGCCACGAACAGCGCCGCGATGGAGGTGCCGCCCGACACCAGCGAATAGACGATGAAGGCGCCCGACGGCGGGATCAGCAGTCCGGTGATGCAGGAGGAGATGTTGACCGCCGCGGTGTAGCTGCGGTCGTAGCCGGCCTTGTCCATCGACGGCTGCATGGTGCCGCCGATGGCCGAGGCGGCGGCCACCGCCGACCCCGACACGCAGCCGAACATCATGTTGGCGAGGATGGTGATCTGCGCCAGCGGTCCGGGCATCCAGCCGACGAAGACCTTGGCGCAGTCGATCAGGCGGCGGGCGATGCCGCCACGGTTCATGATCGAGCCGGCCATGAAGAAGAAGGGGATCGCCAGCAGCGCGAAGCTGTCCAGGCCGGTGGCGATGCGCTGCGCCGTCACCGAGATTGCCGGCAGCGGCGGCATGATGGTCAGCAGCGCCGTGATCGAGGCGAGCCCGGTGGCGTAGGAGATGGGAACGCCGAAGGCCAGAAGGGCGACGAAGGCGGCGCTGAGGACGAGGGCGGGGGAGAAGTCCATGGCTGCGTTTCCGCGACGGAAGGGGTGGGCGTCATACCGACGGCACCTGAAGGCGCCGCCGGCATGACCCTCTCGATCAATGCCAAGGCATTGATCTGCCGGGTTTCACGGCTGGAAAATGAAGGAAGTGATCATTTTCCAGCCGTATCAGTCGAGCGAGACGGCGTGGCTGGTCACGCCCGGCCCTTCGCGCAGGCTCTCCATCAGGGCGATGACCATGTAGATCAGGGTCAGCACGCCGGACAGCGGGATCACGGCGTAGACCATCCACATCGGCAGCTGGAGCGCCGGCGTGACCTGGCCGAGCGTGCGCGCCTTGTCCACCAGCAGCCAGCCGCCGCCGCACAGGATCGTCACGGTGAATAGCGCGACCAGCGCCGCGATGGCGATCTCGACGCCGCCGCGCGGCCGGGCCGGCAGAAGGTCCACCAGCCCGGTGATGGCGATGTGCCCGCGCTTGCCCAGCACATAGGCCGAGCCGAGCAGGCTGACCCAGATGAAGGCGAAGCGGGCGATCTCGTCCGTCGCCGACGTCGAGACGTTGAGCGCGTAGCGGGCGACGACCTGCCACACCACGCAGCCCAGCATGGCGACCGTCAGCGGGATCGTGATGGCGAGCACGACGCGGTCGAGCGTGCGGTGGATGGTGTCCAGCATGGGGGCGCTCCTCTGTTTCGACGCGGCGAGCGGGCGGGGCGGGGGCTTACTTGACCGACTGGATGCGGTCGGCGAGCGTGGCCAGCGCCGGGGTGGCCTTCAGGTCGTCGTACATGGGCTGCACGACCTGACGGTAGGCCGCCTTGTCGGCGTCCACGAACTTGACGCCCATCTTCGCCGCCTCGCCCTCGGCCTTCTCCAGCTCGGCCGCCCAGCGGGCGTTGTGGGCTTTGGCGCTGTCGCGGGCCGCCTGGCGCAGAAGCTCCTGCTGCTCCGGCTTCAGGCGGTCCAGCGTGGAGGTGGCGACCAGCACCACGTCGGGCACGCGGGTGTGCTCGTCGCGGGTGTAGACCTTCATCACCTCGCCGTGGCGGGCCAGCGTCAGGGCGGTCACGTTGTTCTCCGCCCCGTCGACGACGCCGGACTGCAGCGCCGTGTAGACCTCGCCCCAGGCCAGCGGGGTGGCGGTGGCGCCCAGCAGGTTGATCATGCGGGTGGCGATCGGGCCGGGCTGGACGCGGACCTTCAGGCCCTTCAAGTCCTCCGGCTTGGCCAGCGGCTTGTTGGCGTAGAAGCTGCGCGTGCCGTTGTCGTAATAGGCGAGGCCGACGAAGGCCTTGGCCCGGCTGGAGGCCAGGACCTCGTCGCCGACCGCGCCCTCGACCACCTTGAAGAAATGGTCGTTGTCGCGGAACAGGAAGGGCATGTCGTAGACGCCGAAGCTCGGCTCGAAGGCGGCGAGCGGCGAGGCGTTGGCGTGCACGAGGTCGAGCGCGCCGTTCTGCATCTGCTCGATCAGTTCGCGCTGCTGGCCGAGCTGGCCGGCGGGAAACACCTTGATGTCCAGCTCGCCCTTGCTGCGCTCGCGCACCAGCTTGGCGAACTCGTCCAGCGAGACGTCCACCGGGTGGCCCTTGGCCAGCCCGTGGCCGAGGCGCAGCGTGGTCTTGGCGGCGGCCGGCCCGGCGAGGGTCAAGCCCAGAACGGCGGCGGCGAGCAGGGCGGCGTGACGACGGTTCAACGCGAACATGACGAATCCTCCGGTTATCGTGATTTGGCTGAATCGGTGTGCGGCGATGCGGGCGCCTCGGCGTCGGCCATCGCCCGGTAATGCTCCGCAAGGACGGCGAAGGCGCGCTTGCGGGTGGTCTTGTCCTCGGCGATCAGCCCCTTGCGGTTCCAGCCGCGCTGGAAGGCGGTCTGCCGCCGCTCGGTGCGGAAGTCGTAGAGGACCCAGGGCGTCATCCCGCGCACGTAGGGGGCGGTGGCGAGGATGGCGAGCTGCTCGCGGTAGACCGCCTCCTGGCAGTCCTCGGTGAAGAGATCGCGCGGGCCGCCGTGCAGACCGGCCACCGCGTCGGCGCCGAACTCGGAAATGATCACCGGCTTTCCGGGAGCGGAATTGACGAGCAGCCGGCGCAGCCCGTCGAAGGAGGGCTCGTACCAGCCGAAATACTCGTTGAGACCGATCACGTCGAGATGGTCGGCCAGCCGGTCGGCGATGGCGAAGCGTTCGCGGTCGATCAGGCAGGCCGCGGTCACCAGCCGCGTCGGGTCCAGCTTGCGGGCCAGCGCGGCCAGCCGCGCCATGAAGGAGAGGCGGGCGTCGGTGTCGGCGTTCTCGTTGCCGACGCCCCACAGGATCGTGCTGGCCCGGTTGCGGTCACGGGCGATCAGCTCCGCCAGCTGGTTCGCGGCGTCCTCGTAGGTGTCGGGGTTGGCGAAGTCGATGGCCCAGTAGACGGGAATCTCCGACCACAGCATCAGCCCGACCTCGTCGGCGATGGCCGCCGCCCGCGGGTCGTGCGGGTAGTGGGCGAGGCGCAGGAAATTGCAGCCCAGCGCCTTGGCGTCGGCGTAGCGGCGGCGGATGTCCGCCTCGTCGCTGGTCTTGCCGAGCGTGAGGTCGTCCTCATGCACCGAGACGCCGCGCAGCGTGATGTCGCGCCCGTTGAGGAGGATGTGCTCGCCCGCCACGGCAATCTCGCGGAAGCCGACGCGGTCGGCCACGGCATCGGCGCCGAAACGCAGGGTGACGCCGTAGAGGCGGGGCGACTCCGGAGACCACAGCTCCGGGGAGAGATCGAATTCCACCCGCCCGCGTCCGGCGGCGACGGGAATGGGGGAGGGCGGCAGCAGCCCGTCGATGGCGACGGTCGCCGTGCCGTCCACCGGGTCGGACAGGGTGACGTCAACGGCGACGCGGCCGAAGCCGCTGCCCGGCACCAGCGCCACGCCGAAGTCCCGGATGAACAGCGCGGGCAGTCGCAGCAGTGCCACGGAGCGGTAGAGGCCGCCGTAGTTGAACCAGTCGGTGTGGCGCATCGGCACCCGGTCGGCCCGGCGCGTGTTGTCGACCTGGATCTGGAGACGGTTCGCGCCGGGGCGAAGATGCGCGGTCAGCTCGACGCAGAAGGGCGTCGAGGCGCCGCGGTGCGCGCCGAGGAATTGGCCGTTGAGGAAGACGCGCGCCTCATAGGCGGCGGCGCCGATGTGCAGGACGACGCGTTCGTCCGCCTGACCGGGCGTGTGGTCCAGCGTCCGCGTGTACCAGGCGCCGCCCTCGTAATGCCGCCACTCGGGGTGCTGCATGTTCCAGCAGGCGGGGACCGGTGCGGTTTGCCACGCGCCGTCGTCGTAATCGCGCGGGGCGGTCCACTCCGACGCCGGCACCGGCGCGTCGGCGTACCATTTTTGGCGCAGTCCCTCGTCATGGGGATCGATGGCGAAGCGCCAGTCGCCGTCCAGCGACTCGACGGCGCGCCCGGCGACGGTCACCAGGGTTGCGACGCCCACCCGTCCGCGGGCGAAGGCGTCGGCGTATGCCTCGTCATGGAGATGGTCGTAAGGGTCAACGACCGTGGCGCGCTCGGCGCCTTCGGCTGTCATGAGCGTCCTCTCCCTAATCTTTTTTTCGCGCCCGCCTTGTCGGAGGGGCGTGATGGGCCATTCGTCCGTCCCCCGGCGTCGATAGCGATATCACCGCCGAGGGAAATCGATTACCCTTGCCGAAACAATAGGCGGGCGTGCATCTCTACGCAACCGGTTTTCACGCCGCCGCCCACCCCCAACCCTCTTGCGCAGACCGAGGTGCCGATGCCCCCGCCATCCGACCGCAGCCGCGCCTCGCGCACGGAGCGTGCGTCGCTCGCCCCGTCGCTCGCCCAGGTGGCGGCCCGCGCCGGGGTGTCGGTCGCCACCGCCTCGCGCGTCATCAACGGCGTCGCGAACAAGGCGACGGAGGAGACGGCGGAGCGGGTGAGGGCGGCGATCCGCGAGCTGGGCTACCGGCCCGGCAGCGTCGGGCGGGCGCTGCGCCGCCGGGAGAGCCGCATCGTCGGCGTCCTCGCCGCGAACCTCGCCAACCCCTCCATGGCCGCCATCGCCTCGTCCATCGAATGGTCTCTGCGCGGGGAGGGGCTGGTGATGTCGCTGTGCGACACGCACGAGCGCGCCGACGTGCAGGACGAGTACATCCGCGAAATGCGCGCCCAGCTCGTCCGCGCGATGATCCTGGTGGGCGCGGTGGACAGCCCGGCACTGGACGAGGCGCGGGCCGCCGGCGAAACGCTGGTCTTTGTGAACCGCCCGGACCCCGGCGACCCGTCCTCGCCCTATGTCGGTATCGACAACGCCGGCGCCGGGGCGGAGATCGCCGACCGGCTGCTGGAGCGCGGGGTGCGCCGCATCGGCGTCCTCCACGCCTCGCTGGACCGCACCGCCGGCCACTGGCGCCTGCTCGGTCTGTTCGACCGGCTGGCCGCGGCGGGGGTGGATACGGCGGCCATTCCCCGAGCCACCGGGCCGGGGCTGGATCACATCGTGGCCGGCTACCACGCCATGGGAACGATGCTGGAGCGGCCGGACCGCCCGCCGGTGATCGTCTGCCTGAGCGACCTGCTGGCCTACGGCGCCTACCGCCGCGCGCGGGAGGCCGGGCTGGAAGTGCCGGGCGACGTGGCCTTCTTCGGTTTCGACGACAACCCGATCAACCCGTGGATCGCCGACTGGCTGAACTCGGTCCGCGTGCCGTCCGACGATTTCGGTCCGGCCATCGTGGGCATGCTGCACCGGCTCTGGGACGGGGAGGAGCGGCCGGACCCGCTGCTGCTGACCCACCAGCTGACCATCCGCAATCGGCGCCTGCCCGGCGAAACCGAGCCCACCCTGCGGCGCTGAGGGGAAAACGGGGCGACCCCCGTGACCCGGTAAGCTTTCGTACGTAGCTGGTTAGTGAATTTTTCGAGGAGATTGAGGTTGGGGATGCATCAAAATCCCATAAGCGCTGTTATGGAAAATAATGCAAGAAGCGTTTCCTCGTTGGCTCGGCTTTCGACATGGTCAAGCCATCCGGTGCGTCGTTATGGACGCGCCCACATCTGCGCGACTCCCTTGTAATCGGCGATCACGCCATCAGCATGGACCAACGTCAGGTTCTGGGCTTGCGCCTGGGCCACCAGCATGCGGTCAAACGGGTCCGGATGCGCCCACTCCAGACTTCCGGCCCGCTCGGCGTGCGCCGGGTCGATGACGAGAGGCAGAAAGCCGTTCAAGCCGATGGCCGCGCTCGGCGAACCGGTGAAGGCCAGCTTTCCCTTGCCGCTCTTGATCGCGATCTCCCACACGGAGGCCGCGCTCACATGGACGCGGTTGTCCGGATTGGCGATCGCGGCCCGCACCGCCGGGCTGATCGGATCGGCGCCGGCGTCCCACCAGAGGAAGACGTGGGTGTCGAGCAGCAGGTCCATCAGCGGTTCGCCGCGTTGTCCAACCGATCATCCGGCCCATCGTCCGGTTCGCAGCCGGCGAACAGCGCTTCGATCTGCGGGTCGGGATCGTCGAAATCCGGCGCGATCCGGGTGACGCCCAGCGCGCGGGCCGGGGTGCGGGGCGCCGTCACCTTGGGCAGCGGAACCAATTTGGCCATGGGAACGCCGTTCTTGGCGATAACGAACTCCTCGCCGGCCGCCGCCCGGTCGACCAGACCCGAGAGGTGCGTCTTCGCGTCGTACAGGCTGATATGACCCATGGCCCCCTCCCCTTAACCAGCTTGACCAATATGGGTGGGGCCGTTGATTTGGTCAAGTTGGTCAGGCGCGTTCGGTCGCCGCAGACTCCTTGTGGCTCCGGAACAGCAGGAGACGCACCAGCGTCGTTCCGATCGCCCCCTGGGCGACCGTCAGGGCCGTCACCGCCGCCGCTCCGGTCATGCCGAAGAGCGGAATCAGGACGGCGCCGAGCACGATGCACGCCGCGAGCTGCAGCAGGTTGAGCCGGCGCAGCGTGCGTCCGTGTCCCGTCATGGCCAGCAGGATGTCCTGGCAGGCCAGAAGGCAGTGGATCATCTGGCCCACGGCGAGGATTCGCAGCGCCGTCGCCGCGCTGCCGAATCCCTGCCCGACCAGATCGAGCAACAGCTCCGGCACGATCATCATGACCGACACCATGGGCAGGCCGAGCGCCGCGACGGTCAGCATGATGCCGCGGTTCATGGCCAGCAGGCGGGACGTCTCGCCGCGGCGATGCAGCTCGGCGTAGTTGGGCGCGGCGAAGGTTCCGATGCTGATGACGACAACCCAGATCAGCATGGAGATGCGGTTCGCCACGCTGAACGCGCCGACCGAGGCCGCGTCCACGAAGACGCCCAGCGCGAGCACCGGCAGCGACGCCAGCGACACCTGCACCAGCTCGACGACGAACAGGGGACGCGCTGTGTGCCACAGCGACGGCAGAACCTCCGCCGGCCCGTCCGCTGAGGGGGCATCGGCTGGCATGGCATGGTCGGTGAATCGGCGGCGGTCGCGCGCGAGAATGGCCAATCCGACCGCGACGCTGAGGGTCCATGCCCCGGCCAGAGCCAGGATCAGGGAATCGAGGCTGGAAATCCCCGCCAGAAGAGCGGCGAGCATCAGCACCGGCCACAGCGCGTTCTGCACGAACTGCGCGGCGATGCCCCGCTTGAGCCCCGCCAGGGCCGACCCGATGGTGATGGTCAGGGTCTGCGGCAGCAGGACCAGGGCCGACAGGCGCAGCGGCGTTTCGAGGTCCGGCGCCCCGAACAGCAGATGCGACGCCGGCCCGGCCAGGGCGAAGGCCGCCACCGCGGCCAAGGTCGCGGCAAATCCCGTGCCGATCAAACCGGTCCGCAGGTCACGGCCGGCCGCCCGTCCCTGGCCGATGGCCAGTTCGGCGGCGATGTGCCGCGTGATCGCCCGTTCGAGCCCCAGCCGCGCCAGGGTCGATGCCAGGCCGATCCAGGTCAGGCACAGGAAGAACAGGCCGGCATCATGGGCGCCCAGCGCGCGCGCCGCTATGATATAGAGGCCGAGCTTGCCGACGACCTCCACCCCGCGCAGCCCGAGGCCGACGCCGTAACGCCCGAGGGCACGCCATGTCTGGAGACGCATCACGCTCTGTGGGATAAAGGGTTGTTGTGGAGGCGGAAGAGAATCGGAGACGCGCGGCGACCCGCCGTGTTGGGCCGCGCAAGGAGAGCAGTCGGTTGATGACCATGGTGACGACAGGGCGAGGGCACCGGAGAGTCCATGCGGCGCTGGCCTTGTGCCTTGCCGCAGCGCTGCTCGGGCAAGGCCGCCCGGCCGCCGCGCAGGACGAGGAGGAATGGCGCGCCATCGACATCCGCCAGGAAATCCGCACCCATTTCGACCGTCTGCCCTATGGCTGGTGGATTCGTGAACCCGAGCTGCACCTGAACACCTACGAGGTCGAGGTCCACCTTCCCGACTGGTGGCGCGGCAACCCGACCTCGGCGGTGAACAATCTGTGCCCCGAGCGCCAGAGCCGGATCTGGAAGGTGGCGACGATCCTGACCTTGCGCCCCTTCTACCAGAAGCGGCCCTGGCCCGAGGTCGATTGCCGCCGCTGATGCCACCGCTGACGCGGTCAGTTCCCCCCTGATTGCCCGAGCGCGGCGCGCAGCCGGTCGGCCATGCCGTCGCGCGCGACGAAGATGAAGTTGTTGATGTAGACCCGCCCCTTGACGCGGTGGGTGCCCGCCGCGTTGAGGGCCGAGCGGGACTGGTGGCGATCCGGGTCGAAGCCGTCCAGCGTGCACAGGCGTCCCGCCAGGACGAAGTAGCCGCGATAGCCCAGCGGGGCCAGCCGCGCCTGCAACGCCGCCAGGGCTCCGGGATTGTGCCGCTCCTCCGCCTCGATCAGCAGGTTGGGACGGTCGCGCCCGATCAGGCGGAGGCCGCCGCCGACCACCGCGGACTCGTGCCCTTCGACATCGATCTTCAGGAACCCGACCGGGCGATCGTCGTAGCGGTCCAGAGTCCGGCGCGGGACGGTCACCGCCTCCACCTCCCCGCCATGGGCGCCCACCGCCCCCGCCTCGACCGAGGCCAGGGCGGACGAGCGCGGCACATGAAGCACGATCGACCCGTCGCCGTCGCTCAGCGCGCACCCCTCGACCCGCAGCCGGCCGGACGCGATCAGCGGCGCGAATTTGCTCTCCAGCAGCGCCGCGAGCTTCGGATTCGGCTCGAAGGCCGTCACGCTGGCCGCGACCCGGCAGAGCCAGAAGGTGTAGATCCCGCTGTTGGCGCCGATGTCGTAGGCGGCCTCCCCCGGTACGCACAGGGCGGGAAGCAGGCGCAGTTCCGGCTCGGCGTAATAGGGCGCGAGCCGGTCGCGAAGCCAGGTCAGGCGACGGAACATCCGCGGGTGGCGAAGCTCGATCGCGGCTTTCAGGGCGGACAGTCGGTGGATCATGGGGCGAGGCTCGATGGGGCTGGGGCCGGCATCCTGACACCCAACCAAAAAGTGCGGGGATTCGGCAAAAAGCAAATAGCTAAAAATTGAGACAAAATGCTTCAAAAGCCCAACCACCCCATGACAGGGGTACACCGGGCGTGGTAAACCATAGCGGTTAAGTGTTCGATCCACACGCTACGGTACCCATAAAAGATGCTGTCCCAACATCTGGAAAATCGCAGGCAGAGTCAATCGGCTGATCAACTGGATAGCTCGCCGGCTCAGCAATCGCAAGGGGTGCTGTTCTCCAGCGGAGTATCGGCATTTACGCCGCGCGACCTTCTGATACTCGCTTTTTATCACAAGCGCATCATTCTGATCGTTGCCCTCCTCTCGATCATTGCCGGTTTGGCTGCCGCCACCTATGCGCGCACCCGCTACGCTGCGGAAAGCCTGGTCATGATGATGATCGACCGCTCGCACGCGGGGATCAGCGATGTGGCCGGGACCCTGCCCTCCGTCCTGTCGATCGACGGGCTGAAGTCGGTGGACAGCGAGATCCGCATCCTGGAAAGCCGCCGGGTGATCGAGGACACGCTGAGCGCGCTGGACCCGGTCACCCTGTTCCCGGAGATCGCGCGCCCGCGCCTCTTCGGCCTGCTGCCCGCCGACAGCCCACAGGACCAGCTCGAAAAAGCCATCGACAAGTTCAAGCGCCGCCTTCAGGTGGAGCAGCAGTCCTCCTCCAACATCGTGCGCCTCAGCTTCAGCCACGAGGACCCGGACCTCGCCGCGGACACCGTCAACGCCCTGGCCGACGCCTACCTGAAGCGCCGCCGCGCGATCTTCGACATCCCGCGTTCGCCCTTCCTCGCCTCCGAACTGGCCCGCCACTCCGACCAGCTGAAGAGCATCGAGGGGCAGATCCAGGCGCTGAAGTCCGAATACGACATTGTCGATCTCGGGCAGGAAAGCCTGCTGGCCGCCAACCAGGTGGACAGCATCGTGCAGCGCCGCCGGCAGACCCAGGAGCGCCAGGCGGCCCTTCAGGCGGAGGTCACGGCGGCCAAGAAGCGGCTCGCCGCCCTGCCGGAGCGGGTGTTCGACTTCCGGGAGCAGAGCAACCAGACCCAGAACGACGACGACCGCAACGTGCTGCTCCGCCTGGAGCTGGAGCGCGACCGGATGGCCTCGCAGTTCCTGCCGGACTACCCGCCTCTCCAGGAGCTGGAGCGGAAGATCCGGACGGTCCGGCAGTCGATGAAGGGCGGCGACAAGCCGGTCTACAACACCACGCGCGAGGTCCGCAACCCGTCCATCCCCTTCCTGAACAACCATCTGCTGACGCTGGAGATCGAGCAGGACGCGGTGGCCCGGCAGCTCGACGAGCTGAACCGCCAGCACACGGTGGCGGTGGAGAAGGTGGGACGCCTGCGCAAGGCGGAAAGCGAGCTGCGCGACCTGGAGCGCACGCGCGGCGTGATGGAGGACATCTACCGCGACTACGCCCAGCGCACCGAGGCCGCCCGCGCCGAGGAGGAGGCCGCCAAGGTGCGCTTCTCCAACGTCCGCGTCGTGCAGCCGGCCGTGGCCCCGGCGACCGGGACGAGCATGGCGCCGAGCTTCATCATCGCCGGTCTGGTCGGCGGCATCCTGCTGGGCGGTGCGGCCGGCGTGCTCGCGACATGGCTGCGCCAGGTCTACATCCTGCCGCACGAGATCGAGCGCGATCTGGGCGTCCCGGCCATCGCCAGCTTCTCCGACACCGACGGCGAGCTGGTGTCCCCCGGTGCCCAGCAGGAGCTGATCCATCTGGCCGCCCAGCTGCGCGACCACGGCCTGGACGACCAGCCGATGGCCCTGATCCAGTTCGTGACCGCCAACGACGGCGACGGCGACGCCATCGTGGCGCGCGGGCTCGCCCTGGAATTCGCCAAGGGGCGGGGCCTGCGGACGCTGGTCATCGACCTTTGCGGCGACGGCACCGGCCAGCTGACGGCGATCAACGCGGGTGCCGACGACAAGACGGACGGCGAGGCGGCCGGGGAAGTGGACAGCGGAGCCGGCGAGCGGCTGCCGACCATCGAGCCGCAGGGCACCGGCGACCTCGAAGCGCTGCCCTCCGCCGTGCCGTTGCTCTGGGTGTCGCGGCAGGCGACGGGATCGGCGCTGGGCAGCCTGCGCACCCCCATCGCCCAGTCGCGCCAGATGCTGGAACGGCTGAATCAACGCTTTGACATCATTTTGATTCTGTCGCCGCCGATCGGGAACAGCCATCTTGCCCGCCGGCTGTCGCCGATGGTGGATGCGAACATCCTGGTCGCCCGCGCCGAGCACACCCGTGCGCCGGTCGCCGCCCGGATGCGCGACTCCATCCTCGCGTCCGGCGGCGACATCGTCGGCTTGGTGCTGACCGGCCGTCACTTCCACATTCCCCAGGTGATCTACCGATGGCTGTGATGCGGATGGCCGCGATGCGGGGCTTCCTGTTGGCGGCGTTGCTGGCGCTCGGCGCGTGCACCGGCCAGTCGTTGACTCCAAAGGAGGCGATGCCCGAGGGCTTCGCCCGCTGGGAGGACTCCACCCCGCCCTACCGGCTGGGTCCGGGCGACCGCTTCCAGGTCAAGTTCATGCTCACCCCCGACATGGACGAGGAGGTGATGATCGGCCCCGACGGCTCCGCCGGGCTGCGCATGGCCGGGCAGGTCGACGCCGCCGGGCTGACGCCGGGCGAGCTGGCCACCGTGGTCGAGACGCGCGCGCGGCGTTGGATGCGCGCCCCGCAGGTCAGCATCGGGCTGAAGGAGACTCCGTCGAACCGCGCCTACATCGGCGGCGCCGTCGCCCGCCCCGGCACCTACCTGCTGAACGGCCGCATCGGCGTGATGGAGGTGATCATGCTGGCCGGCGGTTTCGACCGCGAGGCGCGGTACGAGGAGGTGGTGCTGATCCGCCGCAACCCCGAGAACAAGCCGATGCTGCGCACCATCGACACCCGCCGGTTCATCGAGACCGGGGCGGCGGTCGGCGACGTGCCGCTGGTCGCCGGCGACATCCTGTTCGTGCCGCGCAGTTCCATCGCCGAGACGGGCCTGTGGGTCGAGCAGTTCATCAACCGCGTCGTCCCGTTCGAGCGCACGTTCAACTACACGATCAGCCGCCAAACCGGCGCGATCACGACCTTCCCATGATGACGCCCCAGACCGAACCGGGGCGGGAGCACCCCGCGGACACCGTCTTCGGGGTCGCCATCACCCGCCTCGACGTGGCCGGTGCCGCCCAGGCCATCGCCGCGCGTGCGCCGGGGGAGCCCTTCGCCTACGTCGTGACGCCGAACGCGCAGCATGTGGTGCGGCTTCACCGCGGCGGCGACGCCCGCTTCCGCGCCGCCTATGACGGCGCGTGGCTGCGGCTGTGCGACAGCCAGATCATGCGGCACCTGTCCCGCCGGCTGTTCCGCAAGCCGCTGCCCAGCGCCAGCGGCAGCGACCTGACCGCCCACCTGTTCGCGCGCGTCATCACCCCGGACGATACCGTCACGGTGATCGGCGGCAACGACGAGCTGGAGCGCCGCCTGCGCGACCGCTTCGGCCTGACCCGGCTGGCCCGGCACGACCCGCCGATGGGCTTCGCCGCCGATCCGCGGGAGGTCGAGCGCTGCGTCCGCTTCGTGCTGGACCACCCGGCCCGCTTCGTCTTCCTGGCGGTCGGCGCACCGCAGTCGGAATGCTTGGCGCTGGCCATCCGGAACACCGGACAGGCCACCGGCGTCGGGCTGTGCGTCGGCAGCTCGCTGCTGTTCGTGACGGGACTGGTCGAACGCGCGCCGCCGCTGTTCCGCCGCTTCGCCCTGGAATGGCTGTACCGGCTGGCCCAGAATCCGCGCGGCCACGCCCGGCGGGTCTTCGTGGAGTCCCTGCCGCTGCTCGGCATCGCGCTGTCGGCCTGGTGGTCGGAACAGCGGGACCGGACTCGCCCGAAGCCGGCGGCTCGCCCATGATCGTCGAGCTGGGAGCCCGGCAGCGCGGCCGCATCCTGTCGCCCGTCCGGGTGGCGGCGCCCCGCCGCGCCCTGCCCCGCTCCCTGACGGTGATGATCCTGCTGGCGGTGCTGCCCCTGTTCGGGCAGAGCTTCCATTACTTGGTCGATGTCCCGCCGCTCTACGCCCTGTCGAAAAGCTGGCCGGTCCTGACCATACCGCTCGCCGTCTACGCGTTGGCGCAGATCGAGCTGCCGTTCAAGTCGTTGTGCATCGCCCTGCTCGCCTATCTCGTGGCGATCACCCCGGCGGTGTCCATGGTCCAGCTCGGCAACGGGCTGACCGATGCGATGGCGACCACGGTCAAGGTCTGGCCCTTCGCCTACTACTTCTCCCTCGCCGCCCTTCTGACGATGCTGCGCCCGACGCTGCCGCAGCTGCGTGGCGCGCTGATCGCGCTCGGCGCCGGCACCTTCGTCGTCATGCTCGCTTTGTGGCTGGTCCTTCCGCCGGAGGCCTACGCCACCGACCCGCTGAAGAGCAAGCTGCTGATGTACGACGTCGAGCGCGGTCCCCGCATCTTCATGCCGATGTTCTTCGGCGTGCTGTTCCTCTTCTATCTGTCCCGGCGGTTCTGCGCGTACCGGGAATGGTGGACCATCCCGCTGCTGCTGGTCGGGCTGTTGCTGATGGTCCTGATCTACAAGCAGCGCACGGCTCTGGGCAGCGTGGTCCTGGTGGTCGGCTTCGCGATGATCACCTCGGCGCGCGGCTGGTGGCGGATCCTTGCGGTCGGCATGGCCCTGCTGGCAACGGTCGTCCTGGCCGCCGTCTACAGCGTGGACCTCGCCAACCGGGCCGAGCAGATGCTCGGCGCCTCCCTGTCGATCCGGCAGAACTCCATCATCCTGGCGCTCGACTTCCTTGAGGTGACGCCGTTGCGCTGGTTGCTGGGGGTGGGCGCCGTCACCCGCTTCAGCAACGTGACCCTGGCGGACATCCTGGGCAACGACCAGTTCTATCTCGCCGACATCGGCTGGATCGGCATCGTCTTCGAATACGGCGTCATCGGCGCGGTGCTGATCGCGGCCTTCTACGTTGCGGCGCTGCGCACCGCCCGCAAGGCCGCCACCGGCGACGATCCCATGACCCAGGCGCTGGGCGACTACATCCTGTTCGCCCTGGCGACCTCCACCATCTACTCCGTCGTCTTCACGCCCGGCGAGGTTGCCAGCGTCATGGCGCTCGCCCTCTACTGGCGCAACGCCCGCCGACAGGCCGGCGCCCGGCGCCCCCTTCACCCACCGAAACGCCCGGTCTTCACCATGGGAAGACGATGACCGCCGCCATCCCCTCCCCATCCCCGGCCTTATGCATGGCGGGAACCCCCAATCATGAGCCGGACCAATGGATCGCAAGGCGAGTGCAGCAGGATCATCGGAATCCGCCTCTCCGGAATTCTTCAAAATGCAACAGAATCGAAAAGATCGATTGTGACTCTTTGTCGAAATTTATCGCGCCAGCGTCGCCAATGCTGGCTTAATCCATTTTAAATAGTGTGATAGTAAGAGGTCACCATGTCGCCTCAACCCCCAATAGCATTTTCATCGCCGCTTCACCGCTACGTGCGTGGTGGCCATCGCCGTGTGGACGGCTGGCTGTCGCGCCTGGACGCCGGCCTGATCGCCACCGTCGGCGTCTGGCAGAGCGGCCAGGGCGTGGTGGGGAGCGTCGGCGAGATCGGCGTTCACCATGGACGGCTGTTCATCCTGCTGGCTCTTGTCCGCCGACCGGGTGAGCGGGCCTTCGCCGTCGATCTGTTCGACGACCAGCAGTTCAACGTCGACCAGTCGGGGCAAGGGGACGAGACGGCCTTCCGCGCCAACCTCGTCCGCTTTGGAATCGAACCGGCGTCGGTCGAGGTCGTCAAGGGCAACTCGATGGCTCTCGCCTGGACCGGCCTCGCCGGCCGGCTGGGGCCCGCGGTCCGGCTGTTCAGCATCGATGGCGGCCACACCGCCGACATCACGCGCCACGACCTGGGCATCGCCGACGACAGCCTGGGCGACGGCGGGGTGATCGTCCTCGACGACTACTTCAACCCGGAATTCCCCGCCGTGTCCGAGGGCATGTGCCGCTTCATGGCCGATCGGCCGGGAGCCCTCGTCCCTTTCGCCATTGGCGACAACAAGCTGCTCCTGGCCCGCCCGGACTGGGCGGAACGCTACCGCGCCATGCTGGTCGGCGCGATGCCGTCGCGCCATTTCGTGCGCGACACCGAGCTGTTCGGCCAGCCCGTCACCGTGTTCCGCACGCCGCGGACGCCGATGCAACTCATCCGGCAGACCGGCCTGACCCGCCGGCTTCGCTCCCATCCGCTGGGGCAGGCGTTGAAGCCGATCATCCGCCGCTTCGTGCAGGGGTAAAGAATCCACCATGCGCGACGACGTGCAGGTCCGTTTTCCGGCTGAAGAGCGAAGCGCCGTTCCGGACACTGCCGCACCGCCGGCGGCCATGCCGGACGCCGCGCCGGACTTTGCACCGCCCCCAAGCGATTTCTCCGGGGCGCGGGACGGCTGGCTGCACTGGACGCATGGGCTGGTCAACCGGCTGGTGAAGGGGGCGGACGGGGTCCTGCTGGCGCTCGCCGGGCTTGCTGCCTGGGTCGCCTGGGCCGACCGGACGGAGGGGGAGTCCTTCGACGACGGCCGTCTGCTCATCCAGGCGGTCATCTTCACGGCCGTCACGCTCGTCGTCTATCTGCGCGCCATGACCACCATCGGCGCCTACCGAGTCGAGAATTACCGGCACTGGGGGAAATCGCTGCTGGACGTGGTCGGGGGTCTGCTGCCGGCCGGGACCGTCCTGTCCCTGCTCGTCTGGGCCTTCCTGCCGGAGGTCGGCCCGTCGGACATGCTCGCCCTGTGGGGCGGAACGGCGCTCGCCTGTCTGGGGGTGGGACGCATCATGGCGGCGCGGGGCGTGCGTCTTCTGGAGGAGCGCGGGGTGCTGCGCCGGCGGGTCGTCATCCTGGGCGCGACCGAGGTGGCGGAGCGGATGATCGCGCATCTGGCGCTGCCGCAACACCGGGCGAACTACAGCATCCTCGGCCTGTTCGACGACCGCGACAGCGACCGCCGGCCGACTTCGCTCGCCGGCCTCCCGGTGTCGGGCGACCTGACGGACTTCAAGCGCTTCCTGCCGGACAACCGCGTCGATATGGTCGTCATCGCCCTGCCCTGGCGGGCGGCGATGCGCATCCACAGCCTGCGCATGCAGCTTCAGATGATCTCCCTCGACATCCTGATTCCGCTGGACGAGGAGAGCATCCGGCTGCGGCTCGCCAACCTGCGGCACATCGGCGACATCCCGGCCCTGCTGGTGATGCGGCAGCCGCTGCGCGGCATGCAGATCATCGTGAAGCGGATCGAGGACGTCGCCGTCGCCGGGCTCGGCCTGCTCGTCGCCTCGCCCTTCATGCTGGCCGCGGCCATCGCGGTCCGCCTGGACTCGCCGGGGCCGATCATCTTCCGGCAGACCCGCGTGGGCTTCAACAACCGTCCCTTCACCATGCTGAAGTTCCGCACGATGAAGGTGGACGACAGCGACGACGGCGCCGTCGGCACCAGCCGGGACAACCCGCGCATCACCCGCGTCGGCCGCTTTCTCCGCCGGACCAGCATCGACGAGCTGCCCCAGCTCTTCAACGTGCTGACCGGCGACATGTCGGTGGTCGGCCCGCGCGCCCATGTCCCGAACATGCGGGTCGGCAACCAGCGCTACGCCGAGGTCGCGCGCGAATACGCGGCGCGCAGCCGTGTCAAGCCGGGGATCACCGGCTGGGCCCAGATCAACGGCATGCGCGGCGGCATCCACACGGTCGAGAAGGCGCGCGTCGGGGTTGACATGGACATCCACTACGTCGAGAACTGGTCGCTATGGCTCGATGCGAAGATCATCATCAGCACCGTGACCACCGGCCTTTTCGGGCGCGACGTGTTCTAGGCGCCCTGGCCATCGCCGCCGGGCTGCTGGCGGGTGGCATGACAGACGCGAAATCGGACGGGCTGCCGGCGCGCCCCCTGCTCGTCTACCATGACAGCTGGTACGAGCGCCCGGCCACCGGACCGGCCGCCACGACGCTAGCGACTCTCCCCGGCTACATGAATCTGGTCGCCCTGTCCTTCGTCCGGCCCGACGCCTCCTATCCCGGCCGCTTCGACCTCAAGGAAACCGGCTTGCAGTACGGCTTTTCCGGCGCAGTGCTGAGGGACGCCATCGCGCTGTTGAAACAGCGCCAGCCGGGCACCCGCGTTCTGCTCGCCGTCGGCGGCGCCAACTACGCGAATTGGGACGCTCTGAACCTCGACGCGCTGGTGCGGCTGGCCCGCGATCTCGGCGTCGACGGGGTCGATCTGGATTTCGAGCCGGTGGCGCCCGGCTGTTCGGTCCGGCCGCCGGGCCGGGTGCGCTGCCTCTCCGACGCGACGTGGCTGGACCTGGTCGCGCGTTTCCGCGACGCCTTCCCGCGCCCCCTGCTGCTGACCGTGCCGGGCTGGAGCATCGGGGCCTACGGCGAGGGCGCGTTCCGCGATGCCCAGCCGCGCGGCCCCCACACCGGGTCGATTCTCAACCTGCTGCGCTCCCCGCAGGCGGCGGCGATCGACCTCGTCTCCATCATGGCCTATGAGGGCGGCCCGACCTTCGATCCCTGGCAGGCCTGGCAGGCTTACCGGCAGGTCTGGAAGGGGCCGCTCGCCCTCGGCGTCCAGGTGCCGCCGAGCCAGCTCGGCGGGCCGACCTACACGGTGCCGCTGGCGGAACAGCTCGCCCGGAACGTCGCGCAGGACCCGCAGGGCGGCATGATGCTCTACCCGCTCCTGGGGCGTCCGCCCGGCACGCTCGGGCCGGACAATCCCGACGGACGCCTGCTGGCCCAGGCGCTGTGCCGCGGGCTGGGCCTCGACGGCTGCGCCGAGACGCTGCGCTGAGCGATCCCCGGCTTTACCCCTCCCAGCGGTGCGACAGCACGAAGCTGTAACGCTCCGGACGGACGTGGAAGACGGCGTGGTCGGCGCAGGCGCCGTCGGCGAAGAACGACCGCCGGATCATCACCAGCACCGGCATCCCCACCGTCCCGCCGAGCGGTTCGGCGACCGCCGCACCGGCGGCCTCGGCCTTGACCTCGACATCGGCGCCGACCACCGGCTGCCCGGTGACCTCCCGCAGAATGGCGTAGACCGGCCTCTCTCCCGCCGCCGCCCAGTCGACGCCCTCCAGGTCCGCAGACAGCAGGCTGCGCCCCAGCGCCACCGGCTCGCCGTCCACCAGATGCAGGCGGCGCACCTCCAGGCAGCGCGGGCCGAACGCGCCCGTCAGGTCCGGCGGCGTGGCGGTCATGCCCGCCGACAGAGGACGCATGCTGGCGTTCAGCCCCTGGAGACGCAGGGATTCGTGAAAGCTGCGCAGCCGGTCCAGCGGGTGGCGGACGCGCTTTCCCGCCGTGAAGGTGCCCTTGCCCTTGCGCCGCTCGATCAGCCCTTCCGCCTCCAGCCGGTCGAGCGCGAGGCGGACGGTCACCCGGCTGACCGCGAAGCGGATGCCGATCTCGCTCTCGCTCGGCAGGCGGCCCGACGGCTCGAACCGGCCGGCGGCGATCTCCTCGCGCAGGCGGTCGGCGATTTGCCGGTAGAGGGCCGTCGCGTTATCCCGCACCAAACTGTCCCGCATCGGGGCCACCGTTCCCTCCCCGCCCGTGGCGATCGTGTCCGCGCCTTGATGCCACCGGAGTCCGGCCGGCTCAAGCGCGCCGATCCTCCCCAAACACGTCATCATCCGGTGGGACGCCCCACATGTCTTATATTGTATCATCGAACCTGTTATGAAATGTATTAGCCGTTGCGGTGCGCCGCCCCCTTGCCCGAGGTCCCGTTCCATGAGCGATCCCGTCCCCACCGGCCACATCGCCCCCGCCGGTCTTTACGAGCGGAACAAGGCCCGTCCCTTCCTCGGCGCCACCGCCTGCTCCCACCGGCGGCTGGTGGCCGGCGAGTGGACCGAGGTGACGCTGACCTACGAGGTCGGCGGGTCGGGTCTCGCCGACGGGGCGGGGATCAAGCTGGCGATGAAGTTCTATTCGGACTGGGCGCTGTTCCAGACCAGCGATCCCACGGCGGCCAACTTCGTCTCCGCCGAGTACGAGGCCGGACCGCTGGTGCCGGGGCAGAGCCCGGCGACCGTGCAGGCGCTGAAGGTGCGCTTCGACCAGAAGGGGCACGAACGGCCCTACCAGAAGGCCATCGTCATCGACGTGATCGACGGCTACCTGAATCCCGGCGACCGCATCGTGATCCGGCTGGGCGACCGGCGCCAGGGCGGGCCGGGCACGCGGGTGCAGACCTTCGTCGAGCAGGGCTTCCGCTTCCGCGTCTTCATCGACCCGCTGGGCAGCCAGAAATACGCGGAGGTGCCGGGCGACTGCGTGATCGACATCGTGCCGGGCGTCCCCGCCGTTCTGCGGCTGGTCGCGCCGCGGCTGATCGCCCCCGGTCCGGCGTCGCTGCTGCTGCGCGCCGACGACGCCTGGGGCAACTGCTGCCTCGACACCGCGCTCGACGCCACCCTGACCGTCACCGGGCCGAATGGCACCGGGCCGAAGGGCGAAAGCGCACGGACGGTCGCGCTGGCCCCCGATCCCCAGGCGAACGGCTGGCTGGTCCGGCGCGAGGCGCTCGACCTCGGCGCCGGGGAATGGCGGATCGCCGCGACGGCGCCGGGCCTCGCCCCCGCCGAAGCCTTCGTCACCGCCGAGGACGGGGCGCCGCGCGCCGTCTACGCCGACCTGCACGTCCATTCCAACGACACGGTGGGCACCAACGACACCGCCTACAACCTGTCCTACGGGCGCGACGTCGCCGGGCTGGACGTGCTGGGCTACACCGCCAACGACTTCAACGTGACGGAACGCGCCTGGACCGAGGCGGTCGGCCTGATCGACCGCTGCAACGAGCCGGACCGCTTCGTCTGCTACCCCGGCACGGAGTGGTGCGGCAATTCCGCGGCGGGCGGCGACCACAACGTGATCTTCCTGCGCGACGGCGCGCCGCGCTTCCCGGCGGACGGGCGGGGCCAGCCGGTGCGCTCCTTCGAATGGAACGAGTCGACCCGCGGCGCGCTGCGCCCCGGCGCCTGGCCCCTCGACGACCTCTACGCCGCCTACCGGGACGACCCGGAAGGCCATCTGCTGATCCCCCATGTCGGCGGTCGGCGCTGCAACCTCGATTGGCACCACCCGGAGTTGGAGCGGCTGATCGAGATCGGGTCCGCCTGGGGCCAGTTCCACTGGGTCTACGCCGAGGCGCTGGCCCGCGGCTACCGGCTCGGCGCCTCGGCGAGCAGCGACGAGCATCAGGGGCGCTGCGGCGGCGGGGCGCCGGCGACCGCGGTGTTCGGGGCGCGCGGCGGGCTGACCGGCGTCTTCGCCGACCGGCTGGACCGCGCGTCGGTGGGCCGGGCGCTGCGGGCGCGGCGGACCTTCGCGACCACCGGCGAGCGCAGCTTCGCCAGCCTGCGGCTCGGTGACCGCTGGATGGGCGAGGTGGTGCAGGCCACGTCGGGCGACGCGCTGGACTACCGCCTGCTCGGCGACCGCGGGTGGGAGAGTCTGCGCCTGTTCGACGGCGGCCGGCTGGTCTGGGAGCGCGACCTGCACCGCGAGCTGGGCCTGTCGGAAACGAAGATCCGCCTGCGGCTGGGCGGCGCCCGCATCAAGGACCGCTACCGCGGCGCCTATTGGGACGGCGGGATCACCGTCACCGGCGCCGCCGTGCAGCGGGTCGAGCCCTTCGGCTTCGACCATCCGGAGCAGGGCTGCTGGCGCCGCGATGCGACCACCGTCGCCATCCGCACCGTCACCCACGGCGACAGCGACGGGGTGGAATTGGCACTGTCGCGTCTGGCCGGTGCACGCATCCAGGTGCGGCTCGCCATCGGCACCTATGTGAAGGTCGGCAACCCGCTGACCCCGCCGCCCAACCCGCACGCCCCGGAGGCGGTTCTGGACATCGACGGCGATGCGCTGCTGGCCGACGCGGACGCCGGGCGGATCACCCGCATGCTGCCCGGCACCGAGCTGGAGGTGACGGTGGAGCGGGTCACCGAGGCGCCGCTGCCCCGCGACCTCACCGGGCGCATCCCGCTCGCCGACCTCGCCCTCGCCCCGGGCCGTGAGCATCCGTTGTTCCTGACCGCGCGCCAGCGCGACCAGTCGCGGGTCTGGACCTCGGCCCTGTTCCTGACGCCGTGAGCGAGGGCCACCGCGCCCATCATCAAGCCCTCCGTCAAGTCCGCAGTGGCGGGACGGAGGGCGGCCCGGCTGTAGTCGCCGGCGACGGAAAAAATGCTCAGCGGGGTGGCTTCACCGCCTTGTCCAACGCCTCGGCCAAGGCCGCGTTGTCGTAGGGCTTCGGCAGGTGGACGCCGCCGGCGGGCGCCCGGTCGGCCCCCGACGCGAACACCACCGGCAGGGCCGGGTGACGTTTGCGCAGCGCGGCGGCCAGCTGCTCTCCCGACATCCCCGGCAGGCTGATGTCCGTCAACAGCGCATCGACGGTCTGGGTCTCGGCAATCGCCAAGGCTTCCTCGGCGTTGCCCGCTTCGGCGACCGAATGGCCGAGGCCGGTCAGCATCTCCACCGTGACGAGGCGGATCAGCGCGTCGTCCTCCACCACAAGCACACACAAGCCCTGCTGGCCGTTCACATTCGCCGGCGCGGGTTCGGCGGACGGCTTCGGCGCCACGACCGGGTTCCCGGATCGGTCGCCAGCCTGCCCCTTGGATCGCTGCTGCTGGTTGCGCAGGACATGCCGAACCTTACGGGACAGCGCCTCGCGGGTGTAGGGTTTGCTCAACAGCTCGACGCCGAGATCGAGCCGCCCGCCATGCACGATCGCGTTCTCGGTGTAGCCCGAGGTGAACAGGACCGCGATCCCCGGCAGACGCTCCTTCGCACGGCGCGCCAGGTCCGGGCTGCGCAGCGGCCCCGGCATGACGACGTCGGTGAACAGCAGGTCGATCGGCACGCCGCTTTCCACGATGGCCAGCGCGCTCTGCGCATCCCGCGCCTTGAGCACGCGGTAGCCGAGGTCGGCCATCATCTCGACCACGGTCGCCCGCACGTCGTCGTCGTCCTCGACCACCAGCACGGTTTCCGACCCGCCCGTCTCAGGCCCGTTGTCGATCACCGTCACGACGTCTTCCGCCTGATGCGCGCGCGGCAGATACACGCGGACCGTGGTTCCCTGGCCGGGTTCGCTGTAGATCTTGACGTGCCCGCCCGACTGCTTGACGAAGCCATAGACCATGCTGAGACCGAGGCCGGTGCCCTGCCCTTCGGGCTTGGTCGTGAAGAACGGTTCGAAGACGTGATCCAGCACGTCCGGCGGGATGCCGCAGCCGGTGTCGGTCACCGCCAGCATGACGTACTGGCCGGGCTCCACCTCGGCGTGCCGGGCGGCGTAGGGATCGTCCAGGAAGGCGTTGCCGGCCTCGATGGTCAGCCGGCCGTGGCCGTTCATGGCGTCGCGGGCGTTGATCGCCAGATTGAGCAGCGCGTTCTCGACCTGGCTCTCGTCGGCGAAGGTGGTCCACAGGCCGCCCGTGATCATGGTCTCGATCTCGACACCCTCGCCGAGCACGCGGCGCAGCATCTCGTCGAGACCGCGGACGAGCCGGCCCAGATTGACCACGCGGGGGGCGAGGGGCTGGCGGCGGCCGAAGGCGAGGAGCTGGGAAACCAGCTTCGACCCCCGGCTGACGCCGCTCAGCGCGTTCTGCAGCCGCTGTTCGGCGCGGTCATTTCCCGCAATGTCCTTCGCCAGGAGTTGGAGGTTGCCGGAAATCACCTGGAGAAGATTGTTGAAGTCGTGCGCCACCCCGCCGGTCAGCTTGCCCACCGCGTCCATCTTCTGGGCTTGGCGAAGCTGCGCCTCGACCTGCTCCCGCTCGGTGATCGCCGAGGCGATGCGCTGCTCCAGCACATCGTTGAGGCGCCTTTGCGCGTCCTCGACCTCCTTGCGCTCGGTGATGTCGATCACCGAACCGATGTAGCCGAGGAACCCACCCTCCGCGTCGAAGCGCGGGGCGGCGGCGTCGATCGCCCAGCGGTAGACCCCGTCGACCCGTCGCAGCCGGTACTCCAACCGGAACGCTTCCTTCTTCGCGTTGGCCGCCAGGAACACGTCCTCGGCGGCCTGACGGTCGTCGGGATGAGTCGCGTCCAGCCAGCCGAAGCCCAACCCCGTCTCGGGGGTCTGTCCGGTGAACTCGTACCAGGACTTGTTGAGATAGGTGCAGGAGCCGTCGAGTTCGGTGACCCACACCATCACCGGCGCATGGTCGGCGAGATTGCGGAAGCGCGCCTCGCTCTCGCGCAGCGCGTTGTCCACCTCGCGGCGCAGGCGCACCATGGCCAGGGCGGTGTCGACGCGGGCGATCAGTTCACGCGCGGAGAACGGCTTGACCAGATAATCGTCGGCGCCGGCCGACAGCCCCTCGACGCTCGCCTCCTCGCCGGCGCGGGCCGACAGCAGGATGACCGGCAGGTCGCGCAGGTCGGCGTCCCCGCGGATCGCGCGCAGCAATCCGAAGCCGTCGAGCACGGGCATCATGATGTCGGTGAGCACGAGATCCGGACGGTTCGCGCGGATCGCCGCCAGGGCGGCCTGACCGTCGGGCGCCGCATCGACGATGTAGCGGCCATTCAGCAGGCGGCTCACATAGTCCCGCATGTCGGCGTTGTCGTCGGCCAGCAGGAGGCGCGGACATTCACCTGCTGCCGGCGCCAGGACCGTCTCCGCGGTGCCGATGAACGGGTCCGGCCCCGCGCCTTCGGCGGCGGCCGAGCCGGGCAGCCAGCGCAGCGCCTCCTCGACATAGGTTTGGGTGCGCAGGCCGGCCGCGGCGCCGGTCGGCGCCGACAGGACGCGCTCCTGCGGCAGATGGGCGGTGCCGAACGGAAGGGTGATGATGAAGGCCGAACCGCGCCCCATCTCGCTCTCGACCCGGATCGTGCCGCCATGCAGCTTGACGAGTTCCTGGACGAGGGCCAGACCGATGCCGGTGCCCTCGTGGCTGCGCCCCCGCGCGCCCTCGACGCGGTGGAAGCGCTCGAACAGGCGCGGCAGTTCGGATTCGAGGATACCCGTGCCGGAATCGCGCACCACCAGTTCGGCGCCCCCGCCGACCGGCCTCAGCGAGACCGCGATCCCACCGTCGAAGGTGAATTTGAAGGCGTTCGACAGAAGGTTGAGGACGACCGTCTCCCACATGCCGCGGTCGACGTGGATCGGCCCGGGAAGGGGCTGGCAGTCGACGGTGAGGCGCAACCCGGCCCTCTCGCACGCCGAGCGGAAACCGCTCGCCAGCTCGGCCGTGTAGGACGCGAGGTCGGTCGGCTCGTAGCGCGCCTGGGTCCGTCCGGCCTCGATGCGCGAGAAATCCAGGAGCGCGTTGACGAGTTTGAGCAGGCGCTGCCCATTGCGATGGACCACCATCAGGTCCTCGCGATGGTCCGGCATGCGCTCCGGCTCGGCCTGCAGCACCTCCTCCAGCGGCCCCAGCATGAGGGTCAGCGGCGTGCGGAACTCGTGGCTGATGTTCGAGAAGAACACCGTCTTGGCGCGGTCGATCTCGGCCAGCATCTCCGCCCGTCGGCGCTCGGCCTCGTAGGTCTGGACGTTGGTGATGGCCGCGGCGATCTGCCCGGCCACCAGTCCCAGGAAGCGTTGGTAACCGTCGTCGAACAGGCGGAACGGGTTCAGCCCGACGACGAGAAGGCCGGCCCGCCCCGCCTCGCCGCTGGCCGGGATCGGGATCGCCGCGGCCTGGGCCGGCGGCCGGCGCCAGACACCGGGCGGCAGATCGGCGCCGAACCTCGCCGCCAGATCGCCGATCAGCACCGGGTCGTGGAGCGTCGGGGTGAAGGGCCACACCGACGTGCCGTCCACCGCCAGCGTTTCCGGAGCCGCCGGATGGCCGCGCCCGATGCCGCAGGACCCGGCGAGGGCGGCGCTGGCCCCGTCGGGCTCGGCCACGTAGAGCAGCGCGAAGGGCATGTCCCGCGGGTTGGTGGCAAGCGCCTGGGCGCTGCGCTCGCACACCTCGGGCAGAGTCCGGGCGTCGGCGGTGCCGGCGGCCAGATCGCGCAGCAGGGTGAGCTGCCGTTCGCCGATCATCCGCTGCGTGTCGTCGGAGTTGGCGCAGATGATGCCGCCGGGGCTGCCGTCGTCGTCGGGAACCGGGCTGTAGGAGAAGGTGTAGTAGGTCTCCTCCGGATAGCCGTTGCGCTCCATGACAAGGAGCTGCCCCTCGACGTAGGTCCCCTCGTCCCCCGTCATGGCGGTTGCCAGCATCGGGCCGATGTCGCCCCAGATCTCCCGCCAGACGACCGAGGTCGGCCGCCCGAGCGCCCAGGGATGCTTGCCGCCGATGATCGATTTGTAAGCGTCGTTGTAGAGATAGATCAGGTCCCTGCCCCAGCCGATCCAGATCGGCTGTCGGGAGGTCAGCATGATCCGCACCGCGGTCTTCAGGCTGCGCGGCCAGTCCTCGGGCGGACCGAGCACCGTCGATGCCCAGTCGAACGCGCGCATCTGGGCGCCCATCTCGCCGCCGCTGGCGAGGAAATCGGGAGCGGTGGAGACGTCGGTCTCGTTGGACATACGCAGGCGTCCCGTCCTTTGTTCCAAACCCCCTCTACAACAGGGGCGCGGCCATTGCCGCACAGCGGGACGCCACTTTAAGCTGATCCGGGGGGCGGCGGCGAGAAACGATTTGTTAGCCCAATAGCCATAGGCCGAGACTCAAAACCCGAAAGCGGTGGCCCCAGGATCGCCTTTCACGCGAAGCGCTTCGCTCCGGCGACGCACAGCACGATCAGCCCGGTCACGGCGATCATGCTCCATGCCACCGGCTCGTTCAGCAGAAGACCCGCCAGCGACAGCCCGAAGAAGGGTTGGAGCAGTTGCAATTGCCCGACCCCGGCGATGCCGCCGAGCGCGAGCCCCCGGTACCAGAAGACGAAGCCGATCAGCATGCTGAAGACGGAGACGTAGGCGAGGCTGATCCAGGCCGGAGTCCCGACGCCCGTCCAGGTGTCCGGCATCGTTGCGAGCGCCAGCCCGGCCATCACCGGCATCGTCAGCACAAGCGCCCAGGAAATCACCTGCCAGCCGCCGAGACGGCGCGACAGCACCGCGCCCTCGGCGTAGCCCAGCCCGCAGAGCAGGATGGCCGCCACCATCAGGCCGGCCCCGGTGAGCGACGCGCCGCCGCCCTGCGCCAGGGCGAAGCCGACGACCGCGAGGCTGCCCAGACCCGAGAACAGCCAGAAGACCGGCTTCGGCCGCTCCCGGCCGCGCAGCACGCCGAACAGGGCGGTGGACAGCGGCAGAAGGCCGATGAAGACCATGGAGTGCGCGGAGGTGATGTGCCGGAGCGCCAGCGCAGTGAGCAGCGGAAAGCCGACGACCGCGCCGAGCGCCACCACCGCGAGCGGCGCGAGGTCCCGGCGCAGCGGGCGGGCCTGCCGCAGCACGGCCAGCAAAACGGCCGCCAGCAGGGCGGCGATCAGCGCCCGCGCCGAAGTCAGGAACAGGGGCGTGAAGCTGCCCACCGCGACGCGCGTCGCCGGCAGCGACCCGCTGAAGATGAGCACGCCCAGCAACCCGCTGCCCCAGCCCGCCGTCGCCCACCGCATCCCCTGATCCTTTCCAGTCCCGTGCCCATTGCGGGGCGAGCCTAGCCCGGCGGGCACTGGCGGAGACAGCGACAGTCCCATACAATCGCATCAAACTGTATTGGCACTGAATGCAATACACTTGCCGAAGGCGGCGTGATGACGAACCGAATGGGCACACGGACGGTCGAGGTAATGGACGCGATCCGCCAAAGGATGGCGGACCGCCGGCTGTCGCCGGGGGACCGGCTGCCCTCGATTCGCCGCTTCGCCACCGCCATGGGCGTGTCGCCGTCCACCGTGGTGGAGGCCTACGACCGGCTCGCCGCGGACGGCGTGATCCGCTCGCGGCCCGGCTCCGGCTTCTACGTGTCCGGGGCCCAGCCGCCGCTCGCCCTGGCCGATGCCGAACCGCGCCGCGACCGGGCCATCGATCCCTTCTGGGTGTCGCGCCAGTCGCTCGACGCCGACGCGGACATGCTGAAGCCCGGCTGCGGCTGGCTACCGGCGGACTGGATGCCCAACGCCGCCCTGCGCCGCGCCATCCGCCGCCTCGCCCACGCCGACGATTCCGTTCTGGCGGATTATGGCAGCACGCGCGGCTCGCCCGCCCTGCGCCGGCTCCTGGCTCGGCAATTCGCCGAGGAGGGGATCGCCGCCGGGGCCGAGCAGATCCTCCTCACCGGGTCGGGCACCCAGGCGATCGACCTGATCTGCCGCTTCCTGCTGCGCCCCGGCGACGCGGTGCTGGTCGACGACCCCTGCTATTTCAACTTCCAGGCTCTGCTGCGCGCCCATCAGGTCCGCATCGTCGGCGTCCCCTACACGCCAAGCGGTCCGGACATCGCGCTCTTCGCCGCGGCGCTGGCCGAGCACCGGCCCCGCCTCTACATCACCAACGCGGCGCTCCACAACCCGACCGGCGCCACCATGTCGCCGCAGACGGTGCACCGGCTGCTCAAGGCCGCCGCTGCCCACGACGTCACCATCGTCGAGGACGACATCTTCGCCGGCTTCGAGCCGGACCCCTCGCCGCGCCTCGCCGTCCTCGACGGGCTGACCCAGGTCATCCGGATCGGCAGCTTCTCCAAGACGCTCTCCGCCTCGGTCCGCTGCGGCTACCTCGCGGCGCGGCCGGACTGGGTGGAGGCGCTGGTCGATCTGCAGGTCGCGACGAATTTCGGCGGCCCCAGCCCGGTCGCCGCCGAACTCGTCCTCGCGACTCTCGGCGACGGCGGCTATCGGAAGCATCTCGACGGGCTCCGCCGCCGTCTGGCGCGGCTGCGGAGCGAGACGGCGGACCGGCTGGCGGCCATCGGCCTGCATCCCTGGCTGATGCCGCGCGGCGGCTTCTATCTGTGGTGCCGCCTGCCGGACGGCCGGGATGCGGCGGCCGTCGCGCGGGCGGCGCTGGACGAGCGGGTGGTCCTTGCCCCCGGCAACGTCTTCAGCATCGGCCAGTCGGCCGCCGGCTTTCTGCGCTTCAACGTCGCCCAGATGGGCGATCCGCGCGTCTTCGAGGTTCTGAAGCGCGCCGTGGCGGCGGCGGAACCATAAGTCTCCGGGTCAGCGGGGCGCGCCATCCCGGCCGGCCGAGGCATCGTCGCCGGATGCCTTGCGCGGCCACAGCCCCGAGAGCAGCAGCAGGCCGACACCGCCGGTGATGCCGATGTCGGCGACGTTGAAGGTCGGCCAGTGCCAGCCGAAAGCGTGGAGATCGATGAAGTCGGTGACGGCGCCCTGGCGGAGGCGGTCGACGACGTTGCCCACCGCGCCGCCCGCGATCGCGCCGAAGCTCGCCGCCTCGGCACGGCTGTCCGAGCGGGCCGCCCAGACCACGAGGACCGCAGCGACGAGCAGCGCCGCTCCGGACAGCAGCCAGGGGCCATAGACGCTGTCGTTCTCCAGCAGGCCGAAACTGACCCCGGTGTTGAAGCCGAGCACGACATTCAGAAAGGGCGTGACCTCGATCAGCCGGGGCGGCTCCAGAAGATGCTCCAGCGCGACCCATTTGGTGAGCTGGTCGAGGATCAGGACCACGGCACCGATGGTGCCCGCCAGTTTCAAACCGGCCGATCTCAAACCAGCGGACGGGGCCGCCCATGGCAAACTCATATCTCTCTCCTTCAAACAGCCGGCTGCGGAGCCGCGAGCCCGCCGCCATTGCGGCGGAGCAGGCGCAGCGCGTTGAGCGTGACGAGGATGGTGGCCCCGGTGTCCGCCAGGATGGCCAGCCACAGGTCGGTGATGCCGAACAGGGTCGTCACCAGGAAGACCGCCTTCAGGCCGAGCGCGAAGGCGACGTTCTGGTGGATGTTGGCGAGCGTCGCCCGCGACAGGGTGACGAGGTCGGCCACCCCCTCGACGCGGTTGCCCAGCAGGGCCGCGTCGGCGGTCTCCAGCGCGACGTCGGTGCCGCCGCCCATGGCGATGCCGACGTCGGCGGCGGCCAGGGCCGGGCCGTCGTTGATGCCATCGCCGATCATCGCGACCGTCCCCTGCCCTTTCAGGCCGGCGATCGCACGCAGCTTGTCCTCCGGCAGCAGTTCGGCCTCGACAGCCAAGCCGAGCGTCCGGGCGACCGCCTGACCAGTGCGGCGGTTGTCGCCGGTCAGCATGACGCTGCGCACGCCGAGCCCGCGCAACGCAGCGATCCCCTGCGCGGCGTCGGGCCGCGGCTCGTCGCGCAGCGCCAGGAGCCCGACGGGCCGTCCATCCGCCAGGACCACCGCGACCGTCTTCCCCTCCTCCTCGAAGGCGGCGACGGTGTCGGCGGGCAAGGCCCCGGCACCGCCCCGCTCGACGGCGTGGCGGGGGGAGCCAACCTCGATCAGCCGCCCGCCGACCACCGCCTGCACCGCGCGTCCCGGAACGGCCTTGCGGTCGCGGGCCGGGCGCAGCGGCACGCCGTCGGCCGCCGCGCGCTCCAGAATGGCGCGGGCCAGCGGGTGAGCCGAGCCATTCTCGACGGTGGCGGCGAGGCCGAGCAGCGTGCGCTCGTTTCCGTCGAGCGGGACGATGTCGGTGACCCGCGGCTGTCCCAGGGTCAGCGTGCCGGTCTTGTCGAAGGCGATGGTCCGCACCTTGCCGATCGCCTCCAGCGCGGCGCCGCCCTTGATGAGCAGGCCACGGCGGGCGCCCGCCGCGATCCCGGAGGCGATGGCCGCCGGGGTGGAAAGGACCAGCGCACAGGGGCAGCCGATCAGCAGGAGCGCCAGACCGCGGTAGATCCAGCTGTGCCAGTCCCCGCCGAAGGCCAGCGGCGGCACCAGGACGGTCAGGACCGACACGGCGATGACGGCGGGGGTGTAGCGGGCGCTGAACCGCTCGATCCAGCGGGCGGTCGGCGACTTGGCGGCCTGCGCCTCCTCGACGAGCTGGACGATGCGGGCGATGGTGTTGTCCGACGCCTTGCGGGTCACGCGGACGCGCAGCACCCCGGTGGCGTTGATGCCGCCGGCGAAGACCGGGGAGCCCACGGTCTTGGCGACCGGCACGGACTCGCCGGTGACCGGGGATTCGTCGATGTCGGACTCGCCCTCCTCCACCACGCCGTCGGCGGACACGCGGTCGCCGGGCCGGACGAGCACGAGCTGCCCGACCTCCAGCCGTTCCACCGGCACCGCGCGGGCGCTCTCCCCCTCGATCAGCAGGGCCGTCCGCGGGACCAGAGCCGACAGCGCCCGGATGCCCGAACGGGCGGTCCCGGCGGCCACGCCCTCCAGCAGTTCGCCGATGGCGAAGAGCAGGACGACCACCGCGGCCTCCTCCGCCTCCCCGATGACGAGCGCGCCCAGCGTCGCCACCGACATCAGCATTTCGATGCTGAAGGGCGAACCGGAGCCGGCGAGCCTGACGGCACGGCGTCCGAAGACGGCCAGCCCGAACAGGGCGGCGGGCATCGGCGCGTAATCCGCCAAGCCCGGCGCCAGCCAGGACAGCAGATAGCCGCCCCCGACCAGCAGCGCGATCAGGATGGTGATGCGGCCCCGGCCGGTTTGCCACCAGCGGGGCTCCGTTCCGCTGGCGGCGTCCGCAACCACTCCATCGCCGTCGGCGATGTGGATTGTGTCGGCGGCCTCGACCCCGAAGCCAAGCCCGCGGATGGTCGCCTCGACCGTCGCGCGCGGCGTCGCCGCCTCGTCCAGCGTCAGCCGCAGAATCTGCGAATGATGGTTGAGCCCGACGCCGGACGTCCCCGGCAGGCGGCGCAGCGCGGTTTCGATCTTGCCGACGCAGCTCGGGCAATCCATGCCCGCCACCTTGTAGCGCAAGGCCTGCCCGGTGCCTGGGGCGGCGGCCTCCATTGTCTCGTCCTGCATGATCCACTCCGACCGGCGGTGTGGCGGACCGCGCCATTGGAGGGTGCGCGGCTGCCTGTCGTGCGCTACCATGGACCCTGGAGTTACTACAGGGTCAAGAGGGTTTGTGATGGCGAAACAGGAGCTGTCCATCGGCGCGCTCGGCAAGCTGACCGGCACCAAGGTGGAGACCATCCGCTTCTACGAGAAGATCGGCATCCTGCCGGCGCCCGCCCGCACGGCGGGCAATTACCGCAGCTACGGCCACGACCATGTGCGGCGGCTGACCTTCGTCCGTCGGGTGCGCGATCTCGGCTTCCCGCTGGAGACCGTCCGGGCGATGCTCGATCTGGCCGACCAGCCGGACCGCCCCTGCGGCGAGGTCGACGCCCTGGTCGTCGAGCAGCTGAACGAGGTGGAGCGGAAGATCGCCGATCTGGAGCGCCTGCGCGAGGAGCTGGACCGGCTGGCCCACCAGTGCCGGCGCGGCGGCCGGGTGGCCGAGTGCCGCATCATCGAGGCGCTGTCGCCCCATCACGAGGACGGCCGCTGCTGCCCATGACCGGGCAGTTCCCGCGCGCCAAAAGACAATCCATACCAGGAACCGAGCCATGGCCGCCCTCACCCGCGCGGATCTGGAAAACCATCAGGTCCCCGTCTATTTCGCCGCGGTCGCCGCCGGTCTGCTGAGCGCAGCCGTCCTGCCGGGCGAACTCTGGGGAGCGGGCATCAACCCTTCCCTCGCCGCGCTGATCTACGTCACCTTTCTCCAGGTCCCGCTGGGCGACCTGCGGCGCAGCGTCACCAACACCCGCTTCCTGCTGGCCCTGCTGCTAGTCAATTTCGCGGTGGTGCCCTGCGTCGTCCTCGGGCTGGTGTCCGTCCTGCCCACGGAACAGGCGGCGGTGCGTCTCGGCGTGCTGCTGGTGCTGCTGGCGCCCTGCATCGACTATGTCGTCGTCTTCACCCATCTCGGGCGCGGCGACGCGCGGCTGGTGCTGGCGGCGACGCCGGTGCTGCTGCTCGTCCAGATGCTGCTTCTGCCCGTCTATCTCGGCCTGTTCGCCGGGGAGGGGGCGGCGGCGCTGATGCAGCCGGGTCCGTTCATCGACGCCTTCGTCGGTCTGATCGCCGTGCCGCTGGCGCTGGCCGGGGCGACGCAGGCCTGGGCGGCGCGCGGCGGTGCCGGAAAGGCCGCCGCGGACGCCCTGGCGTGGCTGCCGGTGCCGCTCATGGCGGTGGTGCTGTTTCTCGTCGTCGCGTCGGTCGCCGCCGACGTGGCCGCCCAGGCGCGGGCGGTGGCGCTGGCCGTGCCGCTCTACATCGCCTTCGCGCTGGCGATGCCCTACGCCGGCCGGGCCGTGGCCCGCCTGTTCCGGCTGGAGACGGCGGCGGCGCGGGCCGTCGTCTTCAGCGGCGGCACGCGCAACTCCCTGGTCGTCCTGCCGCTGGCCTTCGCCGTCCCGGACGGCGGGGCGCTGGTGCCCGCGGTGGTGGTGACGCAGACCCTGGTGGAGCTGGTGGCGATGCTCACCTACGTCCGCTGGGTGCCGCGCCTCGTGCCGGCGCGCTGAACCGGAAAGAGCGCTTTCTCAATGTTGACTCAGTCAATATTCTCCAATATTGACTGAGTCAACATTGGAGGCCCCATGACCACCCGACACGATCAGGACATCGCGACGCTGCGCGCTTTCAATCGGCTCTACACGAGCCGGTTGGGCCTCCTCGACGCCGCCTATGACGGCAGTCCCTTCACCCTCAGCGAGGCGCGCATCCTGTACGAATTGGCGAATCGGACCGACCCCATGGCTGCGGACATCGCCCGCGCGCTGCGCCTTGACCCGGCCCAGGTCAGCAGGACGGTGAAGCGATTCCAGGAGCGCGGCCTCGTTGCGGTCCGCGAGAGCCCGGCCCATGGCCGTCACCAGCTTCTCTCCCTCACCGAGGAAGGGGGACGTGCGTTCACGACCCTGGAAACCAGCACGCGCATGGCAGTCGGAAGGCTCCTCGAAAGCCTGAGCCCGTTCCAGCGCTCCCGTCTCTTGGCAGCGGCGGTCTCCATCGGCGACGCCTTCGAGGGTGCCGAACCCGAGGTAAGGCTTCGCGGCCTGCGGCCCGGCGACCTCGGCCTCGTTGCCGCTCGCCAGGCGATCCTCTACAGCTCGGAATACGGATGGAACGGCGATTACGAGGCCCTGGCCGCCCGCATTCTTGCCGACTTCCACCAAGCCTTCGATCCCCGGAAGGACGACGCTTGGATCGCGGAGGTGAGCGGCCGCATGGTGGGCTCGATCTTCCTCGTGCGTGGCGAGGAGCCCGGAGTCGCCAAGCTCCGCCTGCTCTACGTCGAACCCGACGCGCGAGGCATGGGCGTGGGGCAGCGGCTGGTCACCACCTGCATCGCGCGCGCCCGTGCGTTGGGCTACGGGCGGCTGGAGCTTTGGACCGTCAGCACGCTGACCGCCGCCTGCCGGCTTTATCAGCGTGCCGGCTTCGTGATGACCGGGGAGACGCCGAACCACCGGTTCGGCCACGACCTCGTCGATCAGATCTGGTCGCTCAGGCTCACTCCCTAGTGGGCCGGTCCAGACGGTCCTTTAGTCACCGACCGTCCCTCCGCCGCAACTCGATGGCTGCCGAGCGGGCGAAACACGTGCCAGGCTTTCACCGGCTGCGGATCGGCCAAGGGCTATCACCGAATTCTTCATCCAGGCGACAGAGCCTTCGTAGCCATCCTTCTGACGCGGCTGTGCGTTCACATCACGCCCAGGCCAGCCTACCCGTAGCTCGACCTGTCGCTGTGATCCGGGCGTCCTGAATCCCGTCACCCTGTCAACGCACTCGCCCGCCCGCGCCCGGAATGGCACTCTGTCGGGACCGGCGGATTGCGGATGGCCGGTGAATTGCGGATGGGGTGTGTGGACCGTGCTTCACCATGACTTGGCGACGCTTCGGCTGTTCGTGAAAGCCTGCGAGCTGAAAAGCCTGAGCCGCGCCAGCGAGGCCCTGAATCTCGCGGTGTCCGCCGCCAGCCGGCGCATCCGGCTGCTGGAGCACGACGCCGGGATGCCGCTGCTGAAGCGGCGCCCGCACGGCATCGAGCCGACACCGGCCGGGCTGCTCGTGCTGCGCTACGCCCACGACATGGTCTATCTGGGGGCGCAGCTGGAGGCGATGCTCGCCGAATACCGGTCCGGCGTGCGTGGCCATGTCCGGGTCTACGCCTCCTCCTCGGCGCTGGTGGAATGCCTCGCCGCCGACCTCTCGCGCTTCGCCGCCGAGAATCCCGGCATCAAGCTGGAGCTGGAGGAACGCCCCAGCGCCGACACGCTGGACGCGCTCTATCGCAAGAAGGCCGACATCGGAGTCATCGTCGGCGGCCGGGGGACCGAGGGGCTGGTCCGCTACCCCTACGCCAAGGACCGGCTGTGGGTGGCGCTGCCGCGCGGGCATCGTCTGGCTGACCGGCCCAGCCTGCGCTTCGCCGAGCTTCTGGACGAGGAGCATGTGGCGCTGGAGGGCGGCACCGCCGTGCACGGCCTGCTCGCCGAGCGGGCGCGGGCGGAGGGCCGCTTCATCAAGGTGCGCGTCCAGGTCCGCAGCTTCGAGGTGATGTGCCAGATGATCAGCCTGGGGCTGGGCGTCGGCGTTCTGCCGAAGCGCGCCGTTCTGCCTTTGTCGAACGCACTCGGCGTCGAACTGGTCGCCCTCGACGAGGAGTGGGCGGAACGCAGCTTCGAGATTTGCGTTCGTTCACCCGATGCGCTGGACGCGCCGAGCCAACGGCTTCTGGATTTCCTGCGGGAGCAGGCCGTGCCGAAGCCGTGATTTCGAGAAATTCGAAATCAGGTGTGTCGCAATTGTTCTTCTAGGCAACTGTGCAGACCCTCATCATCAGGTCCGGCGATGAGGGAGTGGGCCGAATGTCCTGGACCAGCCAGAACCCCGATGTTCCTGACGATCCCCGCGGGGCCGGTCCCGGTTTCGCGGATTGGAGCGGGCTCCCGACAACGGCCCGCGCGGAAGCCGCCACGGCCTGCGCGGCCTGGGCGCCGGAGGTTCAGGCCCGCTTCGGCTGCTTCGTCGAGATCGGCACCGCCGAAACGGACACCGCCGGCCCGCTGGCCGGGCTGCCCTACGCCGCCAAGGACATGTTCGACAGCGTCGGGCGCTCCCCCGGCTGCGGTCTTCCCGGCGCGGCGGATGGCGACGCCCCGGTGCCGGAGCGGGCGGCAGCGGTGCTGGAACGGCTCGACGGGGCCGGGGCGCGGCGGATCGGCTTCACCACCATGACGGCGCTGGCCTACGAGCCTTCCGGCGTGGGCAAGGCGCTCAACCCCTGGAACCGCGACATCGTCCCCGGCGGTTCGTCCTCCGGATCGGCGGTGGCGGTGGCGGCCGGCGCGGTGTTCGCCGCTCTGGGGTCGGACACCGCCGGGTCGTTGCGCATTCCCGCGCAGGCCTGCGGAGTCACCGCCTGGAAGCCGACCTACGGTGCGGTGCCGATCGCCGGTGCGATGACGCTGGCCCCCAGCCTCGACACCATCGGGCTTCTGGCGCGCAGCGCACGCGACATCCAACTCATGGCGCCCGTGCTGGCGGCGGATATGGCGTTCCCATCCGAACCGCCGGCCCGCGTTGCCCTCCTGTCCGACGCGCTCGAGGCGTCCGAAGCGCCGATCCAGGCGGCCTGCCGCGAGGCGGTGGAGGCCGTCGCCGCCTGCGGCGTCTCTCTGGAGCAACGGTCGGGCCTCCCCGCCATCGAGGCGCTGTCCGACCCGCTCTTCCTCATTCTCCAGGCCGAAGCGGCGGCCCAGCATGGCGGGCTCGCCCTCGCCGCGCGGGACCCGACCCTCGCCCGGCGGCTCGCCAAGGGCCTGGACATCACGCCGGACCGCCTCGTGGCGGCGAAGGCGGCGCTGTCCGGCGCCACGGCGCCCATCCTCGACAGCCTGTTCGGCGAAGCCGACGCCCTCCTGCTGCCGGTCATGCCGATCCGCACACCGCCGGTCGCCGTGGCCGATCCGGCCTCCCCGGACTTCCGCGCGGCGACGCTCTACCAGCTCAGCGCCTACACCCGCTTCGCCAACGCCCTCGGCCTGCCGGCGGTCGCCGTCCCGGCCGGCTTCGACGACCGCGGGATGCCGGTGGCGCTCCAGATCGTCGGCCGTCCGGGGACGGACGGCGCGCTGCTGGCGCTGGCTGCGGCGCTGCAGGCGCGGACCGGCTGGCACCGGCGGCGGCCCAGCGACATCACCGATTTTCCCAGCCCTCTTGCACAGCGTGGCTCATGACCCGATCCGAACCCGCAAAAGCTCTTGAGCACATCCGAGTCCTGGATCTCACGCGCGTGCGCGCCGGCCCGACCTGCTGCCGCGTGCTCGCCGACTTCGGGGCGGACGTCATCAAGGTCGAGGCGCCGCCGGGCGTCGACCGCAACGAGGGGATGAGCGGCCCCCGCCACGGCTACGACATGCTGAACCTGCACCGCAACAAGCGGTCGCTGTCGCTCAACCTCCGCACCCCGCAGGGGCGGGACCTGTTCCTGGAGCTGGTGCGCACGGCCGACGTGGTGGTCGAGAACTACCGGCCCGACGTCAAGGACCGCCTCGGCATCGGCTACGACGCGCTGCGGGCGGTGAATCCGCGGATCATCCTGGCCTCCATCTCCGGCTACGGGCAGACCGGCCCCTACCGCGAGCGCGCCGGCTTCGACCAGATCGCCCAGGGCATGGGCGGGCTGATGAGCGTCACCGGGCTTCCCGGCCAGGGGCCGGTGCGGGCGGGAATCGCGGTCGCCGATAGCGCCTCCGGCCTGTATGCGGCCATCGGCATCCTGGTCGCCCTGTCGGAGCGCGACCGCTCCGGCGAGGGGCAGTGGGTCCAGACCTCGCTTCTGGAATCCCAGATCGCCCTGATGGACTTCCAGGCGGCGCGCTATCTGGTGGAGGGCGAGGTTCCGCAGCCGGCGGGCAACGACCACCCCTATTCGACCCCCATGGGCGTGATGGCGACGGCCGACGGCCATCTGAACATCGGCGTCGGCGGCGACGGCCAGTGGCAGTCCTTCTGCCGCGCCATCGAGCGCGAGGATCTCGCCGACGCCCCCGAGTACGCCACGCAGGAGCAGCGCTTCCGCAACCGCCCAACGCTGAAGCCGCTGCTGGAGGAGGTGTTCCGCACCCGCAAGACCGCGGACTGGCTGGCGCGGCTGGAGGAGGAAGGGGTTCCGGCGGGGCCGATCTACCGCATGGACGAGGTCTTCGCCGACCCGCAGGTCGGGCATCTCGGCATCGCCGTGCCCTGCGAGCATCCCGCGCGCGGCGCCATGCGCCTCGTCGGCCAGCCGGTCGGCCTGTCGCGCACCCCGGCCCGCATCGAACGGCCCGCCCCCGACGCGGGCGAGCACACGGCGGAGGTGCTGGGCGCCATCGGCCTGTCCGCGGCGGACGTCGCCGCCCTCAAGGCACAGGGGATCGTCTGATGGCCGAGCAGGAACCGGGCGCGGTTGGCGGCGTGGTGGGGCTTGACGTGTCCGGTGGAATCGCCCGCCTGACGCTCGACCAGCCCCGGCGGCTGAACGCGATGACTCTGGAGATGTGGCGGTCCCTGCCCGAGCGCATCGGCCGTGCCGTGGCCGACCCCGCGGTCCGCGTCCTGCTGGTTCGCGGCGCCGGGGAGCGCGCCTTTTCCGCCGGGGCCGACATTTCCGAATTCGGCACCGTCCGCGCCGACGCCGCCCAGGCCGCCGCCTACGAGGAGGCGGTGTCGGCGGCGACCGAGGCGCTCCTCAACGCCCCGGTGCCCACGGTCGCGGCCATCCGCGGCATCTGCTTCGGCGGCGGGCTGGAGCTGGCCCTGTGCTGCGACCTGCGGCTCAGCGACGACGGCGCGCGGTTCCGCATGCCAGGCGCCCGGCTCGGGCTCGGCTACGGCTTCCCGCTGGTGCGCCTCGTCGTGCAGCGGATGGGCGCTGCCGCCGCCGCCGACCTGCTGTTCAGCGCGCGCATCGTGACGGCGGACGAGGCGGCGAGCCTCGGCATCGTTCAGCGCGTGGCCGCCGCGTCCGCCTTCGACGGCGCGGTGGAGGACTATATCGGCCTGATCGCCGGAAACGCGCCGCTGACGCTGCGCGCGGCGAAACGGGCCATGCTGGAAGCGCTGCGGACCGACGGTCCGGCCGACACCGAAGCGGTGGACGCCCTCGTCGCCCGCTGCTTCGCCAGCGCCGATTACGCGGAGGGGCGTGCCGCCTTCGCGCAAAAAAGAGAACCCGGTTTCAAGGGAAAGTAAGGCGGAGGATCGGCCCCACGGGGCGGCGAACCATAAACAGGGAGACAAGTCATGAACTGGAAGCATCTCGGTCTCAACACCATCGGCGCGGTCATCGCCGGATGTCTGGCCTTGTCGCCCGCCGCGCGCGCGGCGGAACCCGCTCCCCTGCCGAAGCCGGTCGAGCTGACGGTGGGTTATCAGAAGGTGGGCCATCTGGCCCCGGTGGTGATGATCACCGACGACCTCAAGAAGCTCGGGGTCGAGCTGAAGACGGTCGAATTCGCCCGCTACGCCGACGCGCGCACCGCGCTGCTCGCCGGCTCCCTCGACATGGCCACCGTCGGACCGGCCGACCTCGCGATCTCGCTGGCCCAGGGCGCCACCGACATGGTCGGCATCATGGGCGTCGGCAGCTCCCCGAAATACGTGATCGGCCGCAAGGGCGTGAAGCTCGACAGCTGGGACGATCTCAAGGGCAAGAAGGTCGCCATCGCCCCCGGTTCGGCGGTGTGGTTCCAGTTCGCCGCGACCCTGACCGAGAAGAACATTCCCTACAACAGCTTCCAGGCCGTGAACATCCAGGGCGGCGGTGCCAACTTCGACCAAGCCCTCCAGCGCGGCGAGGTCGACGCCATCGTCACCTGGGAGCCCTTCGAATCCATCCCGGTGATGGAAGGCTACGGCTTCTTCGCCAAGAATCTCGAATACAGCCAGTCCAAGTCGGTCGGCGCGGAGCTCGGCATGCTGGCCGCCAACCGCAAGTCGATGGCCGAGAAGCGCCCCGCCATGGAGCGGTTCGTCTGGGCCTATCTGCAGGCGCAGAAGAAGCTCGCCGCTTCGCCGGACGAGTTCACCAAGGCCTACGCGTCGCTGACCGGCCTCGACACCAAGCTCGCCGCCGAGGCGTCAAAGGTGATCGAGCTTGGCTCCGTCACCACGGTCGACCAGATCAAGCGTCAGGCCAAGGCCTTCAACGAGTTGGGCGTCATTCCGAAGGACGTGTCGGGCGACATCGAGAAGTACTGGGACGCCTCCTTCGTCGAGAAGGCTCAGTGACACGGCAAGCCGCCGCCCGCTCCGGCGGGCGGCCTTCCGACCGCGTGGCGGCCGACAAGAATGGCGGAGGACTGGAGTGATGAATGACGCGCCCGCAAGAGCCCTGGACGCGGCCCCCGTGCCGGCGGCTCCCAAGGTGAAGAGCCGGGGCCTGTTCCCGGCGGGACGCACCGGGGCGGCGATGCGCGCGGCGCTGCTGCCCGTCCTGGTGATCGCGGCGTGGCAGCTCGCCGGATCGGGCGGTTCGCTGGCCGGCGGTGTGCTGCCAACACCGGACCGGGTGTGGGACGCCTGGGTCGTCTGGGCCTTCGGCCCGCAGGGCATGGGGCTCAACCCCTACAGCGGCACCTGGCTGAGCAACGTGCTGTTCTCGTCGATGCGCGTCGCCCAGGGCTTCGTGCTCGCCATGGCCATCGGCATCCCGGCTGGCGTCATGATCGGCTGGAGCCGCGCCGTGTCCGGCACGGTGGACCCAACGATCCAGCTTCTCCGCCCCATCCCCATCACCGCGTGGCTGCCCTTCTCCATCGCCGTGTTCGGCATCCAGGACATGGGCGCGATCTTCCTGATCGCTCTCGGCGGTTTCTACCCGATCGTGGTGAACGCCACGCACGGCGCCCGCGACGTCGACCGCAACTGGATCCGGGCGGCCGAGATGATGGGGGCCAGCCGGTTCGACGTGCTTCGGCGCGTGGTCCTGCCGGCGGCGCTGCCGGCCATCTTCACGGGTCTGCGCATCGGTCTGGGCATCGCCTGGACGGCGGTCATTGTCTCCGAGATGGTCGCGGTCAAGTCGGGGCTCGGCTACGTGCTGTGGGACGCCTACTATGTCGGCCGCATGGACGTCGTCATCGCCGATATGCTGTCGATCGGGGCCATGGGCCTGCTGAGCGACCGCCTGATCGTCACCGTCGAGCACTGGGCCCTGCGCTGGCGCCGGCTCCAATCCGCCTCGCGCTGAGGCGAACACCGGTTCGCCTCGCACTTATATCGCCTCATTCGCCGGCGGGCTTCGGCCGCACAGGCGGCCGGGACCGCCGTCGCGGTCCAAAGCGGATCACGATCCGCTTTAAAGGACGGAGACACACATGGGCACCATCCGTTTCCGCGAGGTCGTCAAGACCTACCCCGGCAAGCAGCCGGTCATCGCGCTCGACCGCGTCAACCTCGACATCGGCGAGGGCGAGTTCGTCGCCCTGCTCGGCCCCTCGGGCTGCGGCAAATCCACCCTGCTCAACCTCATCGCCGGCTTCGAGGAGATGACCTCCGGCGCGCTGTCCTTCAACGGCGGCACGGTCGACAGCCCCGGCCCGGAACGCGCCGTCGTCTTCCAGGAGGCGGCCCTGCTGCCCTGGCTGACGGTGGAGCAGAACATCGCCTTCGGGCCGAGCGTCCAGAAGCGACCGCGCGCCGAATACGAGCCGAAGATCCGCGAACTGCTCCGCCTCGTCGGGCTGGAGCGCTTCGCCCACTCCCTGCCCTCGCAGCTTTCCGGCGGCATGCGCCAGCGCGTCGGCATCGCCCGCGCCCTGGTCATGGACCCCAAGGCTCTGCTGATGGACGAGCCCTTCGGCGCGCTCGACGCCCAGACGCGCATGAGCATGCAGCAGCTTCTGCTCGACGTCTGGCAGTCGCTCGGCACCACGGTGCTGTTCGTCACGCACGACATCGACGAGGCGATCCTGCTCGCCGACCGCATCTGCATCATGTCGGCCCGGCCGGGGCGAATCACCCGCGAAATCACCGTGGACCTGCCGCGGCCCCGCTCGGTGGACCAGCTGACCGACCCCGCCTTCATCCGGCACAAGGCCGCCATCATGGCCGAGATGCGCGAAGCCCAGAAGGAACACGCATGACCAACCCCCGGATCAGCTACCGCCTGTCCGACGCGCGGCCGGCGCTGCCGGACTTCCAGGGGCGCCGGATCATCGCCCATCTGGTGGTCAACGTGGAGAACTGGCGCTTCGACGAGGCGATGCCGCGCACCATCATCACCCCGCCCCACGGGCGGGAGACGGTGCCGGACGTGCCGAACTTCAGCTGGGCCGACTACGGCATGCGCAGCGGCCTGCCGCGCATCCTGACGCTGTTCCGCGACCGCGGCGTGCCCGCCTCGACCAGCCTCAACGCCGGCGTCATCGACGCCTACCCGCAGGCCGCCGAGGCCATGCTCGCCGCCGGCTGGGAGTTCATCGGCCACGGCATGCACCAGAAGGCGATCAACCATGCCGGCGACGGCGAGGAAGCGCTGATCGAGGCGGCGCTGGACCGCATCGAGCGCTTCACCGGCAAACGCCCGCGCGGCTGGCTGAGCCCCGGCCTGCGCGAGACGGTGCAGACCCCCGACCTGCTGCGCCGCCAGGGCGTCGACCATGTCTTCGACTGGGTGGTGGACGATCTGCCGAGCTGGATGCGCACCGCGCACGGCCCGCTGCTCGCCATGCCCTACAACCTGGAGATAAACGACTCCATCGTCTACGCCATCGAGAAGCACGCGACGGGCGAGATGCTGAGCCGGCTCGGCCACACCCTGCGGCTGTTCGAGCGGGAATGCGCGGAGAACCCGCGCGTCCTGGCCATCGGCCTGCACCCGCACCTGATCGCGGTGCCGCACCGGCTGCACGAACTGGAAGCCATGCTGGACCTGTTGCAGGCCTCGCCGCACGTCGCCTTCGCCACCGGTCCGGAGATCGCGGACTGGTACGCGGCGGCGGAGCCGGCAACGGAATTGGGGGAGGGCTGAGCGATGGATTTGAACCTTGCCGGCAAGCGGGTCCTCGTCACCGGAGGCTCCAAGGGCATCGGGCTCGCCTGCGCCGAGGCCTTCGCCGCCGAGGGGGCCCTGCCCGTCCTGGTCGCCCGCGACGCGGCGGCGCTGGAGGCCGCCGCCGCGGGCATCCGCGCGCGTCACGGCGTGACGGTCGAGACAATGGCCGCCGACCTCGCCAACGGGGAGGCCCGCGAACGGCTCGCCGCGGCGCTTCCCGGCATCGACGTGCTGGTCAACAACGCCGGGGCGATCCCCGGCGGCAGCGTCCTCGACCTCGGCATGGCCGAATGGGAGGCGGCGTGGCAGCTCAAGGTCTTCGGCTACATCCACATGACGAAGCTGTTCGTCGAGGCGATGCGGCAGCGCGGCGGCGGCACCATCGTCAACGTCATCGGCATGATGGGCATGACGCCGCGCTGGGACTACGCCTGCGGGTCGGCGGGCAACGCGGCGCTCATCGCCTTCACCCAGGCGGTGGGCGCCCGCAGCACCGACTGGAACGTCCGCGTCTTCGGGGTGAACCCCTCGGCGACGCGCACCGACCGGGTCGCGGCGGTCTACCGCAAGCGCGCCAAGACGCGCTTCGACGATGAGGAGCGCTGGGCCGAAGCCCTGGGTGATCTTCCCTTCGGGCGCCTCGCCGAGCCGTCGGAGATCGCCTCCCTCGTCACGCTCCTCAGCTCGCCGCGCGTCGCCTACCTGTCGGGCTCGGTGGTCGACATGGACGGCGGCGGACGGTTCCGCTGAACCGGATCGCGCGACGGCCCTCCCCGGTCAAACCGGATGGGCCTCATGGGATCGCACCCGCTCCGCCAGCGCCGCCGCCAGTTGGGCGACGGCCGGCTGCCACTCGCCGGGGCCGGGCTGGTGGAACAGGCGGAGCGTCGGGTACCAGGGGCTGTCCGCCCGCCGGTTGAGCCAGCGCCAGCAGCCGGAAAAGCGTGACAGCACCCAAACCGGCAGGCCCAGACCGCCCGCCAGATGCGCCACCGACGTGTCCACGGTGACGATCAGGTCCAGGCAACGCATCAGCGCCGCCGTGTCCGCGAAATCCGTCACCGCGTCCATCGGGTCGATCAGCGTCATGCCGGGGGGCGGCTCCTTGGCCTGGGCCGCAGGGCTTCCCTTCTGCAGGCTGACGAACAGCGCGTCCCCGGCCACGGTCAGCGGCGCCAGGGCGGCGAGCGTCAGGCTGCGCCGCCGATCCACCGCGCTGGCCTTGGGGCTGTGCGGGCGCGGATCGCCGGACCAGACGAGCCCGACCTTGAGGCGCCCGTCCGAAGGCAGGCGCGACCGCCACCGCTCCACCTCCGCCGGATCGGCGGTCAGGTAGGGGACCGCCGCGGGGATGCTTCCGAGTTCCGTTGCGAAGGCCCGCGGCAGGCTGAGCAGCGGGCAGTGAAACTCCGTCGCCGGCAGTCCGCTGTAGAGGTCGTAAACGCCTTCCAGCCCGGGAATACGCTCCATCAGACGCCGCAGACCATTGTGGACGGCCAGATGGACGCGGCCGCCCCGTGCCGCCACCAGCGGGGCGTAGCGCACGAACTGGAGCGTGTCGCCATGGCCCTGCTCGGCGTGCAGCAGGATGCTCCGGCCCTCCAGCGGCTCGCCGGTCCACAGCCGGCCGGGCGCCTTGGGAACGGGAATCTCGCCGATCCGCCAGCGCTCCTCGTAATGCTCCCACCCCTCCCGCAGGCGGCCGCCGGTCAGCAGGACCAGCGAGAGGTTGAAGCGGGCCTGGGCGCTCTCCGGGTCACGGTCGATGAGCGTGCGGAATCCGGCTTCCGCCTCCTCCAGGCGCCGCAGGTCGAGGCACAGCACCGACAGCGCGTTGAGCGCCGCGCCATGGTCCGGCACCAGAGTCAGGGCGCGGCGGCACTGCACCTCCGCCAATCGGAAATCCGCCAGCCCGGCCGCCGAGGAGCGGATCGTCTCGCCCATGTTCGCGTAGGCCACGGGATGGTCGGGGGACAGCGCCACCGCGCGCCGGTAATGATCCAGGGCGAGGGCGGTGTCGCCGCGCTCCTGCAGGGCGCTGCCGGCGTTGTTCCAGGGGTCGGGATAGCCGGGACGGAGTTGGATGGCCCGGCGGTACTGGCGCCCCGCCTCCTCGCGGCGGCGCAGCCCGAGCAGCGCGCCGCCGAGGTTGTTGAGCGCCTCCGGAAAGTCGGTGGCGAGGGCGATCGCCCGTTGCAGCATCGGCAGGGCAGCGGCGTGGCCGCCCCTCTTCAGGCACAGATCGGCCCGCTCGCGCCACGCCGCCGCCGATTCCGGGGTGAGGCGCAGGACGCGCCCGAGCAGCCGCTCCGCCAGGTCCCGGTCGCCGCGCCGTCCGGCCAACCGCGCGGCGTGGCCCAGCGCTTCCCCATCGGTGGGGAGGAGCGCCAGAGTCCGTTGGCCGGCCCGCTCGGCCACCACGGCCTCGCCCTGCTCCAGAGACGCGTGGCCCAGGCTGCGCCAAGCGTCCGGCAACAGGGGCGACAGGCGCACCGCGCGCCGGGCCTGCCGGATTCCGGTCCCTGGCCGGCCGGCGGCCACCGACAGTTTGGCGAGGTTGACTTGCGGCTCGGCATAGGCGGGATCGAGCGCGACGGCCTGCCGGTAGGACCACCCGGCGGCCTCCACCCGGTCGGCGGAGCGCTGGCACTCGCCCAGCGAATTGCGGAAGACCGCGCGACCCGGTTCGACGGCGACGGCGCGGCCGAGCCAGCGGCCGGCCACCTCCTGATCGCCGCCAGCCAGACCCGTCAGCCCGAGAAGATGCAGCGCGTCGCCCTTCGCCGGGTCGGACGCAAGCGCCCGGCGATAGCCGGCGGCGGCCTCGGTCAGGCGTCCGGACCGATGGGCGGCGAGCGCCGCCGCCAGCCCGGCGCCCTGCCGGGCTTCCGGTCCCGCAAAATCGCCGCGGCCGGCAGCCAGGGCGGTCAGGGCGGCGGCCAGCCGCGCGATGGGAGGCTCCCAGACACCCGGCTCGTCCTGGTAGAACAGGCGCATCGTCGGGTACCAGGGGCTGTCCTCGCGGTGGCCGAGCCAGCGCCAGCAAGCGTCGAACCGCGACAGCACCCAGACCGGCTTGCCCAGCCCGCCGGCCAGATGGCAGACCGACGTGTCCACCGTCACCACGAGGTCGAGTTCGTCGATGAAGGCCGCCGTGTCGGCGAAATCGCGGATGTGGCCGGTCCAGTCGATGACCTCCATCCCCGGCGGCGGCGCCTTGGCCTGGGCGCCCGCCTCGCCGATCTGCAGGCTGTAGAAGGCGACGCCCGGTATGCCGGCCAGAGGCGTGAGGGAGTCCAACGTCAGGCTGCGCCGCCGGTCGACGGAATTGGCCTTCATGTCGCCCTTGCGCGGCTCACCCGCCCAGACGAGGCCGACCTTCAGCCGCCGCTCGCCGGCCAGCCGCTCCCGCCACGCGGGGCGGTCGGCCTCGTCGGGCCGCAGATAAGGCATGGCGGCGGGAATGCTGTCCAGCCGGGTCCCGACCAGCCGGGGCAGGCTCAGCAGCGGCGCGCACAGGTCGCAGGCGGGCGGCTCCTCGTCCATCCCATGCACGGCGGTGACGCCGGGGGTGTTGGCGAGCAGCCGCTTCAGCAACGGCTGGACGTGCAGGAACACGCGCCCGCCGCGCTCGGCCAGCAGGGTGGCGTAGCGGACGAAATGCAGGGTATCGCCGTGCCCCTGCTCGGCGGTCAACAGGATGCTGCGGCCGTTCAGGGGGCTGCCGTCCCAGGCAGGGGCGTGGTTCGGATAGCTCGCCCCCCACATCGACCAGCGCGCCTCGTACAGCGCCCAGCCGCGGGCGAAATCGCCCCGCTGCAACAGCGACATCGACAGGTTGAAGCGGGCCACGGTGCTCGTAGGGTCCAGGCGCAGGGCGCGCGTGTTCCAGCGGATGCTCTCGTCGCCCCCGTTCCCGGCGTGCAGGAGCAGGGCGGCGTTGATCAGGACGCCGGGGTTGCCCGGGTCCAGGGTCAGGGCGCGCCGGATCGCGGCGGTACCACGCCGGAAGTCGCCCCTCATCATCCAGGTCAGGGAATCCTGCGCGTCCGCCGCCGACGCCATCGGGTCGATGCGCCGGCAGCGCGACGACGCCAGCAGGGCTCCGTCGCAATCGCCGGCGTGCATCAGTCCGGAGGCCAGCTGGCCCAAGGACTCGGCCCCGCCGGGAGACAGCGCCACGGCGCGGCGCAGCGCCTCCTGGCCGCGGCGGGCCTCCTTGATTTCGCACAGGGCGATGCCGTGGGCGGCCTGGAGGCCGGCGTTGCCGGGATCGGACAGCACCGCCCGGCGCAGCAGCCGGACCATCGCCTCCGGCTGGTTCAGGGGCTGGAGCAGCATCGCCAGATTGCGCCAGCCCATCGCGAAGGCCGGGTCCGCGATCAGGGCGCGGGCAGCGAGGCGCCGCGCCCCGCGTCCCGTGCCCTGATCCTGCATCATCAGCGCGAAGGCCGTCAGCGCCCTGGGATAGTCCGGACGCAGCCGCAAGGCCCGCGTGAAGGCGATGGACGCCCGCCCCTTCCGCCCGGTCAGGCGCAGCGACTCGGCGAGATTGTGCATCGCCTGCGCCCGGTCGGGCGCCAGAAGCATGACGCGGGCGAAGCAGCGCGCCGCGCGGCCGTGGCGCCCGTCGGTGAGCGCGAGGCCGCCCAGCCGCAGCCACGCCTCCTCGTTGGCCTCATCGGTGGCCAGGATGCCGCGCAGCACCGCCTCCGCGGCGGCGGGACGGCCGGACCGTTCAAGCCGGATCGCGTCGGCGAGAGGGCCGGCGAGGGTGGCGGAACGACCGGGAGACGAGGAAGGCGGCATGGCGGCGCATCGGGGTTGGAGTGGTTCGATCGGCGAATGGAGTACAGCACATTCACCGTCGCAAACGCACGCGGCTTCGCGGCCACGCCGCCGCGGGACGAGCCGGAGCCGGCGAACCGCATCCGCGGTCAGCCGCGGGCGCGACGCTCCCGCCACAACAGCGCCAGTGTCACCACCAAGCCGGTGAACAGAACGACCACCGCCGGCGACGGCGCCCACCCCAACAATCCGGCCAGGTCCCGAATCCCGTCGGACACGCCTTGCGCCTGGACCGCCACGCCCTGCGCCTGCTCGGCGAGGTCCTGCACCTGCCGGGTCACCTGAACCACCGGCAGCAGAACCTCCGCCACCACGCCAAGCGACCCGCCGACCGCCAGCGTCCCCGCGGCGGCGCGGACGGCGCCGGCCGAAACGGAGGGCCCCGCCGGCTCCACCGTCTGCGCCATCGGCCCGTCGTCGAGCGCTCGGCGCCAGTCCGCCCCGCGGAACAGCAGTTCCTCGGCCCGCCGCCGCCGCACCAGACCGGGCAGCACCCGGCCGCCACCATAGACCCAGGCGCCGAACTCGGCGGCGGCCCCCTCGGCGTCGCCGGCGTTCAGCTTGCGCAGCAGGGTGGAGGGCCTTCCGCTGCGCAGACGGACGAAACCGTCCTTTCCCGGGTCCTTGCCCCTCCCGGGCCGTCCCGGCCCGACGTTGAAGACGAAATCGATCAGCGCGGCCCGCTGCCCGTCGGTCAGCGGCACGGTCACGGCGCCGTCCACCGCCGAGGCTGCCTCGGCCAGATCGTCGGCGAGCAGGCGCTCGGCCCGTTCGGTCGTGACGGTGTCTCCGGGGCTCACCGACCGGGTGTGGCCGTAGCCGATGGTCCACACGCCGGCGGGGCAGCGGTAGGCGGTTCGGGACAAACCCTCGAAATGGCGGGCGAGGTCGAAGGCGGCGGGCGGCGGGGCCGCCTGGATGGTGGTGGTCATGGTCGCTCCTGCGAAGGGTCGGGACGGTTCCACACCGGTCATGAAAAGCACGGCCGAAAACGACGACGCCCGCCGCGGCGGAGCCGGGCGGGCGCAGTTCGGGTGTTGATGACCACAGTAAGGATTATTTTCCTTTCCCTGTAAAGCGCTTTCTTCGCGCCGGCTGGATCAGCCGAACACCACGTCCGGCACCGCCAGCGCTGCCAGTTCCGGCAGGTCGCGGGACCGGCTGTCGGTGACCAGCGTGTCGATGCCCTCCACCGGGCAGAAGCTGACCCGGCTGGCCTGCCCGATCTTGCTGTGGTCGGCCAGGATCACCGTGCGGCCGGCGTTGCCGACCATGGCGCGGGCGACCTCCGCCTCGCGCGGGTCGAAGCTGGTGGCGCCGTAGCGGGGGTGCAGCGCCACCGGCGACAGCAGCGCCGTGTCGGCGCGATAGCGGTGGATCTCCGCCACCGTGCCCTCGCCGAAGGTGGCGGGCAGTCCCTCGTCCACCCGGCCGCCCAGCAGCACCACCCGGCTGCGGTTCTGGTTGGCGACGGTCTGCGCCACGTCGAAGGAGTTGGTGACGATGGTCAGGCCGGGCAGGCTCGCCAGCTCCTCCGCCAGGGCCGACACCGTGCTGCCGAAGTCGAGGAACAGCGTCTGGCCGGGCGAGACCAGCCGCGCCGCCGCCTTGGCGATGGCGCGCTTCTCCTTCAGGCGGACTTGGCTGCGCACGGCGATGGGCGGTTCCGGCTCCGGCCCCACGGCGACGACGCCGCCATGGACGCGGCGCAGCTCACCGCGCGATTCCAGCTCCACGATGTCGCGCCGCACCGTCTCGCGCGACACGCCCAGATCCCCGGCGATGCGGTCGGTGGACACCCGGTGCAGCGCCGTCAGCAGGGCGCGGATGCGCTGGTGGCGTTCCTCCTGCAGCATCGCTCAGGCTGCCTTGCGCCGGGTCGCCAGCGCCAGGGCGCCGCGCATCGCCAGCGCCGCCGCCGCGACCGCCGCCATGATGCAGGTGGAGAAGGCCGCCGCCTGCGACACGAACCCGGCCTCGTCCAGCCGCATCACCGTCACCGCGGCGAGGTTGGTCGAGGGGGTGACCAGGAAGATGATCGCCGACAGCGTGACCATGGAGCGCATGAACAGGAAGAAGAAGACCGACAGCAGCGTCGGCACCATCACCGGAACCACCACGTCGCCCAGCACCCGCAGGACGCCGCCGCCGAGGCAGCTCGCCGCCTCCTCCAGCGCCGGGGGCACGGCGCGCATTCCGGTGACCATCGTGAGGAAACCCTGCGTGTGGTAGTGGTAGAAGTTGCACAGCGCCAGCAGAAGCACCGTGCCATACAGCATGTGCAGCGGCGTTCCTGCAAGGTTGAAGGCGAAGATGTAGGACAGGCCGAGCACCAGCCCGGGCACGCCGACCGGCAGGACGGCCAGCAGATAGACCGCCTTCGCCACCCCCGGCGGCATCCGCCGCAGTCCCAGGACCAGGGCGAAGAGCAGCGCCGTGCCGATCGCCGCCGCCCCCGCCGACACGGCGAGCGAGGTCCACAGCGGGTCGTAGCCGCCGCTGAGCGTGATCGAGTAATGCTTCAGCGTGAGGTCCAGCCGGTAGGGCCACAGCCGGACGAAGCTGGCAAAGACCACCGTCGCCACCACCGCGACGATGGACAGGGCCAGCGTCATGGTGGCGAGGAACAGCGGGATGTCGCGCGCCGGCACATGGTCGGGCACCGGCGGCAGGGCGCTTTCCGAGGCGCTGCCGAACTGGCGCCGGGCGGCCACCCGCTCGATGTAGACGGCGATGCCCGTGGGCAGCAGCAGCAGGATGCCCACCGCGGCGCCGATGCCGAACTTCATCTGGCCGGTGACCTGGTTGTAGATCTCGGTCGCCAGGACGGAGAAGTCGCCGCCGATGGTCACAGCGTTGCCGAAATCGGTGATCGTCACGGTGAAGACCACGAAGCCGGCGCTGAGCAGCCCGAACTTCACGTTGGGCAGGGTGATGCCGAAGAACTGCTGCAGCCGGGTCGCCCCCATGACCTCTGCCGCGTCGTAATAGCGGGCGTCGGACTGGCGCAGCGCCGCCTGGATGATCAGCACCGCCTGGGGCAGCGCGTAGAGCACGTTGGCGATCAGCAGGCCGGGGAAGCCGTAGATGTTCAGCCGCGTGCCGATCAGGTTGCTGACCAGCCCGTTGCGTCCCAGCAGGAAGATCAGGCCGAGGCCGAGCACCAGCGACGGCGCCAGCAGCGGCAGCGACAGGGCCGCCGAGACGAAGCGCTTGCCAGGGATGCGCGTGCGCTGCACGGCGTAGGCGACCATGAAGCCGAGCAGCAGGCAGACCACCGTGGTGGTGGCGCCGACCAGCAGGCTGTTGCCGACCGCGCGCAGGATTCCCGGCGTCCGGAACAGGGCCAGATAGTTGGCGAAGCCGACGCCGCCCTCCTCCTCCAGGACGCTCCGCCAGACGATGGTGCCCAGCGGCAGCAGGAAGAACAGGACCAGCGCCACCACCGGCACCAGCACGCAGGCGCCGTAGAGCAGCCGCTCGTCCAGCGGGCGATGCAGGCGACGGGGCCGGGCTGTGTTGGGCGTCTTGCCGGGAAGGGTCAGGGCGGGCATGGTCATGCGCGCACCCAGGCGCAGGCCTCCGCCGCCACCGACACGTCCACCGCGGCGCCCGGACCGACGCCGGGGTCCTGGTGGGTTTCGGCCAGCAACTCCCGCCCCCGCCAGGACAGGCGCAGCCGGCGGATGTTGCCGAGGAAGGTCAGGTCGATCACCCGCCCCTCCCCGTCCGCCGCCGGGGCGACGGCGATCCGCTCCGGACGGACGCAGGCCTCGTAAGCGTTCTCCGCCCCGTCCGGACGGCCGGGCAGCAGGTGGGGCATGGCGTCGCGCACCCAGCCGGTCGGCAACAGGTTGCTGCTGCCCATGAAGTCGGCGACGAAGCGGGTGCGCGGGCGCAGGTAGAGGTCCTGCGGCGTGCCGACCTGCTCGATCAGCCCGTGATTCATGCAGACGACTTTGTCAGCCAGGGTCAGCGCCTCCTCCTGGTCGTGGGTGACCATGATGGTGGGGATGCCCAACCGGCGCTGCACGTCGCGGATCTCCGCCCGCAGGTCGGCGCGCACGCGGGCGTCGAGCGCCGACAGCGGTTCGTCCAGCAGGATCAGCGACGGGTCGACGGCCAGCGCGCGGGCAAGCGCCACGCGCTGCTGCTGCCCGCCGGAGAGCTGCCAGGGGTAGCGGTCGGCGAGTTGCGGCAGCTTGATCAGCTCCAGAAGCTCCTTCACCCGTGCCGCGATGCGGTCGCCGGGCGCCCTGCGGATCTTCAGGCCGTAGCCGATGTTCTCGGCCACTGTCATGTTGGGAAACAGCGAATAGGATTGGAAGACGATGCCGAAGCCGCGATCGCGCGCCGGCACGGCGCCGAGGTCGCGCCCGCCCATCAGCAACTCGCCCGTGTCGTAGGGCATCAGCCCGGCGACGATGCGCAGCAGCGTGGTCTTGCCGCAGCCGCTCGGCCCCAGCAGGCAGACGAATTCCCGCTCCTCCACGGTCAGGTTGATGCGGTCGAGGGCGACGAAGCCGTCGAAGGTCTTCAGGAGGTTCTTGATCTGCAAATCCATGGCGCGGCCATCTGGAGCGGGGGATGACTCCCTCTCCCGTCCCGGGAGAGGGAAGGGGCCCGCGCGAAAGCGCGGGAAGGGTGAGGGTGCCGCCAAGATGCGTGCTTTGATTCTCGCGCGACCCTCACCCGCCCGCTTTCGCGGGCACCCTCTCCCGGGACGGGAGAGGGGAACAGGACTCAGCGGCCGATGCTGCCCTGCCACGTCTTCAGGATGGCGTCGCGCTCCGCCGCGGACTTGGCGAAGTCCATCGGGTAGAGGACCTTCTGCACGTCCGCCGGCAGGCCGGCCTCTTCCGCCGCCTTGGCGACCGGGGCGCCGGGGATCGTCACGATCTCCTTGTACTTGGTGTAGAGCGCGGCGGCCTTCGGCGACAGGGTCCAGTCGAGGAAGCGCTTGGCGTCCTCCTTGTTCTTCGACGTCTTCATCAGCGCCGACGCCTCAAGCTCGTAGCCGGCGCCGTCGGTCGGGATGACCATCTTGAGCGGGAAGCCCTCCTCGACCGACTTGATGGCCGCGAAGGCGAGCGAGGCGCCGATGGCGAACTCGCCCGAGCGGGCCGACTTGCAGGGCTTGGAGCCGGACTTGATGTACTGGGCGATGTTGCCGTCCAGAGTCTTCAGGAACTGCCAGCCCTTCTCGTTGCCCTGGCTCTGCAGGATGGCGGCGATCTGGAGATAGCCGGTGCCCGAGGAGACCGGGTTCGGCATCACCACCTCGCCCTTGTAGACCGGGTTGGTCAGATCCTTCCAGGAGGTCGGGACCGGCAGGTTCTTGGCCTTCAGAAGCTCGGTGTTGACGCAGAAGGCGGCCATGTAGCCGGTGGCGGCGAACCAGCTCGCGTCCGCACCCTTGTAGGCGGCCGGCAGCGCGTCGGAGCCCTTGGCGGCGTAGGGCTCGACCAGCGCCATGACGCGCGGGTCCAGCATGTTGGTGACCGCCCAGCCCCAGATCACGTCGTGCTGCGGGTTGGACGCCTCGGCCAGCATGCGGGCGCCGAGGTCGCCGGTGGACAGGCGCAGCACCTTCAGGTCGATGTCCGGCAGGTCCTTCTTCGCCGCCGCCACATAGTCGGCGATCTCGTCCTCCTCCAGCGCCGTGTAGACGGTCAGCGTCCCCGCCTGCGCGACGGCCGGCAGCACCGCCGCGCCCATCAGGACCACGCCGGCCAGCAGCGACTTCCCAGCAAACTCCACCATCACCAACCCCCTCTGTTCCGCATGCCCTTTCCCGGCGCCCAGGCCGGTGGCGAACCCCTGCTCGCCGTGGATTTAAGTGGAGGTTTGCACTTCTGTGCGTTTGTGTCTACCATGATTGCACAGTTGGCGTGCATTTGCGCAGCCGCACAAAAATAAGGCAAATCATGAGCCCCATCACCAAGGACGCGACCATCGACCGTGCGGTGTTGACCGGGGAGCTGGCCGGCTTCGCCGCCGCCCTGGCGGACGAGGCGCGCGGCCTGTCCCGCCGCTGGTTCCGCACGCCGGTCGCCATCGACACCAAAGCCGACGACAGCCCGGTGACCATCGCCGACCGCGAGGTGGAGGCCGCCCTGCGCCGCCGCATCGCCGAGCGCTTTCCGCACCATGGAATCTTCGGGGAGGAGCATGGGCGCGACCGCCTCGACTCCGAGATCGTCTGGGTGATCGACCCCATCGACGGCACGCGCAGCTTCATCAGCGGCTGGCCGGTCTACGGCACGCTGCTGGCGGTGCTGGAGCGCGGGGTCCCGGCGGTCGGGGTGATCGACATGCCGGTGCTGGGCGAACGCTGGACGGGACGCGCCGGCGCCCCCACACTCTACAGCGACGGGACGGAAGCGGAGCGGCCCTGCCGCACGCGCGACTGCCGCCGGCTGGCCGACGCCACGGTCTACACCACCTCGCCCGACGCCTTCGACGCGGCGGGGCTGCGGGTGTACGAGACGGTCAGCCGGCAGGCGCGGACGCGGCGTTTCGGCGGCGACTGCTACATCTACGGGCTGGTCGCCTCCGGCCACATCGATCTGGTGATCGAGGCCGGGCTTCAGCCCTATGATTATCTGGCCATGCAGCCGGTGATCGAGGGGGCCGGCGGGGTCATCACGGATTGGGAGGGCAAGCCGCTGACCATGGAGTCGGACGGGCGCGTGGTCGCCGCCGCCACCGCCGACCTGCACGCCGAGACCATCGCCGCCATCGCGCGGGCGGCGGGTTGAGCGGACGAACCGAGGAGGGGGAGAGGGGACGCCATGGCATTTGCCCACACTCTGGCCGGGACGCGGTACGGGTTTCCCGATCTGAAGACGCTGCTCGCCCGCGCCTCGCCGCCGCGCTCGGGCGACGCGCTGGCCGGGCTGATCGCCGCCAGCGCGGCGGAGCGGGTGGCCGCGCAGATGGCCCTGGCCGACCTGCCGCTGCGCCATTTCCTGACCGAGGCGGTCGTCCCCTACGAGGCGGACGAGGTGACCCGGCTGATCGTCGACGGTCATGACGGCGCCGCCTTCGCCCCGGTCGCCCACCTGACCGTCGGCGGCTTCCGCGACTGGCTGCTGTCGGAGGCGGCGGACGCGGCGGCCCTGACGGCGCTCGCCCCCGGCCTGACGCCGGAGATGGTCGCGGCGGTGTCGAAGATCATGCGGCTGCAGGATCTGATCGCCGTCGCCGCCAAGACCCGCGTCGTCACGCGCTTCCGCAACACCATCGGTCTGCCGGGACGCCTCTCCACCCGCCTGCAGCCCAATCACCCGGTGGACGACCCGCGCGGCATCGCCGCCAGCGTCCTCGACGGGCTGATGTACGGCAGCGGCGACGCGGTGATCGGCATCAACCCGGCGACCGACAGCGTGGAGGCGATGACCACCCTCCTGGAGATGCTGGAGGAGCTTCGCCTGCGCACCGGCGCGCCGATTCAGTCCTGCGTGCTGGCCCACGTGACCACGGCGCTGCGGGCGATGGAGCGCGGGGCGCCGGTCGATCTGGTCTTCCAGTCCATCGCCGGGACGGAGGCCGCCAACCGCGCCTTCGGCGTCTCGCTGGCCCTGCTGGACGAGGCGTGGGAGGCCGGCAAGGCGCTGAACCGCGGCACCGTCGGCGACAACCTGATGTATTTCGAGACCGGCCAGGGCAGCGAGCTGTCGTCCGGCGCGCACGAAGGGGTGGACCAGCAGACGGTGGAGGCGCGCTGCTACGCCGTCGCCCGCCGCTACCGGCCGCTGCTGGTCAACACGGTGGTCGGCTTCATCGGGCCGGAATACCTCTACGACGGCAAGCAGATCACCCGCGCCGGGCTGGAGGATCATTTCTGCGCCAAGCTGCTCGGCCTGCCGATGGGCTGCGACGTCTGCTACACCAACCACGCGGAGGCCGACCAGGACGACATGGACGCCCTGCTGACCCTGCTCGGCGTGGCCGGATGCACCTTCATCATGGGGGTGCCGGGGGCCGACGACATCATGCTGAACTACCAGAGCACCTCCTTCCACGACGCGCTCTATGTGCGTCAGGTGCTTGGCCGCCGCCCGGCGCCGGAGTTCGAGGCGTGGCAGCAGGCCGCCGGCATCGCCGATTCCGCCGGGCGCCTGCGCTTCGATCCCGCCGCGTCCTGCCTTTTGCCCGCCCTGCCCCTGCCGGAGGAGCAGCCATGACCGAGTCCGAACCGGTGCCCCTCCCCTCCCCGGCCCAACCGGACCCGGTCCAACCCGATCGCTGGGCGCATCTGCGCCGCCACACCGACGCGCGGATCGCGCTGGGCCACGCCGGGAGCGGCCTGCCCACCGCCGCCCACCTCGCCTTCCAGGCCGCCCACGCCCAGGCGCGCGACGCGGTGCACACGCCGCTCGACGCCGCGGCGCTGCTGGCGGCGCTGGCGGAGCGCGGCTGGCCGGCGGTGCCGGTCACCAGCGCGGCGCCCGACCGCGCCGCCTATCTGAAGCGCCCGGACCTCGGCCGGCAATTGTCGGAGGAGTCGCAGCGCCGCCTGTCGGAGCCGGTCCGCGCCCCCGACGTCGTGCTGGTGGTCGGCGACGGGCTGAGCGGCACCGCCGTGCAGGCCAATGCCGTCGCGGTGCTGGAGGCCCTGATCCCGAAACTCCAGGCGGCCGGGCTGCGGTTCGGGCCGGTGGTGGTGGCGGAGCAGGCGCGGGTGGCGCTGGGCGACCCGGTCGGCGCGCTGCTCCAGGCGCGGGCGAGCGTCGTCCTGATCGGCGAGCGGCCAGGGCTGAGCGCCGCCGATTCGCTGGGCCTCTATCTGACCTGGGAGCCGCGCCCCGGCCGGGTGGACAGCGAGCGCAACTGCATCTCCAACGTCCGAGTCGGCGGCCTCCCCGCCGCCGCCGCCGCCGCCCAGGCGGCCGCCCTGCTCACCGCGATGTTCGCCCAGCGGCGGTCGGGTATACTGCTCGACAGCGCGGCACCCGCCCCCCCTCCGGTCCTGCCGGGCGACGGCGTTCCGTAACCGATCCGCATCGGTGTGGCGGCGGAATGTTCGCATTCGTCTTAATCCCATTGCGACAACCGGCGATGCCAAGCACAATCCCCCGGCAAAACAACCGGGGGCTCGGGGTGGCTGCGATGGGAAAGACGCGTGTGCTGGTGCTGGGCGGCGGGCTTGGGGGCGTGTCCGCCGCGCTGACTCTCACGGCGACCGAGGCGTTGCGCGAGACGTTCGACGTGACGCTGGTCAGCCACGGCTGGCGGCTGGGCGGCAAGGGGGCCAGCGGCCGCAACGCCAAGCAGGGCCAGCGCATCGAGGAGCACGGGCTGCACATCTTCCTGGGCTTCTACGACAACGCCTTCCGGATGGTGCGCGGCGCCTACGCGGAGTGGGACAAGCCCGCCGACTACGCCTTCCAGACCTGGCAGGACGCCTTCCGCCCGCTGTATCAGGTGACGCTGATGCAGGACATCCCGCGCTTCGGCAAGACCCGCTGGCACTCCTGGAACCTCGACTTCCCCGAGCGCTCCGGCACGCCCGGCGACCCGCGGTCGCTCGGCCCGAACGGCTTCGCGGCCTTCCTGATCGGTGCGCTGCAGAATCTGGTCGCCAAGCACGACCATCTGCCCGGCCACCTCACCGCCAAGCTCGGGCTGGACGCCCTTGACAAGGCGCGCGCCCACATCGAGGAGGCGGGCGACGGCGCCCTGGACCACGGGCTGATCGTCGATCTGCTCAAGCTCGTCCAGAAGGGCTTCCAGGCGGTCCTGGAACCGCTGCTGAAGCTGTCGGACGAGGGCTGGGAATTCGCCTGCTTCGCCGATTTCGGCCTCGCCTTCGCCATCGGCTGCTTCGCCGACGTGCTGCCCTACGGCAAGGACGGCTTCGACCGCATCAACGGCGAGGACTTCCGCGAGTGGCTGCAGAAGAACGGCATCTCCGAGACCTTCGCGTGGTCGGCGCCGGTGCGCCTGCTCTACGACATGTGCTTCTCCTACAAGAACGGCGAAGCGACCGACGGGCCGGAGAACGCGCGCTTCGCCGCCGGTGCGGCGGCGGAGATCCTTCTGCTGATGGGCTTCGCCTACAAGGGCGCGCCGCTGTGGAAGATGAACGCCGGCATGGGCGACACCGTCTTCACGCCAGCCTGGTTCGTGCTGAAGCAGCGTGGGGTGGACATCAAGCTGTTCCACCGCCTGACCAAGCTGGAAACCTCGGAAAACGGCGCCTGGGTGGAGCGGGTGCGCCTGAACCGGCAGGTCGATCTCGTCAACGGCGCCTACGACCCGTTCGTCAAGGTCGGCTACGGCGACGACGGGAAGTGGCTCTACTGCTGGCCGTCCGAGCCGGACTGGAGCCAGATCGTCGACGGCGACAAGATCCGCGACGCCGGCATCAACCTGGAATCGGTGTTCTGCCATTGCACCGCCGGGGAATCGGTGCTGGAGGTCGGCAAGGATTTCGACCTCGTCGTTCTGGCCATGCCGCCCGCCGCGCTGGCCGACCCGGCGGCCGAGCTGATGGACGCCAATCTGCGCTTCAAGCAGATGGTCGAGGTCACCCCGGCGGTGCCGACCCAGGCGGTCCAGCTGTGGATGACGCCGAGCATCGAGGAGATGGGCTGGAAGGCCGGCCCGACCGCCATGACCAGCTATGTCGAGGAACTCGACAGCTGGGGCGAGATGAGCCACCTCATCCCCGCCGAATCCTGGCCGCCCGGCACCGTCAAGGCCGTGGAGTATTTCTGCGGCACCGCCCGCTGGCCAGCCGGCGCCCCGCCCTACGCCTGCGGCCTGCCGCAGCGGATGGCCGCGGACGTCCGCCGGGACGCCACGCAGTGGCTGAACGCCAACATCGGGGTTCTGTGGCCGAACACGGTCAAGGACGGCGTGTTCGACCAGAGCCAGGTCTATTCCTCCTACTACCGCTACAACCTCGACCCGTCGGAGCTTTACGTGCAGTGCTTCCCGGCGACGGTGGAGACCCGGCTGACGCCGGGCGACAGCGGCTTCGTCAACGCCTTCCTGGCGGGTGACTGGACGCGGACCTGGTTCAGCGCGGGCAGCGCCGAGATCGCCGTCCTGTCCGGAAAGCAGGCCGCCGAGGCCATCGCCCGCCAGACCATCGACCTCACCCCGTCCGATTGAGAACCCTGATTCAATGCGCGTAATCGCAGCGTTTGCCGCGGCGGCCACCCTGGCCGCCGCGTTTCCGTCCCATGCCACCGACGTCTACACCTTCGAAGGGTTCGGGGCCGTGTCCATGGGCATGGGCGGCACCGGGGCGGCGTCCGACATCGGCGGCGCCGCCATGATCTTCAACCCGGCAACCCTGACCCAGCGCTCCTCCTCCTACCTGGAGGGCGGGCTGGTGGTTGCCGCCCCGACCGGGCTGCGCGCCACGCAGACGCAAACCGGCGAGGTGGCGCACGGCAAGGACACCTTCCCCTTCCAGGGCTACTACATCCCCCAGGGCGGCTTCGTCTGGCGGCATGAGACTCTCGCCCTCGGGCTGGGCGCCTACGCCCAGGGCGGTTTCGGCACCGAGTACGGCGAGGGCAGCTTCATGGCCCGCCTGCCGTCCGGCGTCGACAGCGGGCTGCGCACCGGCAGCGAGGCGATGTTCATGCGCGTCCCGCTGGCCGCCGCTTGGGACGTGACGCCGAAGGTCACGGTGGCGGGCGCCATCGACTATGTGCGGGCAGGCCTGGGCTTCCGCGTCCTCCAGGGGGCCGACCAGCTCGGCGCGCTGGCCGCCACCGGGCGACTGACTGGACAAGGGCCGATGCTGGGCGCGGCCAGCGCCATGGTCGGGATGGGCGGCGGCGTCTATTTCGACATCTTCGACCCGTCGATCGCCCGCGCCGGCGTGGAGGGCGACGGGGTCAGCGGCCGGCTCGGCCTGACCTGGAAGCCGCAGGCCGACACCACCGTCGGCGCCTTCTACCAGTTCCGCACGGCGCTCAACAACCTGACCGGCGACGGCTCGGTGATCGTGCTGGCGCCCGACGGGTCGCGGCTGACCCAGCCCGCGAAATACACGCTGGGCAATTTCCAGCTCCCCGCCGAGTTCGGAATCGGCGTCAGCCACCGAGTGCGGCCCGACCTGACCGTCGCCTTCGACTACCGGCGGGCCTTTTGGGCGCAGGCGCTGCGCCAGTACAACATCCGTGTCGACGTGCCGGGCCTCGGCACGGTGTGGGAGACGCTGCCGCAGCGCTACCGCGACATCAACATCTTCGCCATCGGCGGCGCTTACCAGGTGACCGACGCGCTGACCCTGCGCGCCGGCTTCCGCTGGGCCGACAAGACCGCCCCGGCGCAGGACATCGTCTCGGTGATCCCGGTGGTCATCACCAAGCACGCCGGCTTCGGCGTCGGCTATGCCGTCTCCGAGACACTGCGGCTGGACGGCGCCTTTTCCCACGGCTTCCAGGAATGCGTGAGCAACGGCACGCCGCCCAACGGCTCCGCGGTCAATCCGGGGAAGTTCTGCAACGGCACCGACATCGTGGCGCTGAGCCTCACCGCCTCGTTCTAAAGAAGGTGCCGGCCCTTTCCGGGGCCGGCACCCCTTTCCTCACTCCGCCTGCCAAACCACCCGGCCGGGGTTGGCGCGGAAGTCCATGTGGATCTGCATGGCGAAATCCACATGGACGGTGGCGCTGCCATCCGGCCCGGCCGCGAAGCCGAAGTCCGAGATGACCTGATGGCTGGCATAGTCGGCCACCCGCAGCGTCCAGTCGCCCCGCATCGGCCAGGCGCCACGGAAGCGGTCGACGTGCATCGGGCAGTCGATCAGCGCCTGATAGCAGGCCAGCTCGCTGTCCGGGGCGTCGCGGAACTGCTTCAGGTTGATGACCGGCACCGTGCCGGCCAGCAAAGATTCCACCGCCTTGACGGCGACCTCCACCCCCTCGACCAGCCCGCCGGGGCGCAGCAGGGCCTTCAGCGCGTCGCCGAGGTCGGCGGCGAGATCCTCAAGGCTCTGCCACGCCGATCCGGGGGTCCACGGCCCGCCCTCCACCGTCAGCAGGGGGGCGAACACCCCCTCGCAGTCGGAGGACAGGGTGCGGAACAGCGTCGTCTCGCAGACGAAGCGCGGCGCCTCGGCCCCCTCCTCCGGCAGCGTGATGCGGCCCAGCGACTTGGCGAAGCCCCAGCCCTCGCGCCCGCAGACCAGCGGAATGGTCGCGTCCGGGAAGACGTAGGGCATCCACAGCACCAGCCGCGGCCAGTGGCCGGGCCGATGCTCGATCAGCGGCAGCCACAGCGAGGCCTCCCGGTAGGGAATCCAACCGAACGGCTCGGTCGGGCTGGTGCAGCGCCCGACCGACAGGAAGGTGCACAGCGCCACCGGCCCGGCCACCGTGTAGCGCACCGCGCCGGCGGGCGCCGCGTTCAGCAGTTTGTCGACCAGCGCCTGGGTGTTCACCGGGTTGCTGCGCACGACGAAGGCGGTGGCGAGGCTGTCGGTGAAGACGCCGGGTGCGGCGATCGACACCTCGCCGTGCCCGGCGAAGGAGACGTAGCGGGGGGCGGTCACGACGGCGCCCCGTTCAGGAAGTTCTCACCGGAGATGAACAGCGGCGTCCCGGAGATCGCCCGCGCCGCCTGCATGCCGGACATCACCGTCGCCTCGATGCAGGAGGTGTTGAAGCCGGTGCGGACCCAGCAGCCGGCCAGGAACAGGTTGTAGAACCCGCTCGCGTCGGTGCGCAGCCGGTACTGGGTGGAGCCGGCGGCGCTGCCCGGCAGCGTTTCGGTGGGATCGACGTTGGCGCGGATGATCTGGTGCGACAGCCGCTCCCGCCCGGTGCCGTTCCACGGGTCGTAGAGGACGTTCCAATTGAAGCCGACGCCGCCATGGCCGGACACCGTCGCCTTCGGCCAGAAATTGCCCATATAGGCGTCCAGCCACTCCGCTGCGCTGTTCGTCACCGTGTCCAGCGCCTCCTTCGGCACCTCGAGGTCGGTGGTCGGACGGGCGACCAGACCGGTCTGCCAGACGCCGCAGATGTAATGCACCGACTTTGGCGTTTCAGACTGGGGCGCACCGGTCCCGCCGGGGCGGAACTCGTAGGGCAGCGTCTGGCCCATCTCCGCCCAGATCGACCAGGGCTCCGGCCCGGCGACGGCGGCCGGCTGGCCCGGCTCCCAGCCCAGCCCCTTGAGGTCGGGACCGCACCACAGCTGCATGGACAGCGTCGGGATGATTCCGATGTTGCTGGTCATCGCGTTGAAGGCCGGCGAGGCCGCCTGCAGCTCCGCCGCCAGGGTCGGCTGGTCGTTCATCGCCTTGAAGCCGCCCATGGAGATGCCGAGGACGGCGATGTCGAAGTCGCGGCCGCGCTGCAGCGTCTCGGTCCCGACCGGCTCCCACGCGCACCAGTGCGATTCAAGCGAGGAGTTGTTGGTGGCGAGCGCCGCCTGGACCTTGTCGGCGTCCTTGATCTGGCCCCACAGCGGTTCCAGCGGCCAAGCCAGCAGGAATTTCTTGTCCTCCAGCGGCACGGTGATCAGCGGCTGGTAGTCGTCCCCGCCGTCGGCCAGATCGACCTGCCGGGCGAGGCGGACGGTCTCGACCAGCGCGCGGTCGTCGGACAGGCCGATGTCCTCGACGCGGCGGAAGAACTTCACCTTCACGCCGTTCTGGAGCAGGGTCTGGTAGATGGGCGCGATGATGACCTCGCCCATACCCGCTTCCATGTTCCACATCACCGATTCGCGGCAGGTGGCGAACATGCGCACGCAGGACAGCGCCGCGACACCGGCACCCCAGTTGGGCTGACGGTAGTCGCCGTCCTTGTACTGCATGAAAGTGTCGTAGCAGGTGCGCAGCGAGCAGCTCTGCTTCAGCGCCTCGGCGTCGCCGCCATGACGGATCAGCCAGTCGGTGAATTCCAGATCGTCCAGCGAATCGGCGGTACGCTTCTCGATCCCGAAATCGGCGATGATGCCGACGGTGAAGGGAAGCACGAAGGCTAGCAGGTCACGCGCCACATGGTTGCGCGGCAAGGTGGCCGCCGCGGCCTCGATCAGCCGCAGCAGCGTCATCAGGTCGTGGAAATGCCCCACCGGCGGAATCGCCGACGGCGCGGAACCCGGCCCATCCGCCAGCGCCCGGATCAGCCGGTGGGCGGCGACGGCGGCGTCCTTCGCGGTGGTCACGGCGGCGCCCTTCACCAGCGCCTCGGCCTGCGCCAGATGGCGGACCTCCCGGTCCTTCCAGCTTCGGATCGCGTCGGCGAAGCGGGTGGCGAGCGGCGCCGGAAGGACCTGCTGGTCGGCCGGCAGGACGGGCATCGGAGCGACGGTGCGGCCGTCGATGTGGACCAGCTTGCCGTCGACGATTAGGCCGCTCAGTTCATCCCAGTTCTCGAACACGTCGCGCACCACGCCGACCAGCGACGCGATGGCCTGCGGCAGGGTCGGCATCACGTTGGCCGAGCCCGGCTCGCCGCCCAGCACCGGCCAGGTCAGCGGCCAATAGGCGGGCTTGCCGCCGTCCAGCACCATGCCGATGGGGGTGAAGCGCTGCGGCTTCAGAACGTCCCGCCAGGACTGGAAGCTGTTGTCCGGCGAGCGCTTCCAGACGTCGAAGACGTCCTGGATCATCTTGAAGGCGTTGTTGTAGAAGCCGAACCAGACGTGCAGACCGTGCTCCTGGATGCGGTTCCACTGGTCGCGCCCGGTGGCGCCCTTGCCGCCCAGCCGCCAGCCCATCTGATAGATGGTGACGTCGTAGCGCGCCCGCTTCTCGTCCGTGTCGGACAGGAAATGCGCCGTGGTGAGGGCACCGACGCCACCACCCAAAATTGCAACCCTCGTCTTCGCCATGCTCTCCCCCCGCAGATCCGGCATCCCCGTGACGGCGCCGCGGAATTTCGCGGCTCTCGTCAGAAATTGCGGAGGAGATTAGCATAAATTGTCTTACCGCAATTGAACTATTACGCCGTTTCGCCGATGCTACAGGTCTATGCCCCGTGCGATCGCCAAGCAAAAATCGTGCAAAACCCCGGCCGGCACGCCCTGCGCTTGCTCCACCGTGGCGCGACCTTCTATAACGGATACTGCAACCACGCGACATAAGGATGCTGCGTCGTGATCGGGGCCATCCCCACCGCAACCGTGCCGGCGTTACCGGGCTTCCGCGTTGTCGAAACGCTGCATGTGGGGTCGCGCTCCACCGTGCTGCGCGCCGTCCGGCGCGACGACGGCCTGCCCGTCATCTGCAAGTTCTTGTCCGGCGACGACATCGGCGGCGAGGACAAGGCGGCGTTCCAGCGGGAATTCGCCATCACCCGCCGGTTGCGCCACGCCGGGATCGTGGAGGCGCTGGACTGCGTCCCCCACGGCAACGGGCTGATGATGGTGTTCCGCGACATCGGCGGCACGGCCCTGGACGCCCTTCCCGACGTGCGGACGGAGGACGTCGCGGTCTTCCTGCGGATGGCGCTCCAGGCCGTCGACGCTCTGGCCGCCGTGCACGACGCGGGAGTCGTCCACAAGGACATCAGCCCCGGCAACCTGATCTGGAATCCGGCGACCGGCCAGTTCAACCTGATCGACTTCGGCATCGCGTCGGAATTATCGCGGGAAGAGGCGGGCGACCCCGACGTCGGCACCATGGAGGGCACGCTCGCCTACATGGCGCCGGAGCAGACCGGCCGCATGAACCGGTCGGTGGATTACCGCGCCGACTTCTACGCGCTGGGCGCCACCTTCCACGACGTCCTGACCGGCCAGCCCCCCTTCCCGTCCGGTGACCCGCTGGAGCTGGTGCATTGCCACATCGCGCGGACGCCGGTCCCCGTGCACAAGCTCAACCCGCTGGTTCCCGAGCCGCTGTCCGCCATCGTGGCCCGGCTGATGGCGAAGAATCCGGAGGAGCGCTACCAGAGCGCCTTCGGCCTGCGCGCCGACCTCGAACGCTGCCTGACCGAATGGCGCAGCCACGGCCGCGTCGAATCCTTCGCGCTGGCCAGCCGGGACGTCCGTCCGGTGCTGCGCATCCCGCAGAAGCTCTATGGCCGCACAGCACAGTTCCGCGTCCTTCTCGACGCCTTCGGGCGCGCCGCCGCGAGCGGGTTCGAGGCCCTGCTGATCTCCGGCTATTCGGGTGTGGGCAAATCGGCGCTGGTCCGCGAACTGCACAAGCCGGTGATCGCCCGCCACGGCTTCTTCATCACCGGCAAGTTCGAGCCGCTGAAGCGCGACATCCCCTACGCCCCGGTGATCGAGGCCTTCAAGACCCTGGTGCGGCAGACCTTCGCCGCCGGCCCGGACTCGCTGGCACGCTGGCGCGCCCGGCTGCTCGCCGCGCTCGGCCCCAACGGGCGGGTCATCACCGACGTCATCCCCCACGTCGAGCGGCTGATCGGCCCCCAGCCACCGGTGCCGGAACTGGGTCCGGTGGAGGCGCACGAGCGCTTCATCTACGTGTTCCGCAATTTCGTCCGCGCCTTCGCCGGGGCGGGGCACCCGCTAGTGCTGTTCCTGGACGACCTGCAATGGGCCGACCTCGCCACGCTGAAACTCCTGGAAGGGCTGGCGGGCGATCCGGAGCTCGGCCATTTCCTGCTGGTCGGCACCTGCCGCGACACCGAGGTCGACGCGCTCCACCCGCTGCGCCACACGATCCAGACCTTCGGCGAGCGTGGCGTTCCGGTCCGCGACGTGTCCCTCGGCGGGCTCGACGCCGACGCGGTGGTGGCCCTGCTGTCCGACACGCTGCACGCGGCCCCCGACGACGTGCGCCCTCTGGCCGAACGGCTGATCGCCAACACGCTGGGCAACCCCTTCTTCCTTGGGCAATTCCTGGAGTCGCTGGAGCAGGGCGGGCTGATCGCCTATGACGGCCTCGCCGGGGTGTGGAACTGGAACCTGGAGGCCATCGAGTCCCAGCGGATGGAACGGATGGTCGACGACGTCGTCACCTTCGTGGTCCGCCGCATTCGCGAGCTGCCCGCCGAGACGCTGGCGGTTGTCCAGACCGCCGCCTGCATCGGCAGCGCCTTCGATCTCGCCACGCTGGCCGACGCGAGCCGGCGGACCTCCGCCGCGACGGCGGCGGCGCTGTGGCCGGCCCTGCGCAGCGGGCTGGTGGTCCCGGTGGGCGACGCCTACCGCTACGCCGACATGGACAGCGTGTCGCCGCGCGCCACCTACCGCTTTGTCCACGACCGGGTGCAGCAGGCGGCCTACAGCATGTTGCGGGACGCCGACGCCCTGGCCTGCCATCTCGCCGTCGGCCTCGTCCTGGAACGGGGCGGCAACGCCTCCGGCGATCGGGCCGCGGACCGGCTGTTCGCGATCACCAACCAATTGAACCGTGCCGTGACCCTGCTGTCGCCGGAGCAGAGGGAGCGGCTGGCCCACTACAACCTGCTGGCCGGGCAGGCGGCGCGCGCCTCGGCGGCGCTGGGACCGGCCTTCGACTATCTCATCACCGGGGTCGGGCTGCTCCCCGCGGACGGTTGGTCGCGCCTGTACGAGCTGGCGCTCAGCCTGCACGCCGAAGCGGCGGAGATCGCGGCGGTGAACGGCGACGTCGCCGCGGCGACCCCGCTGGCCGCGGCCATCGAGGCCAACGCCCGCACGGTCCTGGACCGCGCCCTGGCCTACGAGACGCAGATCCAGATGCACGTGTCGCGGCAGAACCTGCCGGCGGCGCTCGCCGCCTGCCGCACCGCCCTGGGCCAACTCGGCAGCCCGATCCCCGAGCGGGCGGACACCCGGCATGTGCTCAAGGAACTCGCCACGACCAAGCTGGCGCTGCGCGGCAAGGGCGAGGAGGACCTCGTCAACCGCCCGCCCCTCACCGACCCGCGCCTGCTGACGATCGGACGCATCGTGTCGCGCGTGCTGGCGAGCGCCTATCTGCACGACACCAACCTCTACACGGTGCTGCTGCTGCGCATGGTCCGCCTGTCGGCGACCGAGGGAATCCTGCCGGCCTCCGGCATCACCTACGCCACCTACGGGCTGCTGCATTGCGCGATGCTCGGCGACGTTCCGGCGGGCGCCATGTACGGGCGGGTGGCGCTGCGCGTGCTCGACCGGCTGAACGCCAACCAGGGCCGCGCCCAGACGCTGTTCGTGGTCCATCTGTTCATCGAGGTGTGGCACCAGCCGGTGGCCAAATCACTGGCCGGCCTTCTCGACGCCCACCGGATCGGCCTGGAAACCGGCGACATCGAGTACGCCGCCTATTGCCTGAACAACGCCGTCGCCCAAGGGCTGTTTCTCGGCCATCCCCTGCGGCAGCTCCAGCAGACCGCGGCGGGCCACGCCGCCGCCATCGCGCGTCTGAACCAGCAGACCGCGGCCGGTGTCTTGCGGCCCCACCAGCAGCTCATCGCCAACCTGCTGGGCGAGTCCGAAGACCCCACCGTTTTCGCCGGACCCCACGTCACGGAGGCGAGCGACGTCCCGGCGCTGGCCGCCAGCGGCAACCGCCTTGCCCTGGACACGATGCACAGCCATCTGGCCTATCTGAACCTGCTGTTCGGCCGGATCGACGAGGCGCGGCGCTGCATGGCGAAGCGCCGTCCCTTCGCCGACGCCTCCATGGGCATGGTGATGAACCTGCGCATGCGGGTGGTCGCCGCCCTGATCGACTTCGCCGCCTGGGACCGCCTCCGTCCCGCCGAGCGGCTACGGGCGCGGGCCGCGGCGCTCGGGCTGGAGCGCCGGCTCCGCGGTGCGGTCCGCCACGCGCCGACCAATTTCCGCCACCTGCTGGCGCTGGTGGTGGCCGAACGGCTGCGCGCCACCGGGCGGCTGGACAAGGCGCACCGTCATTACCAGACCGCCGCGGAGAGCGCCCGCGAGCAGGGATTCACCCACGACGAGGCCTTCGCCTGCGAGCGGGCCGGCGAGGCCGCGCTGGCGCGGGGCGACCGCTTCACGGCGAAGGCGATGCTGTTCCAGGCCCGCCACGCCTACCGGCGCTGGGACGCGCTGGCGAAGGTCCGGGCGCTGGACGCCCGGCTGGCCGAGCTGTTCGGCGAGACGGCGGCGGACCAGGGTCCCGTCGACGACGGCTTCCCGCCGCAACGCCCGGTCACCGCCTCGTCGCGGCGGCGCTCCTCCTCCGGGTCCAGCTCCCACATGGTGGATGTGGAGACGGTGATCCGCACCTCGCGGGCGCTGGCGCAGGACATCCGCCTGGGCGACCTGCTGTGGACGCTGATGAAGCTGGTCATCACCAACGCCGGGGCGACGCGGGGCTGCCTGCTGCTGCCGACCGACGGCGCGTGGCGGATCGAGGCCGACGCGACGAGCGAGGGCGACGCCGCGGAGGTCCTGCAATCCCGCCCCCTCGACGACGCGGCGCCGGTCCTGGTGCGCGGTGTCGTCGACGCGGTCATCCAGACCGGGGAGCCGGTGGTTCTGGCCGACGCCGCGAACGACGGCGATTTCCAGTACGACGCCTACACGCGGCTGGCGCAGCCGCGCTCCGTGCTGTGCCTGCCCTTGCGCAACCGCAACCAGATGGTCGGCATCCTCTATCTGGAGAACAACCTCGCCGCCGACATCTTCAGCCCGGAACGGCTGGAGCTGCTCGACCTCCTGTCGGTGCAGATCGCCATCTCCATCGAGAACGCCCGTCTCTACGATGGGCTGGAGCGGCTGAACCGCACGCTGGAAGCCCAGGTGGCCGAGCGGACGCGCGAGGTGGCCGAGCAATCGCAGCTGCTGCGCGCCACGCTGGCCAGCATGTATGACGGCTTGGCGGCCTTCGACGCCGAGGAGCGGCTGCGCGTCTGGAACGAGCGGGCCATGGCGCTTTTCAGCCTGCCGGACACGCTGCGCCGGGTCGGCGTTCCGTATCGGGAGCTGAGCGCCGCGGTGAACGCCTCCGGGCAGCTTCTGACGGCGCTGGTGCCCTCGCCCCTGGTCAGCAGCCCCAGCGAGATCGAATTCGCCGACGGGCGGGTCATCCAGGTCCGCAGCAATCCCATGCCGGACGGCGGCATGGTGCAGGTCTATGTGGACGTGACGGTGGACCGCAGCCGCGAAAACGAGCTGCGCGACGCCCACGAGCAGCTCCACGCCACCCATGCCCAGCTCAAGGCCGCCCAGCAGCAGCTCGTCCAGGCGGAGAAGATGGCCTCTCTCGGGCAGCTCGTCGCCGGGGTAGCGCACGAGATCAACACGCCCATCGGCATCGTGATGACCAGCGCCTCCTATCTCGGCGAGAAGATCAGCGCGCTCGAAACGCTGTCCGACACCGGCAAGATGCGCCGGGCCGACTTCCAGGACTTCATGCAGGCCGCGCGCGACGCCGCCACGCTGATGATCAGCAACGCCACCCGCGCGGCGGACCTTGTGCAGAGCTTCAAGCAGGTCGCCTCGGACCAGACGCGCAGCGACCGCCGGCGGTTCGACCTGCACGGCTATCTGGAGGAGGTTCTGGTCAGCCTGCGCCCGACCTGGCACCGCCCCGGCCACGAGGTGCGGCTGGAGTGCCCCAAGGGCATCGAACTGGACAGCTATCCGGGTGTGATCGCCCAGATCGTGACGAATCTCATCACCAACTCGGTCAACCATGCCTACCGAGAAGGCGAGAAGGGCCGGATCGCCATCACCGCGCAGACGCTGGAGAACGACGGGGTGCGGTTGGTCTACCAGGACGACGGCTGCGGCATCCCGGTGGAGAACCACATCAAGGTCTTCGAACCCTTCTTCACGACGCGGCGGGGCACCGGCTCGACCGGCCTCGGCCTGCACATCGTCTTCAACCTCGTCACCAGCCAGCTCGGCGGCACCATCCAGCTCGACAGCCGGCCCGGCGAGGGAACGCGATTCACCGTCGAGTTCCCCTGCCGTGCCCCCGGAAAAACACCGCAGAGCTGAGATGGCGGGCGGTTACTCCGTCTCGGGATGACGCTTCTCGAACTCCCAGACCCGCTCGAAGCCCATCAAGCGGGTGAAGTCGGGGAAGGGGTAGAGGTCGCCCGCATATTCGGCGCTCGACCCCTTGGCGAGGATTTCGCCGTAGGCGCTGCGCAACGCCGCGGCCATCGCCAGGAAGCCGGTGGCCGGGAAGATGGCGATGCGGTAGCCGAGATTTTCCAACTGCGCCCCGGTCATCACCGGCGTCCGCCCGCCCTCCACCATGTTGGCGATCAGCGGCTTGCCGATGGTCCGGCAGATCCGCTCCATCTCCGCCTCGCTCTCCGGGCTTTCCACGAAGATGATGTCGGCACCGGCCTCGGCGTAGGCGTCGGCGCGGCGCAGCGCCTCGTCGAGGCCGAGCGTCGTGCGGGCGTCGGTGCGGGCGATGATCAGGAAGTCGCTCGACGACCGCGCCTCGCAGGCCACACGGATCTTGCGCACCATGTCGGCCATCGGGATGACCCGGCGGCCCGGCGTGTGGCCGCACTTCTTCGGGAATTCCTGGTCTTCGAGCTGGATGGCGGCGGCCCCGGCCTCCTCGTAGCCGCGGATGGTGAAATCGACGTTCAGCAGGCCGCCGTAGCCGGTGTCGCCGTCGGCGATCAGCGGCGTCGAGGTGCCGCGTGCGATGGCCCGCACCCGGCCGACCATGTCGCTGAAGGTGGCGAGCCCGGCGTCCGGCAGGCCGAGATGGCTGGCGACGGTGCCGTAGCCGGTCATGTACAGCGCGTCGAACCCCATGCCGTCCGCCACCTTGGCCGAGATCATGTCGAACACGCCGGGGGCCGAGATCAGGCCCGGCTGCGACAGGCGTTGTTTGAGCGACTTGGGCTTGAGGGATATGGTCATGTCGTTGGAATCTCCGGAAGTCTTTACGAGGCCCGCCGGTGCATGCGCCGGTCGATGTGCAGCAGGCCGGCGCTGATGAGCACGGCGGTGGTGGCGAGGATCAGCACCACGGCCATCATGGTGCGCACGTCGTGCCCGCCGATGGCGTTCATGACGAGGTAGCCGAGGCCGCGCTGCGAGGCGAACATCTCGCCGATCAGCACGCCCAGCAGGGTCAGCGAAAAGCCCACCCGCAGGCCGGACACCAGCTCCGGCAAGGCGGCGGGCAGGATGATGGTGGAGACGAGCTGGGGCGGCGACAGGCGCATCACCCGCGCGCTGCGCAGCATCACCGGCGGGATGGTGCGGACCGCGTTCATCGTGAAGATGATCACCGGGATGATGCCGTGGATCGTCCCGAAGGCCACCTTGGCCGACAGGCCCAGCCCGAAGGCCAGCAGGATCACCGGGTAGAGGGTGATCTTGGGCAGCGAATAGAGCGACACCAGGATCGGCTCCGCCACCTCCCCGGCCAGCCGGTTGATGCCGAGAGCAATGCCGATGGTCAGCCCGCCGAACACCGCCAGCAGCAGCGAATAGAGCAGCGCCACGCCGGTCTCCGCGACGTGCGGCCAGAAGGTGGCGGAACCCAGCAGTTCCACCGCGCGGGCCAGCGTGTCGGCGGGCGAGGTCAGGGCGACGCTGCCGACGATCCAGTGCAGGACCTGCCACAGGGCCACCAGCGCGACGATGACGAGGAGCGTATCGGTCTTTCTGTCCATGGCCGTCAGCGCCTCCGTCGCTGCATGATCCGGCGCTCCCAGGTGAAGAGCACCGCGTTGAGCACCGTCACCAGGACGATGATGAACAGCATCAGCGCGTACATCCGCGCATTGTCGAAGTTGTTGAAGGCATAGGCGATGCTGTAGCCGATGCCCGAGGAGGACATGATGAACTCCGCCGCGATGACGCCGATGAAGCAGTAGGCGATGGCGAGCTTCGCCCCGGTGAACAGGAAGGGCGCCGCGCTGGGCAGCTTGACCATCAGCGCCGTGCGCACCGGGTCCATGCCGTGGACGCGCGCCGTCTTCAGAAGGACGCGGGGAATCCGGTCCAGCCCGTTCAGCGTGTTGATCAGCATCGCCACCACGCCGAACAGCGTGCCGATCACCACGATGGGCGCCGCCCCCAGCCCGAAGATGACGATCAGCACCGGGTAGAAGACGAAGAAGGGCACCGCGTAGTAGGTCGCCAGGAAGGGGTCGAGCGCCCGGCGCACCCGCGGCATGGCGTGGATCGCCACGCCGCCGACGAAGCCGAGCAGGATCGAGGCGATCACCGCCATGGCGACGTTGCCCAGCGTCTCGCCGATGTCGGCGCTGGCCGCCCCCGAGGCGAGAAGGCGGTAGAGGTCGCCGGCCATGACGCTGGGCGCCGGCAGAACCGTCTTGGCGATGACGCCGGCCCGGCACAGAACCTCCAGCAGCAGGACGGCGCCGCCCACCACGATCAGGCGGAGCCAGCCCGCCCAGCTCACGACCCACCCCCGGCGAGGCCCGCCGCCTTCAGGCTCTCCTCGCGCAGCAGGCGCCACAGCCGGGCGGTGATCTGACCGAAGCCGTCCTCGCTGGCGATGCGGGAATCACGGTCGCGCGGCCAGCCCGTCTCGATCTCCTCGATGATCCGCCCGGGCCGCGACGACATGACGCCGATGCGGTCCGACAGCATGGCCGCCTCGTCCAGCGCGTGGGTAATCAGCATCACCGTGGCCCCGGTCTCGCGCCACAGCTTCAGCAGCTCGTCGCCCATGATCAGGCGGGTCTGCGCGTCGAGCGCGCCGAACGGCTCGTCCAGCAGGATCAGGCGCGGGCGCATCACCAGCGTGCGGGCGATGCAGACGCGCTGGCGCATGCCGCCGGACAGCTGCACCGGATAGGCCTTGGCGAAATCCTTCAGCCCGACGAAGCCGACGGCGTAATTGACCCGCCGTTCGATCTCCGCCGGATCGACGCCCGCCCGGCGCAGGCCGAAGGCGATGTTGTCCCACACGGTCAGCCAGGGGAAGGTGGCGTCCTCCTGGAACACCACCCCGACGCCGTCCGGGACCTTGCCGGCCACCGGCTTGCCTTCGAAACTCACCGACCCCTCGGTCGGCACGGACAGGCCGGACAACACGTCGAGCAGCGTGGACTTGCCGCAGCCCGACGGTCCGACGACGGAGAAGAACTCCCCCTGCCGCAGGGTCAGGTCGACGGGGCCCAGCGCGTGCACCCCGCCGTGGCCGGGAACGCCGTAGATGCGGCTCACCCCCTTCAGTTCGGCGTGGACGGCCGGAGCGGGGTTGGCCCCCGCCTCCTCGTGCAGGTCGCGCTTGGCGGCGACGTTGGCTTTCATCGGGGGCTTCCTCCCGGTCATCGTGATGCGTCAGGCGGATGTTCTTCAGGGCGGTTACTTCAGACCGATCATTTCAGGAAAGTGGCGTCAGAGTGCTTCGACCAGTCGACTTCGCCCTTGACTTCACCGATGATCTTCAGGCCCTTGATCAGGTTGTCCATCCCGTCATACTCGAAGTCGCCGGCGCTCCAGTATTTGATCGTCGCCAGATTCTTCAGCGCCTGCAGCGCCACCGCCTCGTCGATGTCGTAGTATTTGGTCATGATCTTGGCGGTCTCTTCGGGGTTGGCGTAGACGAAGTCCACTCCCTTGCGCCGCGCCTCGATCAGCTTCCTCAGCTTGTCGCCGTTCTTCGCGGCGAAGTCCGACGTGGTGACGCCCACGGTCTGCACCATGGTCGGCAGCTCGGTCTCGACCGCGAAGACCATGCGGTACTTGTTCTGCACGCGCGCCCAGATCGGGTCCATCACCGGGGCGGCGGCCACCCCGCCCTGCTCCAGCATGGTCAGGCCGCCGCCGATGCCGCCCGCGGACACGCCGTCCACCGTGATGCCGTGCTTGTCCTTCACCATGGTCAGCAGCATGTCGGTGACCGACTTCGGGCTGGTGAAGGCGACCTTCTTGCCGTCCAGATCCTTGGCGGTCTTGACCGGGGAGTCCGGCTTGGTCACCCACAGGATCTCGCCCGCCGTGCGGACGCCGGTGTGGATGATCTTCACGTCCAGACCCTGGTTGATCGCCGCCACCGCCGCCGACAGGGCGACCTCGCCGTAGGGCATCGGCGCCGCCATGACGTTGCGCATGGTCGTGCCGCCGCCCTTGGAGGTCAGGACGCCGGTGATGTCCAGCCCCTGCTCCTTGTAGTAGCCCTTCTCCATGGCGACGGCGTAGGGGGCGCCGTACATCAGGACGCCCCAATGGGTGACCGTGATCTCCTCGGCCTGCGCCGGGACCAGGGTGGCGAGCGCCACCCCCATGGCCGCCGCCCCCAGAACCGCCTTGCGCTTCATCGTGGTCATGAAAGACATCGCTGTTCCTCCCAATTGCCGCTGGCCTTTCCGGCCATGCGCGTTGACCCGGACCCGTCAGGCGGTGGGCAGGGCGTGAATCCACGGGCGCTGCGCCCGGTCGCGCGCCTCGTACGCCGCCATGGCGGCGTCGTGGCGCAGGCTGGCCCCGATCTCGTCCAGCCCTTCCAGAAGCGCCTGCCGCCGCGCCGCCTCCATCGTGAAGGGGAACTCCCGTCCATCCGGCGCGGTGACGCGGCAGGCCTCGATGTCCACCGTCATGGTGGCGGCCGGCATTGCTTGGGCGCTGGCGACGAGATGGGCGAGCGCGGCCTCGTCCAGAGTCACCGCGGCCAGCCCGTTCTTCTGGCAGTTCTCGTGGAAGATGCTGGCGAAGCTCGGCGCGATCACGCAGCGGATGCCGAAGTCCATCAGGCTCCACACCGCGTGCTCGCGCGACGAGCCGCAGCCGAAATTCTCGCCGGCCAGCAGAATCTTCGCCTCCCGCCAGGGCGCCTGGTTCAGGACGAAGTCCGGCCGTTCCCGGCCGTCGTCGTCGAATCGCCATTCGGAGAAGAGGCCGGCGCCCAGCCCGCTGCGGTGGATGGTCAGCAGATGCGCCTTGGGAATGATCGCGTCGGTGTCCACGTTGGCCCGCGGCAGCGGTGCGGCGATCCCGGTGATGCGGTGGATCGGTTCCGGCATGTCAGGCGCTCCCTTCCAGGCTGCGGGCATCGACGATGCGTCCCGCCACGGCCGCCGCCGCCGCGGTGGCCGGGCTGGCGAGGTGGGTGCGCGCGCCCGGCCCCTGGCGGCCTTCGAAGTTGCGGTTGGAGGTGGCGACGCAGCGCTTGCCCGGCGGCACCCGGTCGGCGTTCATCCCGGCGCACATCGAACAGCCCGGCTCCCGCCATTCGAAGCCGGCGGCGGTGAACACGCGGTCCAGCCCCTCCGCCTCGGCCTGCCGCCGCACTTGGCCCGAGCCCGGCACGACCAGCGCGCGCAGGCCGGCGGCGACCCGCCGGCCCTTCAGCACGGCGGCGGCAGCCCGCAAATCCTCGATGCGGCTGTTGGTGCAGGAGCCGATGAAGACCATGTCCACCGGCAGGTCGCGGATCGGCGTCCCCGGCTCCAGCCCGATGTAGTCCAACGCCCGGCGCATCGCCTGCCGGCGCTTCGGATCGGCCTCGCGCTCCGGATCGGGCACGGTCTCGCCGACGCCGATGCAGTCCTGCGGGCTGGTGCCCCAGGACACCTGCGGTGTCAGGCTGGAGACGTCCAGTTCGATCTCGGCATCGAAGCGGGCGCCGGGATCGCTCGCCAGGGCGCGCCACGCCCCCACCGCCTGCTCCCACAGGTCGCCCGCCGGGGCGAAGGGCCGCCCCTGGAGATAGGCGAAGGTCACCTCGTCGGGGGCGATCAGGCCGAAGCGCGCGCCCAGTTCCACCGACATGTTGCAGACGGTCATCCGCTCTTCCATGGAAAGCGCGCGGATGGCCGGACCGGCGTATTCGACGCCGTAGCCGGTCGCCCCGGCGGTGCCGATGGTGGCGATCAGCTTCAGCACCATGTCCTTGGCCGACACGCCCGCCGGGCGGGTGCCGCTGAAGGTGATGCGCATGGTCGGCGGGCGGCGCAGGATGGCGGTCTGCGTCGCCATGACATGCTCGACCTCCGACGTGCCGATGCCCCAGGCCATGGCGCCCAGCGCGCCGACCGTGCTGGTGTGGCTGTCGCCGCAGACCAGGGTGGCGCCCGGCAGGGCGATCCCCAGCTCCGGCGCGATCACATGCACGATGCCCTGGCGCACGTCGCCCAGGTCGAACAGCGCGACGCCGGTGGATTCGGCGTTGGCGCGCAGGGCGCGGATCATCTCCGGCCCGCCCGGCACCGTGTCGTCGGTGCGGCCGTTCTCGGTGGAGACGATGTGGTCCGCCGTCGCGAAGGTCAGGTCGGGGCGGCGCAGCCGGCGCCCGGCGGCGGCCAGCCCGGCGTAGGCCTGCGGGCTGGTGACCTCGTGCAGCATGTGGCGGTCGATGTGGAGCAGCACCCGCCCGTCGCCGAGATCGGCGACGACGTGCTGGTCCCAGATCTTGTCGATGATGGAACGCGGCGTGGTCATGGCGTTGCCTCTCCTCACTCGGCGGCCCGGTAAGCCTGTTCCCGCTCGTAGTAGTCGGGGAAGCCGACGAGACTCTTCAGCGCCTCGAAATCGGCCTGGACCACGTGGCTCTCCTGCCCGTCCGCCACCGCGGCCAGGGCGGCGCGCATGGCGTCGATGGCCGCCGACATCAGGGTCAGCGGATAGGCGGCGAGCTTGAAGCCCAGCGCCTCCAGCTCGCGCGGCGGCAGCATCGGCGTCTGGCCGCCGCGCACCATGTTCGCCATCGCCGGCCGGTCGATGCCGGCGCAGAAGGCGGCCATCTCCGCCGCGTCGTGCGGAGCCTCCATGAAGATGATGTCGGCGCCCTCCTCCACGAAATCCCGGCAGCGCTCCAGCGCCGCGTCGAAGCCGTGCACGGCGCGGGCGTCGGTCCGCGCCAGGATCAGGATGTCGTCGGACCCCGAGCGGGCGGCATCGACGGCGGCGCGGATCTTCATGCGCGCCTCGGCCCGTCCGACGACCTGCTTGCCCTTGGTGTGACCGCAGCGCTTGGGGCTCACCTGATCCTCGATCAGGACGGCGGCGGCCCCGGCGCGGGCGTAGTCGCGCACAGTGCGCTGCACGTTCATGGCGTTGCCGTAGCCGGTGTCGCCGTCGCCGATCACCAGCAGGCCGGGGGCCGCCTGACAGACGTTGCGCAGCTGGTCCAGCATCTCGGCGAAGGAGATCAGCCCGGTGTCGGGCATCCCCAACCGGGTGGCCGAGACGGCGAAGCCGCTCATCAGGCTGACGCGGAAACCGGCCTGCTCGATCAGCCGCGCCGACAGCGCGTCGAAACAGCAGGGCATCAGGCGAAGGCCAGGAGCCTCCAGCACCGTTTTCAGGCGTTGTGCGGGTGTCGTCACCGGCTGTATCCCTCCCTTGTCGCCGCTTCCGCTGTTGGCTTCCGCTAGAGCGCACCGGAACCGGGCGTTTAATTTGTTGTGTCAACGAACATAGTGCGTCATTGTATACAACGCAACCCGAAAAACGAATTGCCGGGCAGATGGAATAGGGAGGTCAGCATGTCGGACAGCGCCGGGGCTCTGGCACCCCAATGGGACAACGGCTTCAGCGGCGGCTCCAACCGCGCCGCCGACCGCGCTTACCGCTTCATCCGGGAGGGCATCCTGGCCAGCCGCTGGCCGCCGGGCGCCCATCTGCGCGAGCAGGAACTGGCCGAGCTGACCGGGGTCAGCCGCACCCCGGTGCGCGAGGCGCTGCGCCGGCTGTCCGCCGACGGGCTGCTTCAGCTCGTGCCCAATCTGGGCGCCAAGGTGAACGCCTGGACGATCCAGGACCTCGACGAGATTTTCGGACTGCGCGCGACGCTGGAAAGCCAAGTGGCCGGTCTCGCGGCCAGCCGCGCCGAGCCCCAGCACTTGGCGGAGCTGGGGGCGCTGTGCGACGCGATGGAGGCGGTGGTGGGGGACGGCGGCGCGGTGGATTTCTCGCGCATCACGCCGCTGAACGACCGCTTCCACGGCCTGCTGATCGACATCGCCGGGGATCGGCGCCTGGGCCAGATGATCCGGCAGGTGGTGGAGATGCCGCTGGTGCTGCGGACCTTCGCCCGCTACAGCCGGCGCGACCTCGCCCGCAGCATGAACCACCATCGCGAGATCGTCGAAGCTCTGACCGCCCGCGATGGGGAATGGGCGTCGTCGGTGATGCGCGCGCATGTGCGCGCCGGACGGGCCGTCTTCACGGTCCCGAAAACCGAATGAGCGTCATTGTATACAACAGCGGCGCACTGATGGGGGCAGGAGGATCGCCCATCGGCGCAGCACAAAGGTCCCGGCGCCCTCAAGGGACGCCGGGACAAAGGTCGGGACGCTACCGATAGGACCCGGTCAGGCGACCAGGAAGCCGGCGCCGACCGGATCGTTGCGGTCGATGACCCAGCGGGCGGTGCCGAGGATGCTGGCCGTGCCCTTGACGGTCGGGCGCACGGCGCGCACGCCGTTCAGGCGGGTCTCGCCGAGCAGGCTGCCCTCGAAGGTGCCGGTGCCGAGCAGGCCCTCGGAGCGGATGGTGTCGCCGATCGCCATCTTTCCGCGCGCCTCGAACATCGCCATCATCGCGCTGGTGCCGGTGCCGCCCGGCGAGCGGTCGAGCTGGCCGGCGCTGAAGACGTGGACGTTCTTGTAGAAGGCGCCCTCGATGGTCGGCTCGTGCCAGAAGGTCACGAAGTTGAAGTTGTTGATGTGCGCCGACGCCGGGTGCTGGATCGCCACCTTCTGGCGGAGCTGCTCGCGCGCCAGGATGCCGTAGTGCGACAGGGCGGTGCCGTTCTCCGCCCCGATGCGCAGCGAGGTGCCGGTCAGGTCGATGATGCCGAAGTAGTTGCCGCCCCACACGATGTCGGCCTTCAGCGGGCCGATCTCCGGCAGCTCGAATTCCACGTCCTGCGCGGCGACGTAGGCCGGGACGTTCTCGAACTTGGTCCACAGAACCCGGTCGCCCTCATGGGCCACCTCGGCGACGACGAGGCCGGCGGTGGTCTCGAAGCGGATGGTGGTCCGCCCGTTCTCGCCGCGGCGGACGAGGCCGTTGGCGACCATCGCCATGGCGACGGCGATCGTGCCGTGACCGCACATGTGCGAATACTGGGTGCCGTCGATGTAGATCAGACCAGCGTCGTAATCCGGGCCGGACGGCGGGGTCAGGAAGACGCCGAACATGTCCTTGTGGCCGCGCGGCTCGCGCATCAGGGCTTCGCGCAGCCAGTCGTAATGGGTCTCCAGGAACTGGCGCTTCTCCAGAATGCTGGAACCGGCCGGATAGGGGATGCCGCTGTGGATGATGCAGAGCGGCTCGCCCTCGGTGTGGGTGTACAGGACATCGAATGCGTCTTGCATGCGCATGGAAGGACCCTTTCGTGGATCGGATTCAGTGTTGGATCGGGGGATGAAGCGGGGGGTGTCGGGACCGGTCAGCGCCGGTCCGACAGAAGGTGCAGCCCGACGGTGAGGTCGAGGATGATGATCGCCAGGGCCGCCACGCCGATGGTGATGGAGGACACCGCGGCGATGACCGGGTCGATCGTGTACTGGACGTAGTTGAAGAGCTTGACCGGGATGGTCGTCATCTCCGCCGTGGTGTTGAAGATGCTCAGCTCGACGTTGATCCAGGAGGAGATGAAGGCGAAGATCGCGCCGCTCGCCAGACCGCTGCGGATCTGCGGCAGCGTGACGAGGAAGAAGGTCTCCATCGGGCGGGCGCCCAGGTCGGCGGAGGCCTCCTCCAGCGCCCGCTGCTCCGGCGTCAGCTGCGGCAGGACGGAGCGCAGGACGAAGGGCATGATGATGACGATGTGCCCGACCAGCAGCGCCGTGAAGCTGCGCATCAGGCCCAGCGCCGCGCAGTATTGCAGCAGGGCGGCGCCCAGCACGACGTGCGGCAGGACCAGCGGCGACATCAGCAGCGACAGCAGGAATTTCTTGCCCGGAAACTCGCAGCGGGCGATGGCCAGCGCCGCCGGAACGCCGAGCAGCAGGGCCGCCGCCGTGGCGACTAGGGCCAGCAGGGTGCTGGTGCCGAAGGCCGCCAGATAGGAGGTGTCGCCGAGCATCCGCCCGTACCAGTCGAGCGTCAGCCCCTGCGGCGGAAAGGCGAGGTAGCTGGTGGCGGTGAAGGAGGAGCCGACGATGACCAGAAGCGGCAGGATCAGGTAGGCCATGACCGACCAGGACACCACCCGCAGAAGAAGCCGTGCGATCATTGGGCTTTCCTCCCCGTTGCGCTGGCCCCGGCGTTGCCGATCCAGCCGGCCAGACCGACCAGGACCAGCGTCATGACCAGCAGCGTCATGCTGAGCGCGCCGCCGTAGTTCACGTCGAAAACCGTGCTGTACTGCTGGAAGATCAGCATGGGGAAGACCGTGATCTTGCCGCCGCTCAGCAGGGCCGGCGTGACGTAGGCGCTGACCGCCAAAGTGAAGACCATGACGATCCCCGACATCAGCCCCGGCAGGCAGAGCGGGAAGGTGACCGTCCGGAAGGTGTCGAAGGGCGTGGCACCGAGGTCGGAGGAGGCGTCCTCCAGCGCCGGGTCCACCGCGGCCAGCGCGTTGCCGACGGCCAGCACGATGAAGGGCAGCAGGATGTAGACCAGCCCGATCACGATGCCCAGCTCGGTGCCGAGGAAGCGCATCGGGCGGTCCAGGATGCCGACCCCGACCAGCGCGTCGTTGACGAGGCCGTTGCGTCCCAGCAGCACCATCCAGCCGAAGGAGCGGACGATGTTGCTGGTGAACAGCGGCAGCACCAGCAGGATGACGCAGGTCCGCCGCAGCGCCGCCGACTTGACCACCCGCACCAGATAATAGGCCAGCGGATAGCCGAGCAGCGCGCAGGCCACCGTGGTCAGCCCGGCGATGCGGAAGGTCGCCGCCAGCACGTCCCAGTGATACTGGTCGAACAGCACCCGCGCGTAGTTGCCGAGGGACGGCACGCCGCCGGCCATCAGGCTGGACGACACGACCACGATCATCGGGACGGCGAAGAAGGCGGCGAAGAAGGCGACCGGGGCCGCCAGCAGGGGCAAGGCTCGGTTCATGGCGGCGCTCATGGTCGTGCTCATGGTCCGGACCGGTGGGTGGCCGGCTCGGCGATGATGTGGACGTGCCCCGGACGGAAGCCGACGAAGACCGGCGCCCCCGGATTCAGCCCCTCCCCCGCCATGCCCAGCCGGCGGCTGGCCAGCAGATGTTCGCCGACGCGCACCGTCACGACGGTCTGCCCGCCGGTGTCGATGACGTCCTCGACGAAGCCCTGGTCGGTGATCAGGCCCGGCGCCTCCGGCTGGTTCAGCAGCTCGACATGCTCGGGCCGCAGCACCGCGGTGTAGCGCTGCCGGGTGTCGGCGCCGAGATGGGGCAGCAGCGCCGACCCCACCGCCAGCCGCACCCCGGCGTCGCCCTCCGCCGTTCCCGGCAGCAGGTTGGCCTCGCCGATGAAGTCGGCGACGAAGCGGCTGGCCGGGCGGGTGTAGATGGCCCGCCCGTCGCCGACCTGCTCGATCACGCCGCGGTTCATGACGACGATGCGGTTCGCCATGCTCATCGCCTCCTCCTGGTCGTGGGTCACGAACACGAAGGCGATGCCGAGCTTCTCCTGAAGATGCTTCAGCTCGATCTGCATCCGCTTGCGCAGCTTCAGGTCGAGCGCGCTCAGCGGCTCGTCGAGCAGGAGGAGCTTCGGGCGGTTGACGAAGGCCCGCGCCAGGGCGACGCGCTGCTGCTGGCCGCCCGACAGCTCCCGCGGGTAGCGCCCCGCCGCGGAGTCCAGTCCGACCAGCTCCAGCGCCTCGCGGGCGCGCTCCACCGCCTCGCCCCGCGCCACCCCGTGACGGCGCGGCCCGTAGGCCACGTTGTCGAGGATGCTCAGATGCGGGAACAGGGCGTAGTGCTGGAACACCGTGTTCAGCGGGCGCCGGTGCGGCGGCAGCCGCGTCACGTCCTCCCCGCCGATCCGGATGGTGCCGGAATCGGGGGAGAGGAAGCCGGCGATGCAGCGCAGCAGGGTCGTCTTGCCGCAGCCGCTCGGCCCCAGCAGGGCGACAAACTCGCCATGGGCCACATCCAGCGACACGTCCCTCAGCGCATGGTATGTGCCGAAATGCTTGTCGATGGAGCGGATGGAAAGCAGAGCGTCAGGCTTGGGCGTCGCGGGCATGGAAGACCTCCCCGGCTGGCTGCGGTTCACTGGCGGGCGAGTTCGCGGTTCCAGGCGTCGGTGATCGCCGCGCGGTCCCGGTTGATGTCCGCCCAGTTGAAGAGCTGGAGGTTCTTGACCGACCCGCCGACACCCCAGGGAAGCTTGCGCTCGACGTCCGGCGACACCGACACGCCCTGCACCGCCGGGCCGAGATAGAGCTTCTCCGCCAGACAGGCCGAGGCTTCCGGGGTCAGGGCGGTGTCGATGAAGCGCTGGGCGTCGGCCTTGTGCGGGGCGTTCTTGACCAGATGCAGGCGGGCGTCGGTGGCCCACACGCCTTCCTTCGGAACGGCGAAGCCGATGGGCAGGCCCTTGTCCGCCAGATCCCAGGCGCCGACGTTGAAATGCGCGCCGATGATCGCCTCGCCGCTCTGGTAGGCGTTGCTCGCCGCCCCCGAGCTGTCGAAGTAGAGCGCGGTCTTCAGCGTCTTCAGCTTTTCGAAGGTCTTGGACAGGTCGCCCGGCGGGTTGCCCCACATGCGGTTCAGGAACATGACGAAGGGCACGCCGGAGGAGTTGGCCGGCGACGGGATCGTCACCGTGTCCGCGAACTCCGGCTTCCACAGGTCGTTCCACGAGGTCGGCGGGGTCTTGATCTCCTTGGTGTTGTAGGTCAGGCCGAGCGAGTAGTAGCCGGACCCCACGGCGAAGGTCGACCCGTCCGCCTTGTAGACCGCCTCCGGCAGCGCCTTGCCCAGATTCGGCACGCCCGCCGGGTCGATGGCGTCCAGAACGCCCGCCGCCTGCGCCATCTCGCTGATGCCGCCGTCCATGTAGGCGACGTCGAGCGTCGGCGCGTCCTTCTGCTGCTGCAGCTTGGCGAAGGTCACGGTCGAGGTGCCGATCTCCGGAACGACGCGGACGCCGGTCGCCTTGGTGAAGGGCTCCGCGACGCAGGTGCGGAAGGCCTCGCCCCAGTTGCCGCCGTACCAGGCGACGCGGATTTCGCCCTGGGCCGCGGCCGGCAGGGCGTACAGGGAGACCCCGGCCGCCAGGACGGCGGTCAGGGCGGCGAGGCATGAGACGTTGCGGGTGGCGGCGCGCGTATGGGTCATGACCGGTTCCTTCGTGGTGTCGGTCCAGCGGGCGTCAGAGCCGTGGTTCGTTCGAAAGCTAATTGTTCCAACGTATTTTCCGATAGAAGAATGCTGCCGAATCCTTGAATATTTCCGACATGCCGACGCCCAGACCCGACATGCCGGACGCCCCCGACCGTGACGCTTCATCGCCGGCCGATCCCCGGTTGCGCATCGGCTTCGTGCTGCTCGACCAGTTCACGCTGACCGCCTTCTCAGGGCTGATCGACGCGCTCCGGCTCGCCGCCGACCCCGGCGGGCGCAGCCGGCAGATCGATGCGAGCTGGACGGTGATGAGCGTCGGCGGACAGCCGCGCCGGTCGAGCTGCGGCGTGCTGGTGACGCCCAACAGCGACCTGCTCGCCCCGGCGCCCTTCGATTACGTCGCGGTGTGCGGCGGCAACGATTACCGGAACGAGGTGCCGGGGCCGGTGACCGCCTATCTTCGCGCGGTGGCGGCGCAGCGGGTGCGGCTTCTCGGCATCTGCACGGGCACCTTCGCCATCGCGCGCGCCGGCCTCGTCGGCACGCGCCGCGTCTGCGTCCATTGGAACGTGCTGGACACCTTCCGCGAGCGCTTCCCGGCCGCCAACGCCTCGGTGGACCATCTCTTCATCGACGAGGGCGATCTGATCACCTGCGCCGGATCGACGGCGGCCATCGACCTCGGCCTCTATCTGGTCGGGCGGCACTGCGGCGGGCAGAAGGCACGGCAGGCCGTCCGCCACATGATGCTCCAGGACATCCGCCCCGGCGCGCTGCCGCAGGCGCATTTCTATGCCAACCTCGACGGCGTGACCGACGCCCGCGTCCGACAGGCGACGCATTTCATCGAGCAGCGTCTGGACTCCCCACCCTCCGTCGAGGCCATCGCCCGCTACGTCGGGGTCAGCGCCCGGCAGCTCGAACGGTCCTTCCAGACGGCGCTGGGCATCTCGCCATCGGCCTTCCAGCGCCGGCTGCGGCTGGATTACGGCCGCTGGCTGCTGGAGCACACGCGCCGGACGATCACCGAGATCGCCTTCGACTGCGGCTTCGCCGACGCCGCCCATTTCTCGCGCGACTTCAAGACCCAGTTCGGCGAGATGCCCAGCCGGGCGCGCAAGGGCAAGGGCGGCGGGGCGTGAGGCGGCCTCGGCGTCCCGATCCGGTGCAGGGGGCCGGCACGCCCATGCCGGAGTTTGGGAGAAATCCCGCCCGGCGTCGAAACCGGCGGGTGACCGCACCCGCCGGAAGTGGCCGTACGGCTTGCGCTGTGCCAAGATGATCAACCGCCCCCGATCCGGGGAGGCGGCTCGGGGACAGGGTGGGGGCATGAAGGGGCGTTTCAGAACCAAGATCATCATCGGCATGACCGCCGTCCTGGCCGTCGGGGCGGCGGCGGTCACCTCCGTCTCCCTGCTCCTGTCGCGCGACGCGGCGGAGCGGGCGGTCACCACCCTGGTGGCCGAAACCGCCGACCACCATGGCGCGCGGGTGGCCGCCGACATTTCCGCCGCTCTGGCCGATGCCCGCTCCGCCGCCGCGCTGGTGGAGGTCGAGCGCTCCACCGGCTCCCCGCGCCGGCAGACCGTCAACCGCTACCTCAACCGCCTGATGGCGTTCGGTCCGCTCTACGCCGGGGTGTGGGTCGACATGGCCGACGACGGGTTCGACGGCCGCGACCGCGAGGTCGCCGGGCTGGACCGTGGCGGCGAGATCCTGGGTCTTCCCGGCACCGGGCGGATGAGCCTGCTGTGGCTGCCCGGCCCGAAGGCGGACGACAGCGAGGGCTATCCCTTCTCCGACGTGAAGGAGAAGGAATATTACCGGGCCGCCGCCGCCGCGGGGAAACCGGTGCTGACCGAACCCTATATGGATGATCTGACCAAGGCGCTGATGACCAGCGCCGCGGCGCCGGTGAAGGACGGCGACCGGGTGATCGGCGTCGCCGGCGTCGACCTGACGCTGAGCGGCCTGACCGATCTGGTCCGCCGGGTGAAACCCTATGGCGACGGCCACGCGGCGGTGCTCACCGGCGCCGGGGTCTATGTGGCCCATCCCGACTCCGGCCGCCTGTCCCGGACCGCCGACGACCTGCCGGAGGAGGCGCGCCGCGCCGTCGCCGAGGGGCGGGCCTACGACGGCGTCGTCACGCTGGCCGGCGCGCCCCATTACCTGCGCCTGTCGCCGGTGCGCTTCACCGGCGCGGACGGCGCGTGGTCGTTCCTGGTCGCCGCGCCGCAGGCCAGCGTGATGGCCGACGCCAACCGGCTGACTTTGCTGACCGTCCTGGTCGGAGCGGGCTGCATCCTGCTCGGCGGGCTGGTGGCGTGGCGGGTGGGCGACGGCATCGCCCGGCCGGTCGCCGGGCTGACCGCCGCCATGGACCGGCTGGCCGCCGGCGATCTGGACGCCGCCATTCCCGGCGCCGACCGCAAGGACGAGGCGGGCGCCATGGCCCGCGCCGTCGGGGTGTTCAAGCAGGGGCTGGTGCAGGCCCGCGATCTCGGCCTCCAGCAGGAGGCGGAATGGCGCGCCAGGGAGGCGCGGACCGCCGCCCTGCTCGATCTGCAACGCGGGTTCGAGGAACGGGCGGGCGGCCTGACCGGGGCGCTGGCATCGGCGGCGCAGCAGCTCGAATCCACCGCCCGCGCCCTCACCGGCATCGCCGAGCAGACCCATGGCCGGTCGGAGCGGATGACGCTCTCCGCCCACTCCGCCGCGGACAACGTGCAGACCGCCGCCGCCGCGACCGAAGAGCTGTCGGCGTCGGTGGAGGAGATCGGGCAGCAGGTGGGCGAGTCCGCCCGCATCGCCGAGGCGGCGGTGGCCGACGTGAAGCGCGCCGACGCCGCCGTCGTCGTGCTGGCCGACAGCGCGGAGCGGATCGGCGCCGTCGTCGGCCTGATCAGCGACATCGCCGGCCAGACCAACCTTCTGGCGCTCAACGCCACCATCGAAGCGGCCCGCGCGGGCGAGGCCGGAAAGGGCTTCGCCGTGGTCGCCGGCGAGGTCAAGAACCTGGCCAACCAGACCGCCCGCGCGACCGAGGACATCGTCGGCCAGATCAACGGCATCCGCGACGCGACGGGCGATGCGGTCGAGGCGGTGCGGAGCATCAGCCAGACCATCACCCAGGTCAGCCGCATCGCGTCCGGCATCGCGGCGGCGGTGGACCAGCAATCCGCCGCCACCCGTGACATCGCCCGCAGCGTCCTGCAGGCCGCCGACGGTGCCCGCGAGGTCAGCGGCGGCATGGGCGAGATCCGGGCCGGGGCGGGCGACACGGGCGCCGCCGCCGACCAGCTCCTCGCCGCCGCCGGCGGTGTGGCCAGCCAGTCCAAGGAACTGGCGCGCGAAATCGACCGCTTCATCGCCGGGGTCCACAAGGCCTGACCGCCAAGTCGTGATGGGCGGGGCGTGATGGGCGGGGGACGGCCGGACACGAGGCACCCCGTTGTCAAGACGGGGTTCAGCTCGTGCGCCGTCAGGCCGCCAGCCCGTGGTCGATGGCGATGCGGATCAGGGCGCGCGTGCTGTCGGCGCCCAGCTTGTCCTTGATCTGGGTGCAGGCGTTGGCGACGGTCTTCTGGCTGATGCCCAGCGCCTCGGCGATGGTCGCCGCGGTGAGGCCGCGGCCCACCAGCCCCAGGATCTCCCGCTCGCGCTGGGTCAGCACCGCCAGCGGGTCCTCGATCGGGGCCAGCGCCATCAGCGCCAGTTCGCGCGCCAGCGCGTGGTCGAGATGGATCCGGCCCGCCAGAACGCAGCGCACCGCCGTCACCAGCGTCTCGGGTGCGTCGTTCTTGGTGACGTAACCCTTGGCGCCGGCCTTCAGCGCCCGTGCGGCGATGGCCGGGTCCTCGTGCATGCTGAAAATCAGCACCGGCACCGCCGGACTCTCCGCCCGCATCACGCGCAGCACCTCCATGCCGCCGCCATCCATCTTGCCGCCGCCCGGCAGATTGAGGTCGAGGATGACCACGTCCGGCCTTTCCGAACGCCACAACGCCAGCGCCGCCGCCACGTCGGCGGCCTCGACGACGCGGCCGAGCCTGGCTTCGGCCAGCAGGCTCTGACAGCCGGCGCGCACCACCGGATGATCGTCCACCAGGAGGATGGTCAAGGTCATGCCACGCCTTCCAGCCCGGCCGGGACACAGGGAAGGCAGGCGGCCACGCGGGTGCCCTGCCCGCCGTCCGGTCCGATGCGCAACGTGCCGCCCAGCGCCCTCACCCGCTCCGCCATCCCGGCAATGCCCAATCCACCCTGCTCCGCCGCACCCGGCCCTTCCCTGAACCCCGGCCCATCGTCGGTCACCAGAACCTCCACCCGGTCGGGAAGACGCCGCACCGTCACCGACACGTTGGTCGGCCGGGCGTGGCGGAGGGCGTTGACCAGCGATTCCTGCGCCAGCCGGAAGACCGTCAGGCGCAGCACCTCGTCCAGCCCGTCGATGCCGTCCGGCGTTCCGTCCTCGGCCACGTCCAGCGACCAGCGCACCTCCGGCTCCCGCCGCGCCCACTCGTCGATCAGTCCGGACAGCGCCTCGCCCAGGGGCAACTGGTCGAGCAGGGCCGGACGCAGGCGGACCAGGATGCGCCGGCTCAACCGGTGCACGTCCGCGGCCATGGACAGCACGGCGCGGGCGCGTCCGGCGATCTCCACCCGCTCGCTGATGAAAGCCTCCGGCTTCGGCTCCTCGCTCAAGCGCAGGATGCGCCCGGCGTCCACCTTGATCGCGAACAGCGCCGCCCCCAGTTCGTCGTGGATTTCGCGGGCGATGTCCCGGCGCTCGCGGTCCTGCGCCTCGATCAGCCTCTGGCCGAGCCGGCGGTTCTCCCGACCGGCCGCGGCCACCTCCTCGGCCAGGGCGGCGATGCCGGTGCCCAGCCGGACCAGCTCCGGCACGCCGCCGCCGGCAAGGCCGTCCCGCGGTCCGGGTTCGTAAACGCCCTGGCGCAGGCGCCGCACCGCCGCCTCGATGCGGGCGAGCGGGGCGAGCGCCCGGCCCACCGCCATCCAGGCGGCGCCCAGCAGCAGCAGCCCCGCCACCAGCATCGCCAGGGCGAGGTCCCGCATGTCCTCCCAGACCTCGGCCACCTCGTCCTGCGGTTCGGCGACCACGGTCAACAGCACGCGCCCATCGCTCCCGGTCAGCGCATGGGCCTGCGGCGTCACGCCGACCAACGCCGCGAACCAGCCGGGAACGACCCCATGGCCGGCATCCCCCTCGCCCAGGGAGTCGGGCGGTGCCTCGCCCGCGATGAAGCGCAGGTGGCGCAGGCCCAGCCGCTCGAGCGACGCGACGGCGTCCGGACTTGGCCTACGCCCGGCTTCCGCTCGCCCGACAGCAATGCCGAGATCGAGGGCAGAGGCCATTTCCGCGCGAACGGCGTCGCGCGCGTTGGCGATCATCACAGCCGCGCCGGCCACCGCCAGCAGCGCCAGGAACAGCCCGATCAGGGCCAGCATGCGCATTCGCAACGACATCGCCGTCTGATCCTTCCGACACGCCCCATAGGACCATCGACGGAATGTTAACCAAGCAACCGGTCTCCGCGCTATGCGTCCTTCGACCAAGAAGCGGCGGGCGGACGGGCCTTTTGCCGCGGCACCGGGATTTTTTCCCGCCACCTCCGGGATGCCGTCATACGCGCGTTGCAAGAATCTCGTCCCCGTATCGTCCAATGGAACCGAAGAACCGCCAAGACGAACATGCAGGGCGTAAGACGCGGTGCCGGAACCGGGGCGGATCGGGCGGACGATCCGCCCCGGCAAAATCGGCCTTTCACGGGGGAAACGCATGACTTTATCCTTGCACACCAAGCCGGGAACCAAGGCGGACACCGGGGCCGGACTTGTCCGGCGCCGGATCGTCACCGCGGTGGTGGCCGGCTTCCTGGCTTCCACCGCTCCGGCGTCCTGGGGAAGCGCCCAGGCCGCCGACGTCACCTGGGACGACATCGCCAACGACGCCAAGTCGGCCGGCGACGTGCTGATGTACGGCATGGGGGTGGAGGGCAAGCGCTTCAGCCCGCTGAAGCAGATCGACACCAACAGCGTGTCGCGGCTGGTCCCCGCCTGGTCCTTCTCCTTCGGCGACGAGAAGCAGCGCGGGCAGGAGACGCAGGCGCTGGTCCATGACGGGGTGATCTACGTCACCGCCTCCTACTCGCGGATGTTCGCGCTGGACGCGCGCACCGGCAAGCGGCTGTGGACCTACGCCCACCGCCTGCCCGACGACATCCGGCCCTGCTGCGACGTGGTCAACCGCGGGGCGGCGATCTACGGCGACAAGGTGTTCTTCGGCACGCTCGACGCCTCCATCGTCGCGCTGAACAAGGACACCGGCAAGGTCGTCTGGCGCAAGAAGTTCGCCGATCACAAGGTCGGCTACACCATGACCGGCGCCCCGACCGTCGTGAAGGACCAGAAGACCGGGCGCATGCTGCTGATCCACGGCTCGTCCGGCGACGAGTTCGGCGTGGTCGGCCGCCTGTTCGCCCGCGACCCCGACACCGGCGACGAGATCTGGATGCGCCCGCTGGTCGAAGGCCACATGGGCCGGCTCGACGGCAAGGACAGCACCCCCACCGGCAACGCCAAGGCGCCGTCCTGGCCGCGCGACAAGGACGGGCAGTTCGTCGAGGCCTGGAACCACGGCGGCGGCGCGCCCTGGCAGAGCGCCACCTTCGACGTGGAGACCAACACCATCGTCATCGGCACCGGCAACCCGGCGCCGTGGAACGGCTGGGCGCGCTGGCCCGGCGACAGCCTCTACACCTCGGGCCAGGCCTACGTCGATCCGACCACGGGCGAGCTGAAGGGCTTCTACCAGCACACCCCCAACGACACCTGGGACTTCTCCGGCAACAACGAGCTGGTGCTGTTCGACTACAAGGACGCGTCGGGCAAGACGGTGAAGGCGACCGCCCACGCCGACCGCAACGGCTTCTTCTACGTCACCGACCGGACGAAGCTGGCGACGGCGGGCGGCGAGGCGAACAAGCCGAACAGCGTGCTGGCGGCCTTCCCCTTCGTGGACGGCATCACCTGGGCCAAGGGCATTGACCTGAAGACCGGCCGCCCCATCGAGGTGGAGGGCCAGCGCCCGCCGCCCCCCGCCGAGGGCGAGAAGCGCGGCAAGGCGGTCGAGGTCTCCCCGCCCTTCCTCGGCGGCAAGAACTGGAACCCGATGTCCTACAGCGAGGACACCGGCCTGTTCTACATCGCCGCCAACCACTGGAAGGAGGACTATTGGACGGAGCATGTCGGCTACAACCCCGGCTCCGCCTATCTCGGCATGGGCTTCCGCATCCACAAGATGTTCGAGGACCATGTCGGTATCCTGCGCGCCATCGACCCGACGACCGGCAAGGTCGCCTGGGAGCACAAGGAGGAACTGCCGCTGTGGTCCGGCACCCTGGCGACCGCCGGCGGGCTGGTCTTCACCGGGACCGGCGACGGCTACGTCAAGGCGTTCGACGCCAAGTCCGGGGCGGAGCTTTGGAAGTTCCAGACCGGCTCCGGCATCATCTCCTCCCCGGTCACCTGGGAGGTGGACGGGGTGCAGTATGTCGGCATCACCACCGGTTACGGCGGCGCCGTGCCGCTGTGGGGTGGCGATCTCGCCGACCTGACCACCCGCGTGACCCAGGGCGGCTCCTTCTGGGTGTTCAAGCTGGCCGACGTGAAGGTCTCCAGCGCCAAGTGACCGCCACCAGGTGACCGCCCGCCGGGGCGGGGAGGCGGGCTCACCTGTCCCCGTCCTCCTCCCTGCCCCGGCTTTCCTGCATCGCAGCGATGGGAGTTCCCCCCCCATGAACCGCCTCTTCCGGCCCGCCTTCGCCCTGTGCGCCCTGCTGTCCCTGTCCGGCCCCCTCACCGCCCCGCTGGCGGCGGAGGTGGAGACCGCCAGCCTCGGCGGCGGCGAGGAGGAGCGCGTCACCGAGGTCGCCGGCTGTGTCCTGACGGCCAAGGCGGTCTGCCCCGGCATCGACCTGCGCCACCGCAACCTGCGCAGCCTGTCGCTGGCCGGCGCCGATCTGCGCGGCGCCAACCTGATGCGGGCCGACCTGCGCCACGCCGATCTGCGCGGAGCCGACCTCAGCGGGGCCATCCTCGACGGCGCCGATCTGCGCACCGCCTTCCTTCAGGGCACCCGCCTGTCCGGCGCCCGTCTGCGCGGCGCCAACCTGGAATTCGCCCGCGCCAACGGCGCCGACCTGCGGCAGGCCGACCTGACCGCCGCCAATCTGGAGGCGTTGCGCGCCGACAAGGCCGACCTCACCGGCGCCAACCTGGAGGGCGCCAACCTTCAGGAGGCCAAGCTGTCCCTGACCAACCTGTCGCAGGCCAACCTGGAGGGCGCGAAGATCCGCTTCGCCATCTTCCAGGACGCTCTGATGACCGATTGCCGCTCCTGCCCCACCGACTGGTGACGGCGAGGCCGCCCGACGGAAGAGGCTCAGCGGGGCGGCGCGGCTTAAAGCGCCGTCAGCACCTCGTCGAGTGTCGCGAGGAACAGCTTGGCGTCCTCGGACGAGAAGACCAGCGGCGGGCGGATCTTCAGGATGTGTCCCTCCTGCCCGGTCGCGCTGATCAGCACCCGGCGCTGGCGCATCCCGTTCACCACACGGGCCGTCTCCTCCGACGCCGGGGTCTTCAGCTTGCGGTCGCGCACCATCTCGACGCCGATGAACAGGCCGCTGCCGCGCACGTCGCCGATCAGCTCGTGCTTGGCGGCGAGCGCGCGCAGGCCGTCGATCATCTCCGTGCCGACCGCCAGGGCGTTCTCCTGCAGGCGGTCCTCCTTGATCACGCGCAGCACCGCCAGCGCCACCGCGCAGGACACCGGGTTTCCGCCGAAGGTGTTGAAATAGCGCTGGCTCTTGCCGAACGCCTCGATCACCTCCGGCCGGAACACCGCGCCCGCCACCGGGTGGCCGTTGCCCATCGGCTTGCCGACCGTCACGATGTCGGGCACCAGCCCGTGGCGCGCGAAGCCCCACATGTGCGTGCCGAGCCGCCCGAAGCCGGGCTGCACCTCGTCGGCGATGAAGAGACCGCCGGCCTTGCGCATCGCCTCCACCGCCGGGGCGAGGAAGCCGGCCGGGTCGGTGAAGACGCCGCTGCTGGAGAAGATGGTGTCGACCAGCAGCGCCGCCGGGGCGATCCCCTTCTCCCGCAGATCGGCGATGGCCTCCTCGACGGAGCGGGCGAAGGCGGCGCCGACCTCGGCCTCCGGCATGCGGTAGCCGTCGGGCGCCGGCACCACGCGGACATGGTCGCCCAGCTTTACCGCGGCGCCCAGCGAGGGCGACATCTCGGCCAGCGCCGCAGTCACGCCGTGGTAGGCGTTGTGCGCGATGACGACGCCGGTGCCGCCGGTGTGGACGCGGGCGACGCGCAGGGCCAGATCGTTGGCCTCGCTGCCGGTGCAGGTCAGCATCAGGTGCGACAGCTCCGCCGGGAACTCCGCCAGGAAGGCTTCGGCGAAGTCGAGGATGCCGTCGGTCAGGTAGCGCGTGTGGGTGTTCAGCACGGCCGCCTGCCGGGCCATCGCCTCCACCACCTCCGGCCGCGAATGCCCGACCGAGGCGACGTTGTTGTAGGCGTCCAGATAGCGGTTGCCCTCGGCGTCATAGAGGGACGAGCCCTCCCCGCGCACGACATGGATCGGGTCGGCGTAGAACAGCCGGTAGGCCGGGCCGAGCAGCCTCTCGCGACTGGCGATCAGGGCGCGCTCGCGCTCCGGCAGGGTTCCGGCGGCGTCGGGCGCGTAGGCGTTGATCATGGTCATGGCGGTTCACACTTTCTGGCAGGCGAGATGGAGCAGGCGGCGGGCGGTGGCGGCCTCATCGCCGGTCAGCCGGTCCAGGCCGGCGAAGGCGCGTTCGGCGTTGCGCAGGATGTAGGCGGCGTTGGCGGGGTATTCGGCGGCCCGCCAGCCGGTGATGCCGATGGTCAGGGCGAGGCGGCCCGCCACCAGATCAGGCAGCAGCTCCACCTCGTCCTCCGTCAGCGGCAGCACGGCGTTGTAGGCGCGGGTCATCTCGACCACGGAACCGAAGGGCGTCTCGCCGCTGGTGACGTGGTAGGCGAGCGCCGTCGCCAGATCGTTGACCAGCGGCGCCCGCAGCGCGTCGCCGAAATCGATGATCCCGGTAACCGTCTCATGCCCGACCGGATCGACCACCGCGTTGTGTGGGTTGAGGTCGTTGTGGATCACCTGATGGCGCAGGGCGGGCAGCCGGGGGGCGATCTCGTCGGTGAAGCGGGCGACGAAGCGCTCGACCATCCCACGGCGCCGGTCGTCCGCCACATAATGCAGCCGGTCAGCGACGCTGGCGGTGCGGGTGATGTCCCACAACAGGTCGCGCTCCGAGCCGGGATGCTCGTAGTCGGCCAGCGCCCGATCCAGCCGGGCCAGCGTCGTTCCCAGCGCCCGCATCAGCCCCGACGAAGGCGGCGCGGCGTGGAGCGGCGTTCCTTCGAGATAGGTCAGCAGCCGCAGCACCATGGCGCCGCCGTCGATCTGGACGATCGCCTGGGCTTCCCCGTCCAGCGTCGGCACGACCCGCGGCACCGGCAGGGCCGGGTCGCGGTCGGCCACATGCTGCATGGCTCCGGTCTGGAAGCCGGTGACGAGCTGTGGCTCCGCCGGGTTGGTGAACTTCAGCACATAGCCCTGCCCCTTAGGCGTGGCGATGTGGAAGTTGCGGTCGCGCTCGCTGCTCAGTTCGCGGACGGTGCCGGTCACGCCGAACCACCGCTGCAGGATGGCGCCGGCCTCCTCCGTGGAGATTGCCGGCGCGGCGGTGGTCAGAACGTCACCCTGGGTCGGGGCCGGTGTCATCGCCGGTGTCTCCTTGTGGTGCGAAGCGGTCAATGTTTGATGCATCATAATGGCGGGTGGATCGGCTGAGGAAGCGGATGGGGTCGCCGGGGAATCAATCGGCGAGAATCAAACGGCGAGCGCCTCGGGGTGCACGCCGTCGATCCTCTCCAGGATCGGGCCGCTCGCCAGCAGGATGTCGGCCTGGATGGCGCGGGCGGCGGCGGGGCCGTCATGGCCGCGGATGGCGTCCATCAGCGGGTAGTGATGGTCGATCATCGTGCGCCCGGCGCCGCCGTAGACGTCGGCGATCAACGGCCCCATCTGCAGCCAGAGCCGCCGCAGAATGTCGCCGAGCACCGGCATGTCCGCGAACTCGGACACCTTGAAATGGAAGATCTGGTTCAGTTCGGTGGCCAACGCGGTGTTGCCGGCGGCCATCGCCTCCTCGTTGCGCTTGAGCAGGGCGTCCAAAGCCGCGATCTGGGCGGGTGTGGCCTGTTCGGCGGCGCGGGCGGCGGCCAGCCCCTCCAGATTGACGCGGATGTCGCGGATCTCCAGGTACGTGGCCCGGGTCAGCATCGGGACGCGGATGTCGCGCGGCGAACGCAGCACCAGGGCCTGATCCTGCACCAGCCGCAGGATGGCGTCGCGCACCGGCGTGACGCTCGTCCCCAGCCGGTCGGCCAGATCGCGGATCTTGAGGCGGTCGTTCGGCTTGAAGGCGCCCTTCATCAGGGCTTCGCACAATTTCTGGTAAATCGTGCCGCCGAGATTGTCGTGTTCGAGAAGGGTGAGATCGAACCCGCTCATCCTCCGCCCTTCCCGCCGTTGCCGGTCACCCGATGTATGATGCATCATAATGCCGTGAAAGCGACCGAAGGTCAAGACGGTCTGAGCGATCAAACGGAACTGTTGCGATTACCCCCTCTCCCGCCCCGGGAGAGGGGAGGGGCCCGCGCGAAGCGTGGGAGGGGTGAGGGTGCTGACAAGGATTGATCCATTGATCCTCGGCTTTACCCTCACCCGCCCGCTCCGCGGGCACCCTCTCCCGGGGCGGGAGAGGGATTAAACGCCAAACGCACTCACCCCAAACGCCTCTCTCCAACCGGCATTATTGCACTGGGTGTAATGATGAACTGCTAAACCGGGTCATTCCCGTGATCGGCTGACGGGCGCACTCTCGGTGTGCGGATCGGGATGATCCCGGCCGGCATCGCAGGAGTCAGCCATGAAGCTCTATCATCACCCGCTGTCGGGCCACGCTCATCGCGCCCGCCTGTTCGTCTCCCTGCTTGGACTGCCGCACGAGCTGGTCGAGGTCGACCTGAAGGCGGGCGCGCACAAGACCCCCGAATTCCTGGCGCTGAACCCGTTCGGCCAAGTTCCCGTGCTGGAGGACGACGGCGTGGTCGTTCCGGACTCGAACGCCATCCTGGTCTATCTGGCGAAGAAGGCCGGCCGCAGCGACTGGCTGCCCGAGGACGCCCGGACCGCGGCGGCCGTCCAGCGCTGGCTGTCGGTCGCGGCCGGCGAGGTCGCTTACGGTCCGGCGGCGGCGCGGCTGGTCACGGTGTTCGGCGCCGGCTTCAACCCCGACGAGGTCATCGGCCGCGCCCACACCCTGCTGAAGCGGCTCGACAGCCACCTGTCCGGCCGCGACTGGCTGGTCGGCGTCCAGCCGACGATCGCCGACGTCGCCATCTACAGCTACGTCGCCCGCGCCCCGGAAGGCAATGTCGATCTGTCGGGCTATCCGGCCGTCAACGCCTTCCTCCGCCGGGTCGAGGCGCTGCCGGGCTTCGTCCCCTTCGCCCAGACGCCGGCCGGACTCACCGCCGCCTGACGTGCCGCCTGGGCGCGCACACCGGCGCGCCCGCTTCTTTCACCGGGGAGACGGGACATGGGCGAGACCGCCAAGACGCTGCCGATCTGGCATGAGGGCGAGACGTTCCTGCAGCAAAAGGTCGGCGCCGGCGTCGCCGAGCGGATGGCGATGGTGGGGCAGCGGGTCATCCGCGACTTCATGCCCGACCAGCACCGCGACTTCTACGCCCAGCTCCCCTTCCTCGTGATCGGCAGCGCCGACCCGGACGGCGATGCGTGGGCGACCGTGCTGGAAGGCCGGCCCGGCTTCCTGTCCTCGCCGTCGCCGACCCTTCTCGACATCGCCGCGCGCCCGAGCGCTGGCGATCCCGCAGCGGCCGGACTGACCGACGGGGCGCCGGTCGGCCTCCTCGGCATCGAGATGAACACGCGGCGGCGCAACCGCATGAACGGCGTCGCCTCGACAATGCCCGCGGGCTTCCGCGTCGCGGTCGACCAGAGTTTCGGCAACTGCCCCCGCTACATCCAGCTGCGCGACGCCACGCTGGCCCGCGACCCCGCCCAGCCCTTCGCCGGCGCCGTCGAGGAGCTGACGGCCCTCGATCCAGCGGCGCGGGCGGTGATCGAAGCGGCGGACGCCTTCTTCGTCGCCTCCTACGCCGACCGTGGCGACCATCGTCAGGTCGACGTGTCGCATCGCGGCGGCAAGGCCGGATTCGTCCGCGTGGCCGGGGACGGCACGCTCACCATTCCCGACTTCGACGGCAACCTCTTCTTCGCCACGCTCGGCAACATCCTGCTCAACGGGAAGGCGGGTCTGCTCTTCGTCGATTTCGTCAGCGGCGACCTGCTGCAGATGACCGGAGACGCCGCGCTGGTCCTGGAGTCGCCGGAGATCGCCGCCTTCCAGGGCGCCGAGCGGCTGTGGACGTTCAAGGCGCGCAAGGTCGTCCGCCGGCGCGGCGCCCTGGCCTTGCGCTGGACGCTGCGGGCGGACGGCTGGTCGCCCAGCTCCCTGATGACCGGCGACTGGGGCCAAGCCGCCGACCGGCTGCGCGCGGAGGAGCTGGCGACGCGCTGGCGGCCGATGACGGTGACGGACATCGTGGAGGAAAGCGCCGCCATCCGCTCCTTCCATCTGCGGCCGAACGACGGCGCGGGGCTGCTGCCGCATCTGGCCGGCCAGCATCTGCCCATCCGCGTCACCCCGGCGGGCGCCGACAAGCCAGTGGTGCGGACCTACACGCTGTCCGTCGCCCCGTCGGACGGGATTTACCGGATCAGCGTCAAGCGCGAGGGGCTGGTGTCGCGGCACCTGCACGACCATGTCCGGGTCGGCGACGTCATCGAGGCGCGCGGGCCGGCAGGCGGCTTCACCATCGACGCCCGCGCGACGCGGCCGGCGGTGCTGCTGGCCGGCGGCGTCGGCATCACGCCGCTGCTCGCCATGCTGCGACACGTGGTCTATGAGGGGCTGCGCACGCAACGCATCCGCCCGACGATCCTGGTCCACGCCGCGCGCTCCAAAGCGGAGCGCCCCTTCGACCGGGAAATCGCCGATCTCGTCACGGCGGCGAACGGCGCCGTCCGGCTCGTCCGAGTCCTCAGCGATCCCGGCGAGGCCGCGCCGGGAGTCGATTACGACGCCGTGGGCCGCATCGACATGACGCTGCTGACACGCATCCTCGGCTTCAACGATTACGACTTCTACGTCTGCGGACCGCCCGCCTTCACCCAGGCGCTCTACGACGGCTTGCGCGGCTACAGCATCGCCGACGAGCGGATTCACGCCGAAGCGTTCGGGCCGTCGTCCCTGAAGCGGACCGATGAGTTCAAGGGAGCCGCCGCACCGACGCGCCGGCCGCCCTCGACCAAGCCGGTGCCGGTCGCCTTCATGAACACGCTCAAGGAGGCGCGCTGGACACCCGGCTCCGGCACGCTGCTCGACCTCGCCGAAGCGCGCGGTCTCGATCCCGCCTTCAGTTGCCGCGAGGGCACCTGCGGGACCTGCCGCACCAAGCTGCTCAAGGGTGCGGTGACCTACGTCAAGGAGCCGAGCGCGGCGGTCGCCGCGGACGAGGTGCTGCTGTGCTGCGCCGTCCCCGCCGAAGCGGAGACGGACGAGGATGACCGCCTGCAACTCGCGCTTTGAGAGACTGTCATCGGAAAGGTTCGACCGGCTGCACGCAGACGGTTGATATCCGGACCTGGTTCGGCCACAGACTGTGACGGGGACGCCGTGAAGCGGTACATCCGCATTGTCCCCGAGGTCCCGATGGGACTCCCGCAGTGGCACGAAACAGGGGCGCGCATGGACCGCTTGCAGGCGATGCGGATCTTCGTGAAGGTCGCGGAAACGGAAAGCTTCGCCGAAACCGCCCGCCACCTGCATCTGAGCGCGCCGGCGGTGACGCGCGCCGTGGCGGCCCTTGAGGATCTCATCGGCGCCCGCCTGTTCGTGCGCACCACCCGCTCGGTGAAGGTCACCGAAGCCGGGGCGCGTTACCTGGAAGACTGCCGCCGCATTCTCTCGGACATCACGGAGGCGGAGGCCGCCGCGGGCGGCGTCTATGCCACCCCGACCGGGACGCTCGCCGTCACCGCCTCCGCGCTGTTCGGGCCGATGCATGTTCTGCCGATCGTGACCGAGTATCTGGATCGCTATCCCGGCATGCGCGCGCAGACCTTCTTCGTCGACCGCCCGGTGAACATCGTGGAGGAGGGCATCGACGTCGCCGTGCGCATCGGGCACCTTCCGGATTCGGGGCTCACCGCCATCCGGGTCGGCACGGTTCGGCGCGTGGTCTGCGGCGCCCCGGCCTATTTCGAACGCCACGGCGTCCCGGAGACGCCCGCCGACCTCAAGCACCACCGCATCGCCGTGTCGACCGGCGCCTGGGCGTCGCCGGAGTGGCGGTTCGCCCGGGACCAGCGGGTGACCATCGACCCGGTCCTGCAATGCAACACCAACGAGGCGGTGATCGCGACCGCCAAGGCGGGCTGGGGCCTCACCCGGGTGCTCCATTACCAGATCGGCCCGGCCCTGCTGGCCGGGGAGCTTCGCATCGTGCTCGCCGACCATGAGGAACCGCCCCTGCCCATCCACGTCCTCCATCCCGAGGGGCGCCACGCCCCGGCCAAGGTGAGGGCCTTCGTGGACCTCGCCGTGGCCCGCCTGCGCGAGAACCACCTCCTCAATTAGGCGCATGGCCGAGGGGTCAGGGGATGGTCGGCGCCGGTGTGCTCAGGCTCCACATGGCGTCGAACATGGACGCCTGGAAGGCCGCGAAATCGGCGCTGTCGAGGATCAGGCCGTAGCTCTCGCGGGCCGACGAGATGACGGAAACCTTGGTGCCGTGGATGAAGCAGGTCATCGCGAGGTTGTAGGTGGCGGGCGCGTAGCGCAGTTCGCGCCGCTCCTCCTGGCTCGACGGCCAGATCGGCGCGATGTCGCGCTCCTCCGAGCGGATCACCCGCAGCCAGATGCCGCGCCGCGCCCGCTCCTTCAAATAGCGCTCCATCTCCTCCAGCCCCGGCTGGACCATCAGCTCCCGCATGGACAGTGTGGCGCGCAGCTCCTTCTCGTCGCCGCTCAGCGTCTCCCACAGGACGGTGCGGATGCCTTCGGGACCGGGGTGGAAGCGGACGTTCGGCTGGCCGTTCTCGTGATGGTACATCGACCGCAGGACCGGCATCACGTCCTCGAGCATCTGCCGCCGGGCCTCGCTGCGCTCCAGCAGGATGCCCGGGTCCTGGGCGACCACGAAGCGGCGCTTCCCGTGATCGACGAAGCGGACGAGCCCCTCCGCCTCCAGCTTGGCGAGAGCGTCGTGCGCCGTGGTGCGGGCCATGCCGGCGCCCGCGGCCACCTCCGTGACGGAGCCGCCGCCGAGGCGGATCGTCGTCAGATAGAGCTTGTAGAGCGTCCCCGATATGCCGATCCGGGACAGCTTCTCCTCCAGATTCACCCACGTGCTCCCTTTTGAATCGCGTCGCAACATGCCCGATTCCGCGCCACTCGTCCATCGTCGGTTTTTGCCGATAAAACGCCGCCTCCTCGCGGCACCACTTTGGCGCAAAGACGATAAAATGGGCTTTCATCCCGCCATATGCCCGTTAAAACGGCAAGTTTTGCGCTGCCAAGCGTCATTCATTTGTATTTTTCGAATTGACGGATTTTTCCGACACTGTCATCGTTTTGTCGTCGTCCAAGGACGCTGACGTCCCGCGAGGCGGCGCCGAACGGTGGAACGAGGGAAGGTGATGGAAGCGAACACGAAAGCGCATGCGGCAGCACCGCCTTTCATGCAGAGGGCGCCGCGCCGCGCCGTGACTCCCCGCATTCTGACGGACCGGTCCTTCCGCGCGGCGATGGGCCTCACGGCCTTCTTTGCCGTCTGGCAGGCGCTGACCTCGCTCGGCCTCATCGACGCCTTCCTGCTGCCGTCGCCGGTTGCGGTGGCGGGCGCGCTCTGGGACATGGCGCTCGACGGCTCGCTGTGGGTCCATCTCGGCGCCAGCCTGCAGCGGGTGGCGGTCGGCTTCGCGCTCGCCTGCGTCGTCGGCATGGCGCTCGGGCTGATGTGCGGCTGGTGGCGCGGTGTCGCGGACTTCGTGCGGCCGGTGGTCGAGGCGCTCCGCCCCATCCCGCCGCTCGCCTGGATCCCGATCACCATCCTGTGGTTCGGGCTCGGCGATGCCGCGTCCTACTTCCTGGTCTTCCTCGGCGCCGTCTTCCCGGCCTTCGTCGCCACCTACACGGCGGTGCGCGGCCTCGACCGGAACCAGATGAACGCGGCGCTCTGCCTCGGCGCGACGCCCTGGCAGCTCTTCACGGACGTGCTGATCCCGGCCTCCCTGCCGATCATCCTGCCGGGGCTGCGGATCGCACTGGGCGTGGGCTGGATGTGCGTGGTGACCGCCGAGCTGATCGCGGCGCAGACCGGCCTCGGCTACCTGATCCAGCAGTCGCGCATGCTTTTCCAGATCAACAACGTCGTTGCGGGCATGGTGGCCATCGGTCTCGTCGGCTTCGCCATGTCCGCCGTCCTCGAGCGGATCGAGCGTCGGGTGAACGCCTGGGCGCCTTCCGAGCGCAATTGAGCAGGAGGCGAAGGAACATGGCCGCCAACACCGCACGCAAGACCCCCGCCCCGCCCCCCGGCGCGCCGCAGGCCCAGCCGGCCGACATCCAGATCGACATCCGGAATCTGGGCAAGGTCTATGGCGGGACCTCGTCCGACAACATGGTGGTCGCGCTCGACGGGGTCGATCTGCGCATCCGCCGCGGCGAGTTCATCTCGCTGCTCGGCCCCTCGGGCTGCGGGAAGTCGACCCTGCTCGGCATCGTCGCCGGTTTCCAGTCGGCGTCGAGCGGGACGCTCCTGCAGAACGGCCGCCCCATCGTCCGTCCGGACCCGTCGCGGACGGTCGTCTTCCAGGACTACGCGCTGTTCGGCTGGATGACCGTGCAGCAGAACGTGGAGTTCGGCCTGAAGGCCAAGGGCATGGCCAAGAAGCAGCGCGCGGAGATCGCCCGCTCGCTGATCGACATGGTCCGGCTGACCGGCTTCGAGGAGAAGTACCCGCACCAGATCTCCGGCGGCATGAAGCAGCGGGCGGCCATCGCCCGCGCGCTCGCCCCGGACCCCGACATCCTGCTGATGGACGAGCCGTTCGGCGCGCTGGACGCGCAGACCCGCGTGCTTCTGCAGGAGGAGATCGCCCGCATTTCGTCCGAGGCCGGCAAGACGGTGATCTTCGTCACCCACGGCATCGACGAGGCGGTGTTCCTGGCCGACCGCGTGGTGGTGATGAGCCCGCGGCCCGGCCGGGTGCGCGAGGAGGTCGCCGTGCCGCTGCCGCGGCCCCGCACGGCCGAGATGCGCTCCGATCCCTGGTTCGTCTCCACGGTCAACGACCTGTGGGAGACCCTGAAACCCGAATGGCAAAAAGGGGAATGAACGTGACCTCGACACTCTCGCGCCGTCGTTTCGGCCAGCTGGCCGCCGGCATCGCCGCCGCCGCTACCCTCGCCAAGCCGGCGATCCTCCGCGCGCAGGGCGCGGACGTCGTCAGGATGGGCTGGTTCAACACCACCACCGTGTCGGCGCAGATCGCCCATGTGCTGATGCGCACGGACATCGCGGCCCGCAACGGCCTGCGCATGAACATGATCCAGCTCAACGCCTCGCCGGCGGTGAACGAGGCGATCGTGTCGAACGCGGCCGATGTCGGCACGCTGTCCGACTTCGCCGCCGTCACCACCATGGCGGTCGGGGCGCCGGTCACCACCATCGCCTCGCAGGCGCGGTTCCGCTCGGCGGTGCTGGTGACCAAGAAGTCGGGGATCACCGACGTCGCCGGCCTGAAGGGCAAGCAGGTCTACGGCACCTTCGGCATCACCGCCTTCCAGAACGCCCAGGAGGCGATGATCAAGGCCGGCCTCACCCCCGGCCGCGACATGACCTTCGTCAATGTCGGACCGGCGGAGCTGGCCGACGCGGTGGGCGCGCAGCGGATCGACGCCTTCTTCACCTACGACCCGTTCGTGAGCTTCTTCGAGAACGCGGGCTTCGCCCAGGTGGTCTCGGAGAATCTGACCCCGGTCATCGTGCTGACCGCGAACAACCGCTTCTTCAAGGACCGACCCGAGGTGGCGGAGCGCTTCCTGCTCGCCAACTCCCAGGCGCTGTATTTCGCCAGCCAGAACCACGACCTCGTCAACGGCTGGTTCCGCTCGCTGGAGCCGGCGAAGAACATCCCGGAGGCCGTGCTGGAAAAGGCGTCGGGCTACGACCCCGCCTGGAACGCCAAGGCGCCCACCGACATCAAGGCGGCGCTCTCGGATGAGCAGATCAAGAAGCTGAACCTGCTCGCCGAATGGGGCGTCGAGGCGAAGCTGCTGCCGCGCCTGCCGGACGTGTCGAAGTTCGTCGACACGACCATCGCCGGCAAGGTGGACGGCGCTTTCGCCACCCAAAACTTCGATCCGAAGACGGTCAAGATCGTCGGCTGAGCGGCCGGCGGTCCCGACGCATCGCGCAGGACGGGCGCGCAGGACGGGGCGGCGGCCATGCCGGGCCGCGCCGAAGGAGACTTCATGACTCTACAACTTGACGACGCGGCCCGGCCGGCCATCGACCACGCCGCCATCCCCGCCCCTCCAACGCGCCATTTCGACTTCGCCACGCTGCCGGCGCCCGATCGCTACCGCCTTCTCACCGCCGCGGTCCTGCCGCGGCCGATCGCCTGGGCGGTCACCCGCTCGGCCGAGGGCCGGGTGAACGCGGCCCCCTACTCCTTCTTCAACGTCTTCGGCTCCGACCGGCCGGTGGTCTGTCTCGGCGTGCTCGCGCGCCCGGACCGGCCGAAGGACACGGCGGTCAACATCCGCACGACACGCGAGTTCGTGATCAACCTTGTCCCCTTCGATCTCGCCGAGGCGATGAACCTCACCTGCGTCGAGGCGCCGCCCGAGGTGGACGAAACCCGGCTCGCCGGGCTCGCCACCCTGCCGAGCGTCGCGGTCCGGCCGCCGCGCATCGCCGCATCGCCGGTCGCCTTCGAATGCCGTCTGATCCACGAGTTCGAAAGCGGTCCCGGACAGTGGCTGTTCGTGGGCGAGGTGCTGCACGCCCATGTCGCGACGCGCGTCCTGACCGGCAACCCCGAACGCCCCCGCATCGACCATGAGGCGCTCGACCTCGTCGCCCGCATGCACGGCCCCTCGGCCTATCTGCGCACCCGCGACGTCTTCGATCTGGTGAGGCCGGTCTGGGCCGACACCGCGCCTCAACCCACCGAAACACACTGCAAGGAACGACAAGCATGACCAAGGTTAAAGTGGCCGCGGTGCAGGCGGCGACGGTGCCATTCGATGCCGCCGCGGCGACCGCCCGCACGGTCGACCTGATCGCCGAAGCGGCGTCCACCGGCGCGTCGCTCGCCGTCTTCCCGGAAGCCTTCATCGGCGGCTACCCGAAGGGGCTCGACTTCGGCTGCTCGATCGGCCGGCGCACGCCGGAGGGACGCGCCGACTTCGCCCGCTACGTCCGCGGCGCGATCACCGTTCCGGGACCGGAGACCGAGACGCTGTCGGCGGCCTGCGCGCGGCACGGCATCCACGCGGTCGTCGGCGTCATCGAGCGTGACGGCGGAACGCTCTACTGCACGGTGCTCTACCTGTCGCCGGACGGCCAGATGGGCAAGCACCGCAAGGTGATGCCGACCGGGTCGGAGCGGCTGGTCTGGGGGTTCGGCGACGGCTCGACCCTCACCGTCATGGACACGCCGTTCGGCCGTGTCGGCGGCGCCATCTGCTGGGAGCATTACATGCCGCTGATGCGCGCGGCCTACTACGCCAAGGGCGTCCAGCTCTGGGCGGCGCCGACGGCGGACGACCGCGAAAGCTGGATCGCCACCATGCGCCACGTCGCCATGGAGGGCCGCTGCTTCGTGATCGGCGCCTGTCAGGTGATGCGCCGCTCGGACTTCCCGGAGGACTACGCCAGCCGCATCGACGCCGGGCCGGACGAGTGGATGATGCACGGCCGCTCGGTCATCGTCGGGCCGCTCGGCGAAATCCTGGCCGGCCCGCTGGTCGACGCGGAGGGCATCCTGACCGCCGAGGTGGACGTCGAGGATCTGGTCGGCGCCAAACTCGATTTCGATCCGGTGGGCCATTACGCGCGGCCGGACCTGTTCAGCATGCGCGTCGACGAGACCCCGCGCGCGCCCGTCGCCACAGTGCGCGAGGCCGCCCTTCCGGAGCGCAACGAGAAGGTCGAAGAGGCGGCCTGACGGGCAAAGTGATCGTATTGAAATCCCCTCTCCCCTCTGGGGAGAGGGTTAGGGTGAGGGGGTTGCGCTTTTGCCGGACGTATCGCTACGCGCAATCCCCGGTTCCGGCGGGCGCCGGGCGATTAATGTCGGTTAATGATCGGCGCCTTGTAACTGATAATGCTTCTCATGATCATTTGCGGGAGATTTGGCCCTGTCCGGACGGGCCGACCACACCGCATCTTGTCAAGGGAAGCCCCCAATGCCCGACACCCGCCTGCCGCCCGCTCTTCCGATTGCCGATCCGATCCAATCCGCCTTCCCCAGCTGGCAGAACGGCGCCGCCCACCCGACGCGGCTGGAGGTGGACTGGACCGACGCCCTGAGGAAGCTGGACGTCCTGGGGACGGTCCGCGTCGTCACCGGCAACCGCAGCATCACCCATGAGAAGACTGGTCGCTTCGGCAACGTCGACGGCAACGGCCCGGCCCTGATCGTGCTGAACCGCGAGGTCGACCTGCGCGTCTTCCCGCGCCACTGGACCATCACCGTCCACACGCCGGAAACGGACGGCGAAGCCGAGGCCATCCGCGTCTTCGACCGGCACGGCCGTGCCATCCACGCCATCCACCGCACCGCGGAGACCAACGCCGCCGCCTGGGACGCCTTCCTGATCCTGCATCGCGCCGCCGAGCAGGACGCGCCGGTCCTGGAACCCCTGCCCGCCCCCGCCGCCGAGCGGCCCGACGCCGAGATCGACGTGGAGGGGCTGCGCGCCGCCTGGAGCGCGATGACCGACGTGCACGAGTTCTTCGGCATGTTGAGGACCTTCGGGGTCGGGCGCCGGCAGGCGCTGCGCCTCGCCGGGCCGGGCTTCGCGCGGGAGCTGCCCACCACCACCCTCCTGCCGTTGCTGGAGGCGGCGCGCGACCGCCGCCTCGACATCATGATCTTCGTCGGCAACCCCGGCTGCATCCAGATCCACACCGGCACGGTGGACCACCCGACGACGGCCGACGGGCTGCTGCGCATCGACGACCCCGGCTTCACCCTGCGCGCCATCCAGGCGCGGCTGTCCAGCGCCTGGGTCGTCCACAAGCCGACGGACAAGGGCGGCATCACCACCGTCGAGCTGTACGACGACCAAGGCGACAACGCGGCGATCCTCTGCGGCCAGCGCGACGAGGACAAGCCGGAGCGGACGGAGTGGCGCGCGCTCGCCGCGTCCCTGTGACGAACGGAGGCCGGCCGATGAGGCGCCTGCGCTTTCTCCCCGCGGCGATCGCCGCCACCCTCGCGCTCACCGCCGCCACCCTGGCCGGGGCGGCGGAGCGGCGGATCGTCACCGTCGGCCCTCCGGTGACCGAACTGGTCTACGCGCTCGGCGACGGCGGCTCGGTCGTCGGGCGCGACACCAGCAGCCATTATCCGCAGCCGGTGAACGGCCTGCCCGACGTGGGCTACATGCGCGCCCTCTCGGCGGAGGGCGTGATGTCATTGGCCCCGACCCACGTCCTGGCGATCCAGGGCGCCGGCCCCGAGACGACGCTCGACCAGTTGCGGGCGCTCGGCGTCACGGTGGAGGTCGTGCCGGAGACGCCGACGCTGGCCGGTCTGCTCGACAAGGTGGAGCGGGTCGCCCGCCTGCTCGGCCGGGAGGCGGAGGGGCGGCGCTTGGCGGACTCGCTGAATCGCGACCTTGCCGCCCTGGCCGCCGTCGCCGCCCAAACCGGAGCGAAGGACGGCGCGCCGGTCGTGCTCGGCGTGGTCGGCGGCGGGCCGGGCGGTCTGATGGCGGCGGGCAGCCGCTCCGTCCCCGCCGCGCTGATCGCCATGGCCGGCGCGCGCAACGCCCTGGAGGTGGAGCGCGACTATGTGCCGATGTCGTCCGAGTCCGTCCTGGCCGCAGCGCCCGACATCCTGCTGGTCAGCCGGTCGCTGGTCGACCGCTCGGGCGGGCTCGACCCATTCCTGGCGACGCCGCAGCTCGCCCTGACCCCGGCGGCCAAGGCCCGGCGGGTGGCGGTGGTGGACGGCGCGCTGCTGATGGGTCTCGGCCCCCGCACGGCCGAGGCGGTCGCCGAACTCACCCGCGTCCAGGGCACCCCTCCTCAAGGACAACCATGAGCCTGACCTTGTCCATGCCGTCCTTCCGGAAAGGGGACCGGGCGGCGCCGACCTTCCGGCGCCCGCCCCTCGTCCCGGTGCTGGCGGCGCTGGCCGTGGCGCTGGCGCTGGCCGTGCTGATTGCCGTCGCGACGGGCGGCGTGTCGGTCCCGCTCGACCGCAGCCTGTCCCACCTCGCGTCCCTGCTCGGCCTGCCCGGCACGCCGCTGTCGGAGCGCGACTGGATGGTGCTGACCATGCTGCGCCTGCCGCGCATCGTCCTGGCCGCCGCGGTCGGGGTGACGCTGGGCGTCGCGGGGGTGGCGTTGCAGGCCGTGTTCCGCAACCCGCTGGCCGATCCCGGTCTGGTCGGCGTGTCGAGCGGCGCGGCGCTGGCCGGCTCCGCCGCCATGGTGCTGGGGGTGTCGGGGCTGGGGCTGGCCCGCAGCGGCCTGTCGCTCGCCACCGTGCTGCCGCTGGCCGCCTTCCTCGGCGCGCTGGCCGCCACCGTTCTGATCCTGGCGATCTCCCGCCGCGACGGGCGCAATTCCCCCGCCACCATGCTGCTGGCCGGCATCGCGGTGAACGCCATGGGCGGGGCCGGCATCGGGCTGTTCAGCTACCTCGGCGACGACCTCGCGCTTCGCCAGATGACCTTCTGGATGATGGGCGGCTTCGGCGGGTCGGGCTGGGCGCAGATCGGACCGGCGATGCTCCTGATGGGGCTGGCGACCGCCGGGCTGCTGGCCGGGGCGCGGCGACTCGACCTGTTCGCCATGGGCGAGCGGGAGGCCTTCCTCCAGGGCCTCGACCCGCACCGCTTCGCCGTGCGCACGGTGCTGCTGGTGGCGCTGGGCGTCGGAGCGGCGGTGGCGGTGTCCGGCCTGATCGGCTTCGTCGGGCTGATCGTGCCGCACGTCATGCGGATTCTGCTGGGGCCGGTGCACCGCCGGCTGATGCCGGCGACGGCGCTGGCCGCGGCGGTCCTGCTGGTCCTGGCCGACACGGTGGCCCGCACCATCGCCGCCCCGGCCGACGTGCCGGCCGGCCTGCTGCTGGGCGCCGTCGGCGGTCCCTTCTTCCTGTGGCTTCTGCGCCGCCGCGCCGGCGCGCTGGGAGGGGCCTGACCATGCTGGAAGCGATCGACGCCGGCCTGACCATCGGCCGCGCCCGCCTTCTCGACGGCGTCACCGCCGCGGTTCGGCCGGGTCGGATGCTGGCCATCCTGGGACCCAACGGGGCCGGAAAATCCACGTTGCTCTCCCTCCTCTCCGGGGAGCGGCGGCCGACCGCCGGCCGCGCCCTGCTGGACGGGGTGGCGATGGCGGCCATCCCGGCGCCGCGGCTGGCCGTCCGCCGTGCCCTGGTGGCGCAGCACCAACAGGTCGCCTTCGCCTTCTCGGTGGAGGAGGTGATGGAGCTGGCGACCGAGCCTTGGCTGATCCGCCCCGGCGACCGGCGCGCCCTGATCGCCGACTGCCTGATGCGCGCCGGGGCCGGCGGGCTGGCTGGCCGGCTGATGCCTCAGCTCTCTGGCGGCGAGCGCCAGCGCGTCGCCTTCGCCCGCGCGCTCGCCCAGCTGGCCGCGGGGCGGCACGGGCGCGACGTGGCGGGGCCGTCCTACCTGCTGCTGGACGAGCCGACGGCCAGCCTCGACCCCGCCCACCAGCACCATCTGCTGCGGGCGGCGCGCGACTGGGTGGAGCGGACCGGCGGCGGCTGCGCGGTGATCCTGCACGACCTGACGCTGGCCGCGCGCTACGCCGACGACGGTCTGCTGCTGGCCGGCGGGCGCGTCGCCTGGTCCGGATCCATGGCCGGCCTGCCGGTGCCGGTGCTGGAGCGCATCTTCGGCACGGCCTTCGTCCGGCTCGACCTGCCGGAGGAGGAGGGCGTGGTCTATGCCGCCACCGGACGCGCCGCGGCGTCTGGAAAAGCCAATTGCGAATGATTATTAATAGCAGACCGAGGACGAGACGGGTCGCCCCAAAGAGGCGTCAAAGGGAGGGGACGGTGCGTGTTCTGATCGTTGAGGACGACGCGGCGGTCAGCTACTGGATCGGGGCGAAGCTCGGCGGCTCCGGCCATTCCTGCCGCTTCGCCGGCGATGGCGAGGACGCGCTGCGCCTGCTGCGCGAGGAGGCGTTCGACGTGGTGGTGCTGGACCGCATGCTGCCCAAGCTGGACGGCATGGAGGTGCTGAAGCGCCTGCAGGGCACCCGCCACCCGCCGGTCCTGGTGCTGTCCGCCCTGGACGAGACGACGGAACGGGTGGCCGGGCTGCGCGCCGGGGCCGACGACTATCTGGGCAAGCCCTTCGACTTCGCCGAGCTGCTGGTCCGGCTGGAGCATCTGGCGACCCGCCGCGCCGCCCTGGCCGGGGCCGGCGACGTGCTGGAGGTCGCCGATCTGATGATGGACGTCACCCGCCGGGAGGTGACCCGACGCGGCGTCCCCATCGAACTGACCGACAAGGAGTTCAAGCTCCTGCACATCCTGATGAGCAACCCCGGCCGCACCGTGACCCGCAGCATGTTGCTGGAGAAGGCCTGGGGCTACGGCTTCAACCCGCCGACCAATCTGGTGGAGGTCCATGTCTTCAAGCTGCGGGCGAAGATCGACAAGGATTTCGACCCGCCCCTGCTGAAGACCGTGCGGGCCATCGGCTATGTCCTGGGCTAGCCCGTCCGGGGCAGGGCCGGCCTGGGTCCGGAGGTTTCGCCGCCATCTCGACACGCGCAGCTTCCGCCAGGCCATGGCCATCGGCGCGGTCTTCCTCGTGGTGGCCGGCGCCGCCGTGCTGTGGAGCCGCGATCTGCTGGTGGAGCTGGTCAACGAGCATGTCGGCGACCTGCTGGAGCGCGACCAGGAGACGCAGCGCCTGCACGGCGGGTTCGGGGACGCCGCCGCCCTGGTCGCGGAGCTGCGCCGCCGCGAGCGCTTCGCGCCGGAGGGCACGCGGCGGCGCATGGTGATCGACCGCGACGGGCAGGTGCTCTACGGCGACGAGGCGATGGCCCGGCGGCTGCTCGCCGTCGTCGCCTGCGATGCCCCCGCTCCCTGCGAGACCGGCCGCATCGACCAGCGCGGCGACGGCTGGAAGGTGCGTGGGATGGTGGTGCGGCTGGGCGACGGCGGACGCTACGTCAACGCCTACGACCTCCAGCCCATGCTCGACCAGCTCCGCGCCGTGCCGCTGGCAGCGGGCTGCGGCGTGCTGGTGTTCCTGCTGACCAGCGTCGCCTTCGGCCTCCGCTTCAGCGCCGGCACGCTGCGCCGGGTGTCGGCCATCACCATGGCGCTGACCGCCTACGCGGCGGGCGACCGCGACCGCCGCGTCGCCATCGGCGGGCCGGACGACGAGTTCGCCCGCCTCGGCCGCGAGGTCAACCGCACGCTCGACCGCGTGACCCGGCTGGTCGAGGAGGTGTCCAGCGTGTCGAGCAGCATCGCGCACGAGATGCGCACGCCGCTGACCCACCTGCACAACCGGCTGGTCACCATCGCCGAGAACTGCCCCGACGACGCCCTGCGCCGCGAGCTGGAGGAAGGGATCGAGGAGACGCGGCGCATCCAGCACCTGTTCCGCGCCATCATGCGGCTGGGCGAGATCGAGACCGGGCGCTGCACCCTGGCGGTGGAGCCGCTCGACGCGAAGGCACTGCTCGACGAAGTGGCCGAATCCTACCTGCCGCTGGCCGAGGGCACCGGCACGGTCATCACCGTCGCCGTGGAGCGCGACCTCGATCTGCGCGGCGACCGCACGCTGCTGTTCCAGACCGTCGCCAATCTGGTGGACAACGCCCTGAAATATGCGCCGGGCCGAGCGCTGCACCTGTCGGCCGGGCGGCGCGACGGCTGGAACGAGATCACCGTCGCCGACCGCGGTCGGGGCTTGGCGCCCGGCCAGCGCGCGCTCGCGGTGCAGCGCTTTTGCCGGCTCGACCCGTCGGACCGGGTGCCCGGCCATGGGCTCGGCCTCGCCATCGTGGACGCCATCGCCCGGCTGCACGGCGGTGCCCTGCGGCTGGAGGACAACGGGCCGGGCCTGCGCGCGGTGGTCCGGCTGGAACGCCGCGGACGTCCGGTCCCCTCCCCGGCTTCCGCCGTTCCCGGCGCCATCACCGGCATTCTCCATTAAGCGAAATTAAGCGAAGCGCCGTTGAGCCAATTTGCGAATGCGAACTATTCTCAAATTAGTTCGCAACCGACGCTTCGGATCGCTTCCATGCCGCACAGCACCCCCACCGCCCCGCCCCTCGACACGCTCGCCGCCCTGCGCGAACGCCTCGCCGCCGCGCCGAACGGCGTGCTGGAGGCGGTCGCGGCGGAGACCGGCGTCAGCCTGCTCGCCGTCACCGAATGCCTGCCGGACGGCTTGCGCGCCTTCGCGCCGGGGGAAACCGCCGAGGCGGCGATGCTGGACATGGCGGAGTGGGGCACGGTCACCGTGCTGGTGCACAGCGCCGACCTCGTTTTGGAGTGCAAGGGGCCGCTGCCGCGCGGGCAGTTCGGGCGCGGCTTCTACAACCTCGCCGGCGGCAGCCCGATCGGCGGCCACATCCGGCTGGACCGCTGCCGCACCGTTGGCTTCGTCCGCCGGCCCTTCATGGGCAGCGCCGACAGCGCCTCCGTCGTTTTCTTCAACGGCGACGGGGAGGCGATGTTCAAGGTCTTCGTCGGCCGCGACGACGCCCGCCAGCTTCTGCCCGATCAGGTGGAGCGGTTCGAAGCGCTGAAGGCCCGCCTGTGCGGGGCGACGCCCCGCACCGCCTGAACCGGCACGGGGCGGTTTCAGCCCGTCAATTGCGAATAAGACGCAATCGCATTTTTATAAGAACAACACGCCAGAAAAACCTCGTGCAGAGAGACAGAGATGATCGAGCCACCCATGTCCCACCGCCCTGCTCTCCGCCCCGCCCGCTCCCGCCTGCGCGCGGCGCTGTGGCTGTCGGCCTCCGCATTGACGTTGCTGGCTCCTGCCGCCCAAGCGCAGCAGCAGACTCAGCAAACCGCCACCCAAACCGCGCAGGCGACCACCTCGCCGCCCCCGACCATCCTCGACGCGGTGACGGTCTATGGCGAGCGCGGCCTGCGCAGCGTGGGCGAGAACACGGGCACGGTGTCGGTCATCCCGGATTACGAGCTTGAGAAGCGCGGCGTCCACCGCCTCCAGGACCTGCCGCGCTACGAACCCGGCGTGACGGTCAGCAACTCCCCGTCCCGCGCGGGGGCCGGCGGTTTCACCATCCGCGGCATCAGCAACAACCGCATCCTGATGCAGGTCGACGGCACGCGCCTGCCGGAATCGCCGGCCTCCGCCGCGCCGTCCGCCGGCTACAACCGCGACGTGGTCGATCTGGACTCGGTCAAGCAGGTGGAGATCATGCGCGGCCCGGCCTCGGCGCTCTACGGATCGGACGCGCTGGGCGGCGTGGTGACCTACGTGACCAAGGATCCGGCCGACTATCTGCAACCCGGCCGCGACAGCTTCGTGTCGCTGAAGACCACTTACGACAGCGTCGATTCCAGCCTGTCGGAGACCGGCACGGGGGTGCTGCGCTCCGGCGACTTCTCCCTGCTCGGCATCTACACGCGCCGCGACGGGGAGGAGTACAAGTCCAAGGACAAGGCCTACCGCAACCCGCAGGACTATGAGGGCAACAACGGCCTCGCCAAGCTGGTCTGGGACCACGGGCCGGACAAGGTGACGCTGACCGGCGAGTATTTCCATCGCAGCACCGACACGACGCTGCGCAACGACGTCGGCGGCAGCGCCAGCTACATCTTCTCCATGGTGCCGATGCGGATGACGCGCGGCGCCTTCACCGGCTCCACCGCCGACGACACGGCCACGCGCTGGCGCGTCAGCCTGGAGCACGCGCACGACACGCCCATCGGCTTCATCGACCACATCGACTGGCGGCTCTACGGCACCCAGTTCGAGCGCGAGGAGAAGCGCACCCGCAACGCCCGTGTCGCCACCTCCACCAGCCCGCTGTTCACCGCCGGCACCGGCCTGCGGGAATCCACCAGCAACGAATCCAAGCAGACGATCGTCGGCGCCGCCGTCAACCTGCGCTCCGACACGCAGGTCTTCGGGCTGCCCAACAGCATCTCCTACGGCTTCGGCATCGACTCCATCCGCACCGAGCGCCTGCGCGACGTGACGTTGACCAACCTCGCGACCGGGGCCACCGCGAAGAGCTACAACGGCGACTCCTACCCCAGCCGCACCTTCCCCAACACCGACACCCTGATGGCCTCGGCCTACGTGCAGGACGAGATCACCATCGACCGGCTGCGGCTGGTGCCGGCGCTGCGGCTCGACTATTACCGGATGGACCCGGACAAGGACGCCGCCTACTTCGCCGCCCGGCCGTCCACCCAGCCGGAAAAGTTGGACAAGCTGGCCCTGTCGCCGAAGTTCGGCGCGACCTACGACCTGACCAGGGAATACGCGCTGTTCGGCCAGTACGCGCACGGCTTCCGCGCGCCGCCCTACGACGACGCCAACCTCGGCTTCTCCAACCCGACCTACGGCTACGAGGTGCTGCCCAACGCCGACCTCAAGCCGGAGAGCAGCGACGGCGTCGAGGCCGGCCTGCGCGGCAAGTTCAGCGACGGGTCGAGCTTCCAGGTCTCCAGCTTCTACAACCGCTACAGCGACTTCATCCTGCAGAAGGCGGTCGGCACCGGCGCCGGCGGCATCCTGCGCTATCAGGCGCAGAACGTCTCGAAGGTCGAGATCTTCGGCGCCGAGGGCAAGGGCGAGTGGCGGTTCCGGCCGGGCTGGGCGCTGTTCGGCGCGGCCGCCTTCGCCCGCGGCTTCGACATCGACGCCGGCACCGCCATCGACGAGGTGGCGCCCTTCACCGTCAACGCCGGCCTGTCCTACACTGCGCCGGATGATTTCTGGGGCGCCCAGGTCGCCGCAACCCATGTGATGGCCAAGACGGCGAACGACGTGAGCAACCCGACCTACCTGAAGGCCCCGGCCTACACCACGGTGGATCTGGCCGCCTACGTCAACCCGACGGAGACCATCAGCCTCGGCACCTCGGTCTACAACCTGTTCAACCAGGGCTATTACAACTACGTCAACGTCGTCGGCGTCAGCGAGACCTCGGCCGACCGCCGCCGCTATCTGGAGGCCGGCCGCTCCTTCCTGGTGCATGCCACGCTGAAATGGTGACGACCGGACATTGAGAGCATGTTCGCAGCCAACTCGTCCCTGGCGGTTCTGATCGGGATACCATTTTAAACCGAGCCGAACCGCACCGGGATACCCGGACGCCCCGTATTTCTGGGAAGGGGGGCATCGTGACGACACCAGGGCAAGCGGCCCAATCCGCCGACGGACGGGAAGCTGACCACGTAAAACTCCTCGCAGTGTAAAACTCGTCGCAGGTCGGTTTAGCCGGGGCATGCCACGGGTATCCCACGGAATATGGACCTCAAGCCTCGCAAACCGCTTCGCCGTCAATCAGAACTTGCTGCCGCTCATCCAAGGCCCCTTTCCAGAGCCTTGAATCACAACGAGCACCCTACGAAGAGACTCCTTAAGGGCCGCCCCCCTGGACACACGCGGTTTCACGCATGGCGGCAGACCGGGCTGCAAATGGGAGTGCGCCTACGTCACCAGCCGGCGGTTCTGCAGCTTGCTGCTGGCGGTCCCAAGGACCGCCAGCTTTTCCTGCGACCTCTTCGGAAAGGTCGTTTCAGACGGAAATTTCAGGCGGAAATCCACCTCAGCCGAACCAGGCGGCGACGTTTCCGGTCTGGCCGAGGATGGTGATGCGGTTGCCGCCGCCGAGGTCGAGGGTGGTGCCGCCGCCCTCCACGCGGGC